>MHFR01000038.1 GCA_001804285.1 Candidatus Danuiimicrobium aquiferis
ATAGGAAAATGAAACGATATGGCTGGAAAATATTTAGTTGTTGCTCTTAAAAACTTTTTTCAGTGAACCCTATTTAAAATCGGTCAAATCTATTTGTTTTTTGAGAGACCTCTGCTCCAATAACTTAAACAAGCTTTTTTTTCATAGCGTTTGGCGTGCCTTGCGGGTAAAATTAATCTGTAATTTAGCTTATATTACCGAGGGTCGATAATCATATTAAAGTCTGTAGTACGGGTCTTGGAAATCATAAATATGTCGAGAGAAGGCTTTATGAAAAAACTGCTTATTGTTGATGATGAGTCGGAAATTAGGGATTTTTTATCAGAGTTTTTTATCGGCCGGAAGTATACGGTGGTAACTGCAGCGACAAAAGAGGATGCGTATAAGGCACTTCAGGAAGAAAAACCACATGTGGCCTTACTTGACGTGCGGATGAAAGGCCCGCGCGATGGAATTGAAATTCTTCATTGGATCAAAGAACAGAAGCTGACGGTGAAGATAATTATGGTTACAGCTGTTGAAGCTAGGGATATTATTCAGGAGACCGCGAGTTTAGGTGCTAATGATTATATTACCAAGCCATTGAGTTTAGAATATCTTGAAACCTGTGTAGCGCAAAAAATAGCTACTTTAATGACAGAATGAATTCTGGATCAAGAGTGCTATCTGAAGTTTGTTTTTATGTATTGGAGCGGTGAAAATGGCAAAAGCCACCATTAAGGTTCTTATCGTCGAAGACGAGCCTGATTTTGTCCATACAACGATTACTCGCCTTCAATCTGCTAAAGACATCTCATTTTTAATTGATTCTGTCGAAGACGTAGCTACTGCGAAGAAGTTCTTATCGGAGCGATCGTTTGATATTGTTTTGTTAGATTTGGATGTAAAAGATAGCCATGGATTAAATACTTTGTTGACAGTACATTCGCAGGCAAAGCATTTGCCTATAATCGTTCTTACGGGCGAATACGACGAAACAGTAGGACCAGAGGCACTTAAATTGGGAGCTCAGGATTACTTTATGAAAGGGCAAATTGAACCACAGGCTCTTGTTCGCGCTATTCGTTACGCTATTGAACGTAAACGTCAGGAAGAAGTTCTAAGACGAGCGTATTCTGAAGTCAGCCAGCTTCTTGATTTAGTACCATCTGTTCTTATTCGAATTGATCCCGACGACCGAATTATTGCATGGAATCCTGTGGCAGAACACGTGTTGGGCGTTCCTCATAAACAGGCGATTCATCAGATCTTCTCTCAATGCGGTGCAACGTGGGATTACAGTATTCTTTCCCAAGGAATTGCTGAATGCAGGACTAAGAAAAAAATCTTACGCCTTGGTGATATTACTTTCAGGCGCAAGGATGGACAGGAAGGCTATTTGGGTGTTACAGTAAATCCGATTATTGAGGCCGATACCCAGCGGGTTGGTGTGCTAATTTATGGCGCTGATATAACCGAGCGTAGGCGACTAGAAGGAGAGTTGCCCAACGGTTAGAAAAATGGGAAGTTTCTCAATCGCGAGTTAATTCTTAGCTGGATTTGCTATGGCCGATAATGAATTAGTAAATAACTAAGGAGAGGAATGGAGAATGCCCGATAAAAAAAGAATTCTTGTTATTGATGACGAGGAATTATTAATAAAAACATTCGATCGCCTCTTAGAAAAGCAAGGTTACGAGGTTTATACGGTAAAGAATGGTGCCGATGCGATTGTCATGGTTGAGGAGGAACAATTTGATCTAATTATTACAGATATTCGAATGCCTGGTGATGACGGCGTTGAAACAATCAAAAAAATAGATAAAGTTTTAAAAGATCAAAAAAGACAAAAAATCCCCATTATTTTTGTTACTGGGTATGCTGATGAGAAATTGGAAAAGGAAGCCATGCAGTTGGATCCGGTCGCGTATTTTCATAAACCTTTTGATGCAAAAGAAATACTTGAATTCGTTAAAACGGCGGTCAGCTCATGACTGCAATGTCAAATATTGATATTTCCCAAAAAGACACCCCATCTTCATTACGTATTCGAATCAAACATTACCAAGAAGTTGCCAAGGAAGTTGAATCATATCTTATAAAAAATCCATCCGAGTGGGGCCGATTTCAGAGTCGATTCAATCAAGAAGTTAATGGTGTTTTTCGTGAAATAATGAATTTCGAGAAAGAAAATATGGCAGCTGGCCATGAGGAGAAAGTTTTTAAACTAAAGAAACTATTTGTCAATAAGTTGCGGCCATTCTTTATGAAAGGAGAGTATGTGGTTTGGAGCTTGAAGAAACCATATGGGTATGCCGGCGATTTTAAAATTATCGATGACATTTATATAAATAATCCTCAGACAACCGGCTTTGATCGACTATATGATAATTATTTTCAAATGTCGGCGATATCTGTTGCGGTAAGAAATAGAAAAGAAGATTTTAAGCGTTTGATCTCAAACTATGTCACAGAAAACCATAGGGCTGATATAAAGATCGTAGACTTAGCATCGGGTCCCTGCCGTGATATTAGGGAATTGATTTGTGATAACGAGGGTTCGCTATTTTCTAATTCAATATTTAATTGCTTTGATGCCGACCAGCGATCAATCGATTATGCAAAAAAAATATTAAATAATTCCAAGCAAGTATCTTTTGTTCAACTGAATGTTCTTAGGCTCGCCTTGAAAAAAGATATTGAAAAGGAATACCCTCAAAAATATGACTTTATCTTCTCAACGGGTCTTTTTGATTATCTGGATGCGCGTATATCTGTAAAACTAATTCATAATCTGAAACAGCTCTTAAAACCCAATGGGATTTTGGCTATTTCAGACGTAAGGGATAAATACAGTAATCCATCTATACATTTTATGGAGTGGGTAGGAGAGTGGAGTTTAATTTATAGGCCTGATGACGAATTCAGAGATTTATTTATTCAAGCAGGGTTCGAAAAGAAAGATTTGTCCATTTCCTATGAACAGCAAGGGATCATGCAATATATTGTCGGCCGAAAATAGAATAATAAAAATGGCTAAAACCATAATAATTTAAATATTTATGAAACTTAAACAGCAAATCGACGATTTCGTATATAAAAAAATTATTCGTTCGCTTTTATTAACTAGTTGTTTTGGTAGGAAAAGTGTTTTAGGCCGCTCTGAATCTGGGGTTAATTTTGAATATATGTATGACAATAAATCGCATGGCTACACTTGGTTGGGAAAGCTAGTTGATAGGATTTTGTTGAATCTTCCCGCAGTTAAAGCTACAAGGAATCGCAAAGATAGCATCCTCAAGATTTTAAAAAATGAAATTAAAGATAACATAATTCGGGAAATCCACACGAAGATTGTAGATATTGGTTCTGGCGGTGCTCGATACATTCGTGAGTTAAAAGATGACCCAGACCTTGAGAAATATGAAGCGGTCTGTGTAGATTATGATTCTGAATCTGTTAGTTTAGCGAAGGGGCTTATAAAACCACATCCCGAACTAAAATCCTCGCTTCGCTTTTTAAAAGCGGATGCGTTTAAACTTAATCACTTAGAGGAATTTGCGAAAAAAATTAAATGGACTCCCAACGTTATTATTGCATCTGGCTTCATTTATTATTTAGATGACGGTGTTGTTAAAAAGGTGCTTTCCGAGATCTATAGACAGCTTGCTCCTAACGGTTTGTTGATTATGAGTAATATCAAACAAAGCCCGAGCCAAAAACTTATGGAAAGGGTTTGTACGATGCAAGGTTCTCGTCCGTGGGTTGTATATTATAGAGATCCGGAAGTTTTGCGAACTTGGCTCATGGATGTTGGGTTTCAATTTGTTGTTATTGGTGAAGACGCATGGGGTATGTATAACATCTGTACGGCAAGGAAAGTGAAATGATTGAAGAAAAAGTTGAGTTTTTGTCCGATCAATCGCTTTTTAAAGGCAAGGTGTTTATGCCTGACGATCTTCAGAATTGTAAAGGCATGGTGGTTTTTGTTCATGGGTTGGGCTATTGCACGAAATCATATGAAGTGGATGGCTCATATTTTTCAGAACACGGTTATCTTCTTCTCACCTATAATTTAAGAGGTCATGCTGGAACTCCTGGTGAATGGACATTAAATAATTCTGTGGAGGATTTAATAATTGGTATTAATTATTTGGCAAGAAACTATAAATTCCCAAAAGATCAAAACATCGGTGTATTAGGTCACAGCACGGGTGCTTTGATTGCGATGTTAGCTGCTATAAAAGAGAAGAGGATAAAATTCGGAAGTATTGTAACAATTGTAACTTCTTTATCTGATTCGTATGCGCATTGGTTTCGTAGTGGTTTCAATCAAGAGGTAAAGGCTTTTTTTAAAGCGAAAGGAGAAATTCATCCCTTTATCGAGGGAGCCTTAAATCGTTATGAGACGTTTGTTGATTTTCGTAATGGAAAGCTTGATAAAGTGCCTCTTGAATTTTCGCACCGCTATGGTTTATTGCGTAGTTCTAATTTTCGGCGGTTTTGGAATGAGATTGCTAATTCTCCAAATATTCTTGATGTGGCCGATCAAATAGAAATCCCTTTGATTTTATTTCGTGGTCAACAGGATGAAGTAATGCCGTTGGAAAAGACTGACGAGCTTTATATGCGTTTGAAGGTCCATCCCAAAAAATTAATTAAGACAAATTCTACAAATCACTTTCATAATGATTCATGGAGATTTATTCAGGAAGAAACAATTAAATATTTTGACGAAATTTTATTAAATGAACAAATGAAAGCAGATAGCGGGAGTTAGCGAAATGAACAAGAAAATATTGGTCATTGATGATGAGGTTATGATTACAAGCACCTTGAAAAGATTGCTTGGTAAATCTGGTTATGATGTCGTGATCGTTAATAGTGGACAGAATGCAATTGATGTCTGCGCCAAGGAAGAATTTGATTTAATTATCTCTGATATTCGAATGCCTGGCATAGATGGTGTCGAAACATTAAAAAGAATAAAAGAGTATTCCGCACAAAATAGACAAGCGAAAATGCCTATAATCTTTATCACTGGTTATGCTGATGAAGGTTTAGAATTGAAAGCGAAAAACTTAGGGTATGATGACTATATATACAAGCCTTTCGATTTAAAAACATTTCTTGAGCGCGTACAAACTGTTCTCGGCAAAAAGGGCTAATTAATGACTTTCACAGCGATTACCGGTATTTTGAATACCGTTTCGGCGCTTTTGTTAGGTTTGTTTGTGATTTATAAGAGTCCTCACAATCCAAGAAATCGGTCCTATCTTTTTTTTAATCTATCTGTTGGTTTGTATAGCCTAGGCTATTATTTTTGGGGTATTGCCCGTAGCAGCAGTGAAGCCCTCCTTGCTTTTCAAATTCTTACTTCCGGAATTATCATTATTAACTCAGGTTTTCTTTTATTTATCTTTTCTTTGCTCGATGAATTAACCAAAAAGAAATACGTTTTATATGTATGTCATGCAATAAACGCTATTTTTGTATTTTTGAATGTTAAATTATTTTTATATAAAGAAGTTGTCAGAAAGAATATTTGGGGGTATTGGCCAGTCCCGGAATTTCTTTTTTATGTATACTTTGTCTTGTGGATTGCGCAATTTGGTTACGGTTTTTATTGTTTGTATCAAGGAATGAGAAAAGAATCCGGGAGAAAATCATTGCAGCTTAAGTATGTATTCTATGCAACTCTTGTTGGCTATTTTGGCGGAGCAACTAATTGGTTGCCGTGGTTTAACATTTCATTTCCACCTCATTTAAATATTTTAGTTTCCGTTTATGTTGCTATTTTGGCGTATGCGATTGTTCGCCATCGCCTTATGGATATCGATGTTATTATTAAGAAGACGCTAGTTTTTACATGTTTATCATTTTTCATTTTTGCTTGTTTTGCAATTCCGTTTTTTCTTGTGACAAACATATTGCAGGTTTCATTAGCCGGAGAACAGCGAATATGGATTTTTGTTTTTGCTGGCATGCTCATTGCCGCTGTATTTCGCCCCCTCGATAGGGCTCTCGTGCAAATTACAGATAAGTATCTTTTCCAAAAAAAAGTCAATTATCGCATTCTTCTTAGCGAAGCAGTTCGGTATCTTTCACAATTAGACAGTCTAAAACGGCAAACCCGGCGAATCGTAGCTTTCGTTTCAAAGAAAGCACGAATTACGAATGCATCAGTCTATGTTTTTACTGCTCCAAACTCATCGCTCCTTCTTAAGGCGAGCCGCCCGCACATAAGAGATAATAGACTTTCTAAGATTGACCAATTTCATCCGATCATCCAGAAATTTTATGAGGAGCAATCGCCTATTTCTATTGAGAATCTTACAGAAAAACTTAAGGACGAGCAGGATCAAAGGAAACGAGGTCCTGTCGAGGAAATAATTCGTTTTATGAAGTTTCTTAAAGCAGAGGCGGCAATTCCATGTTTTAGTGGGCCTCCTCGGCCAAGGGCATGGAAAAAACAAAGTCACCTTCGAGGCATACTTTTCTTGGGCCATCAAAAATCGGACGTGTCTTATACGGAAGAAGATTTGGATGCTTTTTTCACGCTTGGCCAGGAATCTTCAATCGCCTTCGAGAACGCCCGACTTTATGATGAAGCGCTTGATAGAACGATAGAGCTTCAAGAGATTAATATAGACATGAACAAAGCCCAAAGCCAACTCATGCATGCATTAAATACAACCGAACGTTCTAAACAAGATGCGGAACAAGCAAGAGAAGAGGCGCTGAAAGCAAAAAGAAAAACCGAAGAAATGGAAGTTGAATTGATCCGGCGAGAGAAGCTTTTGTTTGTTGAGAAACTTGTCAAAGGTCTGGCACATGAGATTTACAATCCGATGACATCATTTTTTATGGAAATCGATCGATTAGCGAGTGTTTTTAGGGAAATTCGGAAGTATTTCAGGGAAACTATGCCGCATGTTTCTGAAGAAAGACAGGATGCAATGGAAACTCAATTCGAGCTTTATCAGCATTCGATACAACTATTAAAACGCACGAGTGAGCATATGTTTCGTGTCGTTGATACGCTCAATCAAATGCAAAAACCAGATGACGAAACGATTAAACCTTTTGACTTTAAATCCTATTGGGCAACAGCAGTTCCACTCATCGAAGCCCAATCACACGGCGATCTTTTGGAAGAAGTTCCCATTTATTTCGATATTCAGAAGAACCTTCCGCCTGTTATAGCAAACGTTCCCCAACTTACTCAAGTATTCTTAAACTTATACCGAAATGCATTACATGCCGTAAGTGATATAGAGAATAAACATATAAAAATTCATGCCAACGTTGATCCGAATGATTCTGGTTATTTAAGAATAGTTTTTGAAGATAATGGCGCGGGAATCGCTCCTGAAATCTTGCCTAAGATATTTGATTATTTGTTTACCACTAAAGGTAAAAAGGGGCAGGGCATTGGTCTTAATATGTGTAAAACACTGATTGATCGTTTCGGCGGAACTCTAACGTGTGAAAGCGAGCTTGGAAAAGGGGCTAAATTCATCATTCGTTTGCCAGTTGTGAAACAAGAAATGACAGAAGGTCCTTCAAACCAAAGGGAGATTTAAATGCAAATTAAGATTTTGGTTATTGATGATGATATCAATGTGCTTGCGTCTCTTGGTAAAACCTTTACTACGATGGCGCAGGGATTCTTAGTATTGAGTGCTACGTCTGCTAATGAAGGGTTGGCAATGTTAAAAGAGCAGAGGCCTGATATTGTAGTTCTTGACGTCCGAATAGGGCCTAAATCGGGAATGGATCTATTGAAGGATTTTGAGGATCATTTTAAGGAACCCGCGAATCGAAAATACAAACCCCATTATATTGTGATTACCGCCTATCCAGACGATAATATTCGAAAAGAGGCCGAAGAGGTTTATCATGTCGACGATTTTCTGATCAAGCCGTTCAATGATAGTCAAATTAGAAAGTCTGTGGTTACTTCAGTACAAAAAATATTAGCCTCTTTTTATAATCAGTTATGTCCCTATGCGAATTCTGTTTCCATATCTTTCACCTTAAAATCAAAGCCATGACATAAATGACCATTCGGAGAAACAACTATGAGTATTAAAATAAAGGCATCAATCCTAATTGTTGATGATAATGAGGACCTTGTGGAATCATTATCTATGCAATTTAGTTATTTGGGCTTTAACGTCACAAAAGCAACTAGTCCGATCCGGGCATTGGAGCTTACGGAATTGATTTGTCCTGATTTGCTCATTTCCGATATCAGAATGCCAAAACTGGATGGTATTAATCTGATTCGAAAGTTTAAAGCTATTCAACCGAACGTTAAAGTCATTTTGATGACAGGTTATTATCCGGAATATGAAAAGAGTATAACAGAAGCTATCCAGCAAGGATTGGCTGACCGTGTAATTCAAAAAGGATTTAGAGCACTTGAAATCGAGCGCCTCGTTTATGAATTGTTAAGTAATTCCGGTAAGAAAGAAAAAACTCTTCAGGCGGATCGACGGAAAATTCTATTTGTTGATGATGAAGTTGAGGTGACTGATTTTTTGAATAGTTTCTTCTCCGAAGAGTATGAAGCGGCTGTTGCGAATAGTGCCGAAGACGCATTTGAGACTTATGTTCGTTTTCAACCCGATGTGGTGGTGACGGATATCAAAATGCCGGGGCAAGGTGGGATTTGGCTCGTTAAGCAGATACAAGAGAGTAAAACGAAATGTAGAATTATTATCATGACGGGGCAGGATAACAAATCCGTTCTTCAAAGCTTGAAAAACGAAACGGGCATTGAAGAATATTTTTCGAAGCCGTTCAGAATGAGCGATGTGGAAAATTTGTCGCAGAAAATAAAGGAAGGATTCCAACCTCCGAAAAGAAGATCATAATTTCTACACGACAGGGGGGGAAGAGAAAAATATCACTTTAGCTTCAGGAGATTCCCCGATTTCACGGGCCTTTTCTTCGCTGAGCATATTTGTTATTGCAATTTCAATGTTTGCATTAAGATATAGAAATGTTCCCCAGCTTAATACCTGTAGCGGTTGATTCCCGTATTGTATTCCGATTTGCCCTCTTTGAACTGAAATTCCGATAAAACCGATTCCTTGATACCGCCATTCTTTCCTATGCTGGCCTTCTTTCCACGGTTCGAAAATCATATCGGCAATTGAGAATTTTCTTTTTCCTATTCCAATGCCTGCATGGCTCGTAAATCTGGTTCCATAACGCATGGACATATCAATCAATACTTTATCTTGGTCTGTTAATACAGTTACCCATCCTTTGTAACGGTTTTCTGCTTTCTGGATAATATGATCAAATGAGTAATCGGTTAGATTTGCTAGAAGGTCTATTTTTTCAAATGGGATAATTTTTGTCTTTCGATAGCTCAAATGAACGAGACTGTTCAAATCAATTCCTGACATGGCTGAAAGTGCTGGCATTGGCAGTAGCCGATCGGGATCTGGGGACAGTTCCTTTCTAATTTGTTCAATTAATAGTGATGTAGATATTTCGGCTGCTCCTGTTTTTCGACCCCTCGTTTCTTCTTTGACTTTTCTTTCTGGCTTTAATTGGTAAATAACAAAAAATTCGGTAGTTTCTGTTGTTGCATGGTTCTCGAATGAATGCATAGTTTTAGGGTCAAAGAAAAAAGCCTGATTTGTGTGAATAGAATAACTTTTGTCTCCGTATGTAAATTTCAGATGGCCGTTTGTTACGAAGCCCCCGATTTGATTTATTGTGTCATGAATTAATCCTTCGATAGATTTGCCGGGCTGTATTTTTATTAAGCACCACATGAAATCTTTGCGACTGTAGGATGGGGGTGAGTATACTTCAACATCATGTGTTTTGTATTTAAATCTTGGGGTATTGTTTTGATCCAGCCGGTAACAATTATAATGTGCTGTTTCTCGCGCAATCCGAATCAACTCATCAGACGGCACTTTAAGTGCTTTACAAATCTTGACGAAGCGGTCACGGCTTGTATTCATCTCTCCCATTTGCATGAGAGTGTTGATTGCGCTTCTTTTTAGTTCAGATTCCTTCAGGAAATCGATCATTTTTATACGGCCTGATTCTTTAAGTTGTTTAATGGCTTTCCCGATATTTAGGCGCCTTTCAACTAGCCGGAAATCGTTCTTTTTCCTTAGATTTGACAGTAGATCGTCATGAATGATTTGGTACATTGATGTCTCCGTTATTTTTTTTAAGCCTATTTCTTTTCCTGATTAATCTCGTAAATTTCGCTAACCCGTTCATTAATAATGAAGTATAACACGACCTGGGTGTATGTACAATAGCAAGTAAGGTATGTATAAAGAAAAGTATATCCATAAAATTGACATTGGACATCCCGTCGTGTAAATATCTTTATAGAGCGTGATGAAGTGAAAAGAAAGGCGGTTGAAATATACAAATGAATACAATAAAACAATGTATAATAAAGATAGAAAATGATGAGGAACAGAATTTCCCGTCGATTTTAGATGTTCAGGCTAAGGATTTCTTCATTGGATGGTTTAAGAATAAAATGACCATTCTACTCCTAATGATTCAATCCCCTATACGCGGTGCGGGGGAATCCATGAAAAAGCTCAGCTATTTTCTAGACGAGTTGCACCATCACTTTATGAATAGCCGGCTTCAAGGGAATCATTCGAAGCTATTTAGGTGGCTGAAGCTGTTTGTTTCGAGGTATCCGGCTGTGTCAATGCACCAACGAAAGACAGCCGTTCAATTGTGTAAGAAACTATTTAACCTGTACGGCCTTCCAATGGATGCAGATGATGTTGTTTTGAGGGAAGGGCCTTTGCCGTTTTTAAAAACAGCGAATTACAACGCGAAATAATAATAAAGCTAAGAAACGAATCGCACTCTGTCGTGTCAGAAAGGAAAATTCAAATGAGAATGTCAAAGCATCAAAAGCGCCGGAAAAAATTAATGTGGTCTGTCAGAAAATATGGCCGCTGGCTCCGTAGTTACATGAGACGTGTTCGGCAGACTGAACATGAACTTGGCGGCGAGCTGTATGTTTGTTGATTTGTATTATTCAAATTGTTGATATTTCAAATTATCAGAATTTCATAGCATTTCCGTGAAAGGGGAATGATGTAAATGAAGACTTTCGAAACTTTTTCAGATGTTGAAGAAAGATGCAGGATCAAAAAGATGTTTAATTTTGTCCGACGGACAATGCCCTGACAGAGAGGAGGATTGATCGAAATGTTTCATGATGATGAAGATTTGAAAAATGAAACGGTTGAAAAATCGGAATTATTGTTCAACCAATTACTTCTGGAGATCCGTTTCTTGTTGAACAAAGATATGCAGGTCTTGAACGATGAAGATATCCACAAAGTCAAGTCTCTCTTATATGCAGGCATTGAAAAGATCGGTTTTAAGATCGAACGATTTGCTTCTATTCAAAGGCTTCTGCGAGAATTGTTCGCAATCATTGCCATGGCGAAGGATGCCCGGAATTGTGAAAAAAACGTTGGTTTTCAAATCGTGAAGGATTTGGAGGAACGGTATACCGCTGAGCTTTGCGATCTTAGTTTGCCGCCCGAGGACGTTTCTTCGTGATGACCTATCCTCGAAAGATAGACCCTCAACGATTTATCGACAGCGCATTTGACAAAACACGCCTAATAGAGTAATATTGGTTACAGTAACGGAGGTTACTACAATGAAATTCTATGATAGAGAGCAGGAGCTCTCAGAGCTAAAGAAGCTGTTGGGGCAATCAAAAAATAGGGCTTGCATGGCTGTTTTAACCGGCCGCAGGCGTGTAGGGAAGACATCTCTTTCCCTCGAGTTTATCAAGGACCGGAAGCATTTGTATTTCTTTGTAGCCAAGAAATCAGAACCCTTGCTTTGTGAAGAATATCTTCGAGAAATTAAACGTTTGTTTTCCGAAGTTCCTATTATTGGTGATATTCGCTATTTTAAAGATATCTTTCAGTTGCTTTTGGAAATTTCTAAGAAGGAATCCTTTACGGTCATTATTGATGAGTTTCAAGAGTTTTTCAATATTAACCCCTCCGTTTATTCAGAAATACAAAAGTTATGGGACCTTAACAAAGGGAAGTGCCGATTAAATGTGATCACGATCGGATCCGTATATTCCTTGATGTATAAGATCTTCCAGAATTCTAAAGAGCCGCTATTTAATCGGGCTGACCGAATTTTGATGATTAAACCTTTTTCAGTTAGGACCATGACTCAGATTCTTCACGATTACAAAGTTAAGGATTTAAAAACCTTGTTTGATTATTATCTTTTTACCGGTGGGAGCCCAAAATATATCGATCTTTTGGTGGAGAACGGGGCCTTTTCGTTTGATGCGATCGTGAATTTTATTGTTAATTCAAATTCTCCGTTCATTCATGAAGGAAAAAATTTATTGATCGAGGAATTCGGGAAAGAATACGGGACCTATTTTTCCATCCTGGAATTAATTTCGATAGGGAAGACGGGGCGTTCAGAAATCGAGTCTATTTTAGAATCAAATGTGGGAGGGTATTTAGACCGGCTTGAAAAAGATTACGCCATTATTGCAAAGTATAAACCCGTCAACGCTAAACCGAATTCGAGATCGCAAAAATATAGGATCATCGATAATTTTTTGAATTTTTGGTTTCGCTTTATTTATCGCCATCGTTCTGCGGTCGAAACCGGAAACTTTGATTACATTAAAGAATCGATTAAACGTGACTATTCGACTTATTCAGGAAAGGTATTAGAACAATTTTATTGCGATCTCTTTGCCGAGACGAATCAATACAACCGGATTGGCGCATATTGGGAAAAGTCCAATCTAAACGAAATTGATTTGGTGGCGATTAACGATATGAAAAAAGAGATTGTTGTGGCGGAAGTGAAAATGAATAAAAAGAATTTGGATTTGGGTGCATTAAAACAAAAATCAAAGCGTTTGATTGCCGGTTTCCCGAAGTATCAAATTAAGTCCCTGATATTGAGCCTCGATGACGCCAAGGATTATATTAAATTGTAAATCCGTAAATCCCACCAAAATTGTTTCTGGAAATTTTGACGACACTGCCAGTTCGTATTTCATGAATAAAATAATTTAGGAAGTTTATAGCACATTCCAAAAGTTCAAAGTCGAAAAATGGGAATCTTTTTGAGAAATAAAGTGACCTATCCCCAAGAAAATAAATTTCCCACACGGAAAGCGTAATCCTTTGCGAAAGGATTAATTTTAAGCGCTGCCGGACACGAGGTTGCCCGTGTATGCAGGGGAATCAACCCAAGCAATAAAAAAAACGAATAGAGATGATTGCTTCGTTCACGCTTCATTGTCGCAATCATTCAACAGTTTATATCTACGAGCAATAAACACCTGCTTTCTCCTAAAAATCTATTCACAATAGATTTATATAGTTCCAATAGATTTTTCGCATTTTTGTGCCTCCGCTTCTTGTGCTTTTGAATGTTCGGGCCTATGCTTGCCTGAAAGCTTCACTGCTTTTAGTTTCATCGAGAGGAGGCATTATGAAGAATTATAATGTAAAAATCTGTCGTTATCAGAGTTCAGTAGATATCCTTCACGGCTCGTCTCGCTTGTTGTCCCTTATTAATTCTTGGATTAGCATTTTCTGTCTTTATACATTCCTTTTTTCTATTGCCAGAATGACAAAATTTCGCAAAAGTGAGGTAACATTTCAATCATGAATAATTCCAGCAACCTTTCGAATAGAATGATAAATCCGCCTGAAATCAATACCGGCATGCTTCAATATCAGACAAACAGAGCAGGGAAGAATTTCATGAAGGCGGTAGCCTGCCTTGTGCTTGTTTGCTTTTCTATTTCGCAAATTGGTTGGGCTCAGGAATTCAATCTCTCAGCCCATGGCGAATACAAGCCAGAAAAACAAGCAGGCAGAACTTCCAATATATCTCTCGAGCTTGCAAACGAACAAAAAAATTTGCAAACTTCCGCACAATTCTTAGAAGATACCTTGTCGCTTACTTCCGCAAAAGCGGATGATAAGTCCCAAGAAGAAACAGAAGATGAGCGAACAAATCCGTCATTGCAAGTGAACGGAACAAATCAAGATTACGAGCGCGAGCGATATGAATTTGAAGAAGCCATGGATTTAATCCGTCCCGAATTCGCTATCGCGATTCCTATTAAATCACTTAAAGAAAAAAACCTGATCAGAATTAGAAATTTGGATGTCGAGGTCGCGTTGGTGGCCGTTAAAGGCATGAAATTTTTGCTTACGAGCGGTCATGTTAACGAGATCAGAGCAGATGAGGAAATCAATAAACTTCTCAGTGAGGCATCTTTCATAGCACATACTCATCCCGATGCAACAATGTCTGAAGGCCCCAGCACGATTGATTTATTGACGGCTTCCGATCGAAAGGAATATCTTCTCACTAGTGATGAGATCGTTTCGTATATAAGCGAGGGTGTCCAAGAGAGATATCTTTCCAATCGCGAACTTCTGGATGCTTGGGACAATGCCGCAAAATCAGAATCGCTAAATGAATATGAAGCGCGTCTGTGGGCCAATCACTTCACTGTTGAAATGGATCGCTTGAATTGGGACAACGCAGTAGAAATTAATAATTTCCGCGCAAGCGGCACGGTCGATCCTACTGCAACGCTAACAAGTAGCAATTTAAGTTCGTTTCCGGGGAATACGTGGCTCGAACGAAAATCCGATTCTTCTCCAAACACATCATTGATTCGATCTTCAAGCAGCGAATTTACGATGAATTACGATGTGACAGTTCCGGGATCCATGTCTTCGGCAAGGGTGACTTTTGATGCTCCGAACACTGCTGCTGTTGAGCTTAGCGACCTCTCCACCATGACGGATTTCATAGTTGGCCTCCAAGGGCCTGTCGGCGGAAATGTGCGTCTTGAAATAGAGGATTCTTTAGGTGCCAAATCCGATGTTTTACTCGTTAACCTTAGTGCATCAATGCAATATTACAAAATTTCAAAGACTTTATTTAATGGTATCGATTGGGCCAAAGTTAAGGTTTTTACATATTCAATTGACAGTACACTTACAACCCAATTGACCGGGGCCATTAACTTTCAGAATGGTTTCAATATGGTAGCGCTGATTCCGCCAGCCCAAGAGGTAGGATTGACGACCTATTTCAATTTCGAGAATATGACGGGCACTGCCGTTGCGGACCAGACGAATGCAGGGAACCAGGGCACATTACAGGGAGGTGTTGCGATTAGCGCTGACCGCCCAAATTTAAATTTCACTGCTAATGCGAGTAGCTTAAATTTCGATGGAGCGAATGATTATGTATCGACAACGAAGTCGTATTCAAATCCGAATATATTTAGTTTATCTCTGTGGTTTAAGACGACAACGACGACGGGCGGGAAATTAATCGGATTTGGGAATATGCAAACAGGGCAAAGCAATAATTATGACCGGCATATTTATATGACGAATGCAGGGCAACTCTGTTTCGGGGTGTACAACGGATCGGTTCAGACGATCAACTCAACGAATTCTTATAATGATGGCCAATGGCACCACGTTGCAGCCAGCCTATCAAGTGCAGGGATGCAGTTTTATGTGGATGGCTCACTGATCGGTAGTAAAGCGACGGTGACAACGGCAGAAAATCACACGGGATATTGGCGTCTTGGTTATGACAATATGAATGGATGGACAAACATTCCTTCCAGTTTCTATTTCAAGGGATTAATGGATGACGCCCGAGTTTATAATCGTGCGCTTAGCGGTCAAGAAGTCTTGGATCTTTCGCGTGGAAATCTTCCAACTCCAGACATCGTAGCGCCGGTAATAACGGACACAAAGGTTGTAAATTTATCGGCGAATTCTGCTTTGGTCAATTGGAAAACGGATGAAGCGAGCGACACACAGATTGAGTATGGGCAGACCATATCTTATGGGAGCTCTTCCGCATTAGATACCTCTGTTGTGACGGTTCATTCTCAGATTCTGACCGGCCTTCAACCGGGTGCCCAATATCATTACCGCCTGAAATCCAAGGATGCGGTTGGCAACTTGAAAATGACTATCGATATGACATTTGCGATGCCAAATATTGCGCCTGTATTTCAAACGGCGCAAGGAGTTGTTGCGATCGATGCCGAGCATCCATACGAAGCAATTTCGCGGAACGGAAAAAACTGGGGACTTTATTCCAGCTTACCAGGTTTTTCCGGAGAAGGATATTTTTGGGCTGGTCCCGATACGGGTGTGATCAATAATCTTGCGGGTTATTCTCAGCTTGGCCCAGAGTTAAAGTACAAAGTGAAATTTGAAACGGCAGGGACATATTATGTGTGGGTAAGGGGTTTAGCGATTGATGGTTCGAGTGATTCTATCCATGTCGGGTTGGATGGCACGGAAATGACGACCGCAGACAATATCACTTGGGCTGCGTCAACATACAATTCCTTTGCTTGGACGAAAGATACGATGGACGCTATGAGAGCGAGTATTACCGTTGCGGCACAAGGTGAACACACCGTCAATGTTTGGATGCGGGAGGACGGATTCCGGTTTGATAAACTTATTTTGACCCAAGACGCGAATTATGTGCCAACAGGGTTAGGCCCGCAGGAAAGCGTTCGCATATTGGACTCGGCTTCGGTGATTCCAGTGCCGGTTGTGAATTCGATCCCGCAGTACGTGACTCAACAGCCACTCACACTTTCGGGGACGACGGCGGCGAATACGTCGATCTGGGTGAATGGGGCGGAGAAGGTGGCGGCAAGTTCATCGACATCGTGGACGTGTAATATGAATTTAACGGAAGGACTCAATTCGTTACAGATTACAGCGAAGGATGCCTCAGGGAATCAAAGCACGGCGGTTTCATTATCGACGACGCTTGATTCGGTTATGCCGACGGGAACGCTCACGATTAATAACGGTGCTCAATACGCGACGTCCACTTCCGTGACGCTCAGTTTAGCTGTCACCGACACCGGTTCCGGAATCGATAAAATGAGCTTCTCAACAGACAACGCGAACTGGACGACAGCTGAAGCATTTGCCACAACGAAGAACTTCACGCTTCCGACCGGCGACGGAACGAAAACAGTTTACGTCAAATACTTTGATAAAGCCGGCCAAGTGAGCATAGGTTATTCGAAATCCATCACGCTCGACACAACCGCACCGGCAGTGAGTAATGTTGTTGCAACTAACGTGACAACAAGCGGTGTGACGATTAATTGGACGACAAGCGAAGCATCTGATACTCAAATAGAATATGGATTAACGACAAGTTACGGTTCGAGTACGACTCTCAATTCTTCTTTGGTGACGAATCATTCGCAATCGATAAGCACGCTTCAAGCCTCAACCCTTTACCACTACCGCGTGAAATCGAAAGATGCGGCCGGGAATTTACAGACTTCAGCGGATTATACCTTTACGACTCAAACAGCCCAAAGCGTGGGTCCGATTGGCTATTGGAACTTGGATTCCGTTTCGAATAACACGATTTCAGACGCATCGGGGAACGGTAATGCCGGTGCGCTTCAGGGAGAAGTGTTGTTGAGTACCGACCATCCGAATACCAATCAGTCGAATACGGGTAGCCTTAGTTTTGATGGTGTCGATGATTATGTCGAGATTTTAAACCAGTCGAGTTTAAATTTTGGATCAGGGGATTTCTCGATTAGTTTGTGGATACGTCCGGACACAATTTCGACGATGAAACAGGGGATTTTGAATAAGACCGATGGAACGAACGGATATCGTTTGATTACATCTGACACGGATGGAGACCGTTTGAAATTTATTCGCGGAGCCCTTTTTGCGGATGGGGTTCAATCGAATGATGCTGTTTTGCAAGCAGGGACGTGGCAGCATGTTGTTGTAGTAGTTAATGCGAATCAGGTTGTTTTTTATGTTAACGGAATCAATCAAGGAGGTGGTAACCTTGGGGCCGCATCTGCGACAAGTGCTGCAAATTTATTTATCGGGCAGAAAGGCTATTCAGCATCCACAGTCAATTTTTTTGACGGCAATATGGACGAAGCCCGGATTTACAATCGTGCGTTAAGCGCTCAAGAAGTGTTGGACCTTTCAAAAACTATTGCTGCGGTTGCTAAGCCGGTGGTTGATTCAATTCCTGCATTAACGAATAAAAAAACAATCCCGCTTTCGGGAACAAAAGCGATGAATACGTCGATTTTAGTCAATGGTGTGGAGACAGTTGCAGCGGACTCATCGACCACTTGGACTTGTAATATTAATTTAAACGAAGGACCGAATTCATTACAGATTACGGCGAAAGATGCGACAGGGAATCAAAGTGTTGCGGTCCCAATTTCAACAACTCTTGATTCGAT
>MHFR01000039.1 GCA_001804285.1 Candidatus Danuiimicrobium aquiferis
TTCAAATCGATTACAGCTATTTTGGATAGCAACATAGTGACCTTAAATAAGTTACAAACAATAGATCATTCAACATTGGGACAGTAGTGATAAATTATGAATAATAAATCCCAAAGGAAACCCAGCGACCAAACCCAACAAAGCATCTTGCCGAGCATTGATCTGATCCAACGACTGTGTAACTGCATAAAAAGATAAAATTACGACCAGAAAAACGAAGCCCGGGACAGCATTTCTAAATAGATCGTGTTTATCAAGATTCATTGCAAGATTCGCATAGGGTTTGTGGCTTAGCTTTAATCTGACCTTCTAGGATATTTTTAAGTTTACTCTTGATCAATGTTATGCCTTGCCTCTGCTTTGCATCGAAGGGGTTAGGATGAACCCAGAACATCGGGGGTTTTTTGGTATTCCAATAAAAGAAATCACCCCTAAATCTATAGCCATGAATACCTGGACCGTTATATGCCCACACTAACACCAAAAAGATTGGATCATCGGTCGGCATGAACGACGATTTAAAATCTATTGAAAAGTTCTCTTCCGGAGCAAGTTTTCCATTAACAGGGCTAAAAATATCCGAAGAGTATTCTTGGATTATTTTCTCTCCGTTGAGCTTAACGATTGACCACGCAACCATCAAGTCTTTTGCCGCTAGATTGCCTTGATTGATAAAATCAATCGCCCCCTGGTCTACGTAGCCGTTACCCGTAAAACTGGCCGAAACAATTGGCCGATTGATTACTTGATATTGATCATTTTGTTTTTTAATTTGGATAATGGTGGATAACAACATAAAAATGGTTAGGATGCTTAATACGATTGCAGATCCAGCCTGGATCCACGTTGCTTTAACTAAGGATCTATCGAATGTTGGCATTTTTTCCCCGTTTGAATTTAGAATTTCACCCTTAACAGCCCGCCTTTATTTGCGGCATCCCTGAACTGAGCACGCATATACTGTTTCCAATTACCTTTCATACCGTTTCCAAAAATACCGTATTCAATAGCTCATTTACACACATAATAAAAACGCCTCGCCTCTACAAGAGAAGCGAGGCGTCAATGTAAATGACGCTCAGGCTTGCCTGCCTTTTCGGCAGGTTCGTCTAAGTGTCCAAAATGGCTCCCCGGAGTGGACACTTTGCAAACTCTTGAAACGCAAGAAGTGCAATTAGTTGTTCCACTGCACCAAAAAAGGGCTAAATCGCGCCGCTTTTCGCTTCAGGAACCATTTAAGGAGCCTCCTGAGCCAGTAAGGACAGTAAAAAACATAGTGGCGCAGGCGCTCGCTTATCGCGATTATTTGGCAAAGCACCCAAAAGACACATACGAACAAACCGGCCAGCATTTCGGCGTATCGAGGGTAAGAATATCACAATTAATGACAATGGTCAATCGACTCCCCGCTGCGCTCATTGACAAATTGAAGGATTGCGAGGATCCGGGAGTGCTGAGAAATTTTTCGGGCAAGCGGCTTATGCGAATCGTGAAAACTCGTCAAAAAAGCTGAACCGCATCTGAGCGGGCATTATATTTATCGAACGGGGTTCTGCTTATCTTAAAATAAAGGGTTACCAGACGATTTGCAAATCACCGTTTTAAAGGCTACTCTTTAAATGGACGATAGTTATTGACAGACAGGAAGAAAAATATAATATAAATGCAAATTCCGATATGAACCAACCACAGATTGAAGCTCAAGAACTGTATCAAAACCTAAAGAATACTCACATCATTGATGAGAGTACCGTATATCAATATCTTTCCATAAAGGAATTGAAAGAGATAATAGACATAGCAAAGAGGGAAGGTATTTGCATTGGGCAAAAAATAGGTCTCGAGCGAGGAGAGGCAAAGGGGCAGAAGCAGGCGACCGAACAGTTTGAGAAAATGATAGAATCGAATGTCAGGCATGGGATTGAGGTTATCATTAAATTCGGTTGCGCAGTAATAACCTATTGTCCGGCCGCCGATATTGAGATCCTTAGTTATAAAATCAATTTCAACGCTATTCAAAACAGGGCAAACGTTCTGTTCTTAATTAATTGCGAATACGAAAAAGAATTTGAGTTCTCAAAAATGTTGGATTCTTTTGAAGATATTGCGGCAGAGGCTGAACATTTTTGTTTTGATGGAAATTTTGTTAACGTGAAAGATGCGGAATTAGACTATCGCCTTATTCAATTCGACTATCCAATATCACCGGATATTGCTTTTGTAAAAAATGCATTCTCAAGCAAATAATCCTTCTAAACACATCAATCAAGTTCTCCATAATATCGACTTCTTAAAATTTTTCCTCTCGTCAGACAAGTATAACGATTGGGCAATTACTGTTTCATTCTATATAGCTGTCCACGTCGTTGATTTAGCGCTCATTAATAAAAACATAATCAACCTAACTCAGCCGCACGAAGAAAACCACAAATACAGAAATGATTCGGTCAAGCAACACTTCTCTTCGATAGCAAATGCGTATATGTTTTTATATCGAAAAAGCAAAAGTTGCAGATATAAGTTTTACACTCCAAATCAAACGGAAGTCTATATGATAATAAAAAGCGCATTAAAGACGACGCTTGACTGGTCTGATAGAGAATTGAATACAGCTTTCAAATTCAATATGTAGAGTTTGAGGGGTGATATTTCGAGTGTGCCGCCTTCAATTGCTCCGGGCTTATGTGCGTGTAAACTTCCGTGCTGGATATGTCCGCATGGCCCAATAATTCCTGAATGATCCGGAGATCCGCACCGCGCTCGAGCAAATGCGTAGCGCATGAATGCCGCAAGGTGTGAACACCAATATTCTTTTTTATGCCGGCCTTTGAAGCGTAACGCCGAACCATGTCGCGTACTGCTTGCCTCGTCAATCGCGCATCGATTGCCGATTGTTGCGAAAAAAAGAGCCAGGGTTGCGTTGTTTTATTCCTTTGCTGGATTGGTTCGCGAAGTAGCACGATATATCTTTTGCAAAGCGCGATCGCCCTATCGTGAACAGGAATGAAACGTTCTTTGTTGCCTTTTCCCATAACCTTGATCCAGCCCGTTTCAAAATTAATGTCGTCCATTTTTAAATTGATCATCTCACTCACTCGCATGCCTGTGGCATACAAAAGCTCAAGAATCGCAGCATCTCGATATTGCCATTTGAATCGTTTGTTCGGAGCTTTAAGCAACTGGAGCGTTTCTTCTATAGTCAACACCTCCGGCAGTTTCTTTTCAACTCTCGGCGCTTCCATGATGCAAGTTTCGTCTCTCGGAATTATCCTTTCCATGGCAAGAAACCTGTGAAACATTTTGATCGCGCTGAAATAACGAGCGATTGAAGTCGAAGCTGCGCCGCGTTCTTTTTGAGCAATTAAAAAATTCCAAATGTCTTTGCGGGTTATCTGCGCAAGGGGCTTCACCACGGATTGGCGGTATCTCATCAAATCGTATTCGTATGAAGCAAGCGTATTTTCTGACAACCCTTTTTCAACGCTTAGGTAATCAAGATACGTTTGAACTTCCTGCATGTTATGCCCTCGGGAAATATTTAAGATAGCTGTCTTTAATGAAACGATTTGAAAGGTGCGTGTATATTTGCGTTGTTGAAACGCTCGAATGCCCCAAAAACTCCTGAACCAAACGAATGTTGGCGCCGGCTTGAAGAAAATGCGTCGCTGCCGTATGCCTTAACATGTGCGGGTAAAGACGTTTCTTGAGCTTTATGCGCTCCGCGTAGAATTTCAGAAAGTGTCTGACGCGTTGACCGGTTACCGGCTTGCTTTTTTCTGTTACAAAGAAATTGCACAGCTTCGCGTTTTTCTTGCTGCGGTATTTTGTCCAATATTGCACGCATGCTTTGATTGCCCTTTTTCCTATCGGAACCATTCGTTCTTTAAGACCTTTCCCGAGACAGCGAAGCAATCCCGCTTTAAAATCAAGGGCGCTCGTTTTAAGACCGCAGATTTCGGCCACCCTTAGCCCTGACGAATACATTAATTCGATCATGGCGCGATTTTTAAGGCCTTCTTCTGTTCGTTCGCGAACTGCATGCAACAACCGGCTGATTTCATCGAGGGTTAAATATTCCGGGATCCGCCGGCTGATTTTGGGCCTCCGGATTTGACAAAGATTCGTAAATGGCAAATCATTTTCATTGATCAGAAATTTATGAAAGGTGCGTATCGCGGAGATCTTCCCCGCCATCGTTGCCGGCGCAAATGCCTTTTCTTTAAATGTGCTTAAGAAAGCCAACACCTGCGAGTGCTTAACGGCCCGCCAGTTTGAAACATGATTTTGCAAAAATTCCGCGTATTCGTTTAAAGTTTTTGCATATGCCGATCGAGTGCGTTCGGAAACGTTTCTCGCCCCAAGAAAAGTTATAAATTGCGTGACGGCGTTTTTCATAGCGTTTGATTTCACTTTTTTAATGCCGGCTTGCGTTGTGCCATTGAAACTTGGTGCTCGGCAACTTGCTTTTTCCCGATTAAGAACACAATGAAATGATACGTTTCTATCGCCTTGTTCGGCTGATTCAAATAACTGCCGGGATAAGGCAAATAACCCTTTTCCATGAAGTCAAACATTTCGATTGAATCCCTAACCAAAGCATCGTTTTTTAAATAAAAATGCGCGCATCGATCGAAAATATAACCGCCGAATTGCCAACATCGATCTTCGGGCAAAGGCTCATCACAACCGTAGAGCTTTCTAATTTCCGGGTTGGCTGTCGAGCAGTCGTGGCCTTGCAAACTATCACTCCGCAAGACAGCCGTGATTAGTTTTTTCTTTCTTCATCCGATAACGTGTTGAACGCAATGACCGCATTTCCTAACTCGATCGTCAGGCTGTTCAACTCGTAGAGCTCGAGAGTTTTTTCAGAGACAATATCGCCTTCTTTTGTGAATGAAATTTCCTCGCCTTTTTTATTTAAGAGGCCTTTGTGGCCAGTAACGCCATATCTCACGAATCCTTTGTATGCCTGCGTCATCTGCTCCATCACATCATAAAACCGGTCCGGCTCCTCAATTCTGATCCGTTCGATATCTTCCGCTTTGATCTCCCCGGCGCGGCCCAAAAGCGCGCTTTTCGATTTGTCCAGAGCTGCCGACAATTTGCGAAACGTCTGGCGGTTAATTACCCCGATCGTAAATTCAAACCCTTTGATGCTTACCACCTTGGAATCTTCAGCTTCGAGCAAATTCATGATCTTTACCCCTTTTTTGTTGAGTTGGTTAATGCTTAATGTGAATCCTACTTTTTTACCGAATGCTTCATGTATCCGATGTAACTTTCCACAGTTGAAAACTCTTGCCGAATTTTTGCGTCTGTGGCGTACTTGCGTTTGCACTTTTGTTCAAGTGATGCGCCGGCATCAAATTGATCGCGAGCCAAATCAGGCGAGATCCCGGATTTTATACATTCCTTCACCAAAACATCTTGCCCGGGATATGCAAGCTGGAAAAGCTGCATTGTTCTTTCCCTTTCTTTAATGACAGCCTGTTTTATTTTTTGATCTGTCTCGTTTTGAAGATCAATGCGCAAAGATGAGGCTGCCTGTTTTTCAATCGAAACCACAAGGCCGGGAAAGTGTGCGCGCACGTCATTTTCTGTCTTTACCGCAAAAGTCGTTTCTTGATCAAGCGATTCAGACATTTCCGGAGCGATCTTTTCCATCGTGCTTAGACCGTCCACTAATCCATTTTGAACGGCTGCTTTTCCGATGTACGTCCGGCCGTCCCCAACCGCGCCGGCTTTTTCGTCGGTTAGATTTCTATTCCTTTTAACTGCATCGATGAATAGATTGTAGAATGTTTGAACCTCCGCCTGAATTTGCACCCTGTCATCCTCTGAAAAGGGTTTGTCTGGATGTCCAGCCGCTTTATATCTTCCCGCTTTAATCACTTCGCGCGTAATGCCCGCCTTATGATTGGCAACGTGCCAATCTGTCGTAACGGAATAAACGCCTATTGAGCCGGCTTCGGCGCTTGTGGTTATATAGACTTTACTGGCTGCGGATCCAATCCAATAGGCAGCGCTTGTCATTTGTCCATCCGAAAAGGCAATAATCTCTTTTGATTTTCTCCCGGCATAAATCAAATCGGATAATTCTGCGACACCATCGACGCTACCGCCCGGACTGTCGATGAGAAGAACGATTTTTTTTATTTTCTTGTCCTGCAGGGCGGCCCTGAATGAAGCCGCGATTTCCATGGCGGAAGAACCAAATTGAAAAAAAGAAAAGATACTTGGTCGCTTTGAAATGACGCCAAAGATCGGAATTAATGCCGTATCCCCTACGACATCATAGGTTTTTACGCCGCCAAAGGAGCTTGCTTTCTTCCCGGCTGAAAGATTATTTTCATTGTTCGTTTCCGTCAACTCGCTCGAAAACGCATCGGTAAGAACGCTAAGAAGGCCCTGCTTAACCACCCAAGGTCTCGCAAAAAATAAATTGTTATGCATCATTGCTTTTTCCTTTCAGTGTATACGTCTGCAATTTGAAGGGGCGGGGCCACGGAGGTCCGCCGGCCATGGAATTAACCGGCAGATTTGACGCCGGCCTTTGACCCCGCCCACAAATGTTTGTTTCACTTTTATTTAATGTATCCATTTTATTTGATCGATAATTGCTTTTTTCTTCGTCATGCTGGCGGCACGTTTCTTTTGACTTCCGCAATTAAACGTTCGGCCGCTTGCTCTATCGCTTCGGACGAAAGAATTGTATTTGTAAAAATGCTGTACTTGACCGACAGCGTTATCTTGAGCGTCGCTTTCAACGAATCGATCGCCGCTTGCATGATTTTCATGTTATTTTCTATCTGCAAGCCGAGCACCGGATCCGGGGCGATTTTGTAATGCGAAAACATGCCCCGAACGTTGTCATAAATGGACATGAAGCCTGCAATTTCCTTTGCTGATTGCAAAATGTACCCCTGATCTTCCAGTGGGAAATTCTTTAGAATGTCGATTTCCATTTTTTCACGCTTTCAAGTTTGATGATTTATTTTTAAAATCGTTCTCGTCTGCCGTATCTTCCTCGTGATTGATGCTCCGTTCTTTCATTTCTTTCCTCGGCCTGTTTTTTGTTATACTCACGCATCCATTCGCGGCCATTTCCTTCGCTATTGGCAATGCAATAATCGCGATAAGTCTCGAAATCCGGAAGCGCGAAATCAGTTGGCCCGCCACACATGAATCTGCGATTTAATTTGTAGCCGACAAAAAACTCCTCTATAGCATCCTCAAACGGCGTTCCGGCGTTAATCACTTCCACCGCCCGCTTGATAGCCCCTTCCGGCGCAGCAAGCATAATCCCCAAGACTCTTTTTCTTTCGTTTTCAACCGCTTTTTTCACTTCCGTTTTTGCATCATCCATGATATTTAAACCTTTCAATTTTTGATGATTTAAGTTTTTAGTTTTGTTCCGCAAATAAGCGAACTGTTTAAGGCTTGTCGTGCCCGCTAAAAACACCATTTCCGTTGCAAACACTTACCCGCCCGGCCGCCTTGCCCTTAAGCCAGCCGAGTAGGCTTTCTTTGCTTGAAAATTCTTTTTTTATTTCTTCGAGCTCCCACAATTTTTCCGCTTTTGCTTCAACCGGGAGAACGGACGCTTCGATCGCCCGCCTCATATCTGTTTCAAACTTGATCATGATATAAATCCTTTCAATTCAATTTTGCTGTTTTGATTAATTTACGTTTAGTTTTTTGCTGCTTCTGCCCGTGCCTTCTCCAACAATTCAGCGGCCACAAGCTCAATTTTCTGATTATTGAGCAGCCTTAATCTATTCTGCGCTTCCCGCTGTCTTACGCTAAAGACCGGATTTTTTTGATCGCTTACAAGTTTCTGTACCGCGAGATCAAAGATTTCTCTTTCTTCTCGGTTTTCGCAAAAAGAAGGCCCTTGCCCGGCAGCTCCGTCGAATGCAATGCGCAAAACATGCAGCTCTGCGGTCTTTTTTATTAACTGCTTACGCAAATCTGCTTTTTCTTCGCGCAATTTCGCCATCGTTTCGTTAATCTGCTCAAGCTCGGTCGCGCTCTCTTCGTTGATAATTTCGCTTAATCGCAGGCAGAGATCCTCTCGCGCCGATTCCAGTGCATCAAGATTCGCCCGCAGATCTTCCAACTTTTTAACAGCCGCTTGTATTTCAGCGTTTGCAACCTGGCCGCCTCCCAGTTTTGCTTGGCGTAATTTCTTATCCTCGATTTCCGCTTGCGAAATATCGTCCTTGTGCTGGACGATACTTTTCTCCACCTCAATAATTTCAGCCGCCACTTCGCTCGCTGATGGTTTAATTTTTCTGGTTAAGATTTGATAGAATTTCACGTTTCCCCCCTCTGGTTAAATCTGTGCTCTGTTTTTTAGTTTTGTTATGACTGTCCTGGTAAATTCAATGTTGAATTGAATCAACGAGCAAATCATTTCTTGAATCACTCTTGCATATGGATCTTTCGTTTTTTCTTCCGGCGTCTCATAGATCTCATTACGCAATTTGATTCCTTCAAGGATTTTGACGAGATCAATTTCATTCACGCTTTCATCGATCGCTTCTTCCAATTCATTATCAAAATTCGTATCCATTAAAGTCTGCTCAATTCCACCGCAATAAATTCGGACAGCTTCGAGCCGGCGACTTGAACGATATAATTTCCCAAGTCTTCTTTCGAGATAACTCCTTGGGCGTTGATTTCAACGTTTATGGAAAAATAATTATTCATGCCTCCCGAAGCTCGATCGAGTGGAGTAATTTGAGCTGCTCGCGGCAAAGATAAGATTTCGGGTCCGCTTTCACCTACAAGCGTCAATCCGGACCGGCGAACTGTGCCGCCTTCCTCTGCGCCGGGAATACTTCCCGCCGCGCTACCAGCAGCGAGACCAACAGCCAAGGCGGTTGTTGAAGCAATGCCGGCAGATGCCGCAACGGCATTTGTTCCAAATGTTGCCAACGAAACCAGTGCCGCCGGCACCGCAGCCGCAGCTCCTATTCCGCTCATGGTCGTGGCAACGGCCCCGCCGATAAATTTTTGAGCTATCAAAGCAAGGGCTTGCTGGGCAGCCAACTCTATGGCCATTTTCAAAAAAACAGACAAGATGGAAGCTCCCAATTCTTTGAAAGCCTCGTCTACTTTTTTTTGCCCCAAAATAACTTGCGTCATGGTATCCGCAAACATCGACGTAGCTTGTTTCGTGGCAGCCCCCATTCCTCGTCCGAAACTTGCAAAAAAAGCATTCGCGCTTGTATCGATATGCCCAAACCCGTCCGCAAATCCATCGGTAAAACTGCTAACAGAAGTTCGGGCACTTGCAGCGAATTGTTGAATTAAGGGGAGCGATTGATTTAATGCGGTCTGAATTGCTGCTGGATCCGGCGCGAGCGCTTGAGTGCCCAATGACGGGCCGGCCGCCAACAACTCATCTTTTTTCGCCATAATCGCTTGAAGCTGTTGTTCGAGTTGAGCGACGATCGGATCCGTTGTTTCGGCCCCTGCCGCAGCAACCATTCCAGCGGCCGCGCCAGCGGGTCCAGAAAGCAAGAACGATTGCAGCCCTTTCCATCCTGTGGCATAAATTTTATTAATACCGACGCTGACGGCTAATGCAAATTCTTCTACAGCCAATACCGCTACCTGAGAATCAAATCCAACGCCGGATAAGAAATTGTCAATGTCCGTTTTGTGTTCGGTAACAAATTTACTTAAATTATTAAACGCCCATGTAACATTGTTTATTCCCTGAACGATCGTTGGATTCTGAACGATGTAATTCCCAAGAGATTTCTGCAAATCGTGGAATGAATTACCGAGTTGCGCAACTGCTCCGGAATATGTGTGAACATTTGCGGAAGCGGCGCCGCCCATTTTCTCGTCCACCATTCCGAGAGCGACCGCGAACCTGTGAGATCGCGGGATTGATTCGTCAATCTTTCCGATCCACTTCTCGAGCATTTTTGTATCGCCATCAGCTGCCTTTGCGAATTGTTCTGCGGCTGTTTGAAGATCTGTCCCGGTGACTGTGGCAAAATTTAAAACAGCTTGAGTGACTTTTCCCATGTCCTGCGGAGCGACATTTCCAACAGTTGTTAGCGTTTGCATCATTCGCAAAACAGCATCGTCTGCAAATCGCGTTGAAGATTGAATGCTTGCTGCCATTTCCTGATATTGCAAAGACAGCTCTTGCGTAAAAGTTCCTTGAAGTTGCAGCGCAACATTCAGCCTGTTGATCGCATCTTCTTGCGCCGCCGATTCTTTAATCGCCGATTTCATGAAATCGACGACGGGCCGAAGTGCCTTTTCCAAAAGGTATACCTTGGAAGCGAGGCCGGCCCAGCTGAGGTTCATACTGTCAGCCGATTTCTTCGTTTGGCTCTCGATTTGATGCAAGGCCGCGTTAAGTCGCGATAATCCTTCCTTGTCACTGAGTAAAAGTCTGATGCTTAAATCTCGTTCGCCGCCGCTCATGGTGTTTGTTCCTCCGATTGTTCCGTGTTGTTTGTGATTTCCTTGGCGGCGGTGTTTTTATCACTATCTAAAGTCATTGCATTTAATAAATCGCGGACATTCTCCGTAATAATTTTTTCAACCACATGAATTTCTTGACCGACCACTTGCGGAGCGATTCTTGGGCCCAAATTTAAAAGTTTTTTTTTCACTGTCGTGAGAATGCTCAACCATTCTGATTCAACTTCTTCGCGTGGGATAAGCTCGCCGGCTTTTACTTTGTACTGAAGCTTTCGGAGTAGTGCACGCCAGCGGGCGTGTTCGTGATTCCATTTTTTTTCTGGATCGTTTTTAAAACGCTCATCATTTCGTTTTTTCCACCACGAAACAATCTGGGCCAAATCATAAAAACCTTTTTCGGTTCGCGGCAAGCCGTCGCGGATCCAGCGCTGGACCGTGCGAACATCAACATCAAAAAGTTCTGCAAGTTCGTTTTGGTTTTTAAAAACCAAGGATGTTTTTTCTGTTTTTTTATGATTTTTTTTCATACCCGACACCGACACCTTTTAAAAACCTTTTTAAATCACTTACAAGGGGCGACCTCTCCGACCTGCACACCCAACCGGCGGTGGGAGGACCCGTGAAAGTTGTAAACGCAAAAATATAAGGTGTTAAATCATTATTTTTTTCCATCACCCACTCCTCCGGGGGGAGGGGTAACCCCTCATCCTCCACACTCACGCATTTTGCTGTGGCACAGCATTGCTCACTCCGTATTTGTTGCGGAAACATCATAATGCTCTTTACAATCGAACGGCTTGAAGTGCGCTCGGCATACATTTCTAAAGCAATTCGTGCTGCAGCGTCACGTGACGGACGCAGAACAAAGGCATCGTTCACGTCTTCCCTCGCACGCTGGTCTATCACCCGATAATGCTTTTGTTTAAATACCTTTAATTTCGTACTCAACTCACGGTTCATATCAATTCTTCTAAACCCCTTCATGCTGCACCCCGCCGTTAAACCCACCCCTTAAATAACCGTCCAAAACAAAACCAACACATTGCGCTTCGTTCCGAAACCCGGCGGCTTCCAGCGCTGCTCTCATTTCCTGCAAAAACAAAAAGTTGGATCTGTTATTAGATTCAACTTCAATCCTTGAACGTAAAAAGGCCTTGAATTTTTCAGGCGGTGTTAAGGGTTCTTGAAATGCGTAGTCTTGAAGATTTTCTCTCACCACTAATAAAAAGCTTTCGAGCTGCTTGTCGCGGGTTTGCGGAATAACATGTGTCGCGTTCATCGTGTTGCCACCATTTCCCGGCTGCGGGACCGGCCGCATAAAATTTTCGATTGCTGGCTTAAAACATCGAAATTTTCCCTCAAATACAGTGCTATCTCCCTGTCGAAAGTTGAGTAAATTTCGCCCGGCTCGTGACCATTGCTGCTGACTTTCTCTGCGCAAATTCTGAAAATCTGAACCCCGAGTTCTATCGCCCAGCCCCGGCCTCGCAATACATTTCCGAGGTGATCGAATAGTTTTTGCTTCTCTTCCTCACCTAAAACCTGATCGCCGTTGCTAACCACAATTTTTGTTAAATCGCCGGAGTCACATTTTGAAACTTTCCGGCCGATCGTGGCAGCAAGCTCTCGAAACGCCGGCGGCACTTCAGTTGTGAATCGTTCTCCGGTCGCAGAACCGTTTTGCTCGGTTCGTGTTGGCGTTTCAACGACGTCTTTGTTTTCGGGACACCGCTCTGGCTCAATCCAATCACGCCAAAAATCTGATTTTAGAAAGCGTTCCGGATCCTTGATTCCGATTTTTTTGCGTATCAATTCGCTGTTGGAATAATTTAAACACGCCGTTAAAAGCAGTGGTATTTCGTCCATTTTCACTTTGCAGAACAGCGCGAAAGTGCGGTCTTTTCCTAAGCGTTTGCCGTTCCTACAAGGATACGTTGTCCAAAAGTCATTAAAGGCAGCTTCATATTTTTTATCTTTGTCCTTATCCTTATCTTTGTCTTTATCCATATCCTTATCCATATCCTTGGGGGCTTGGAAGCCCCTATCAAGCCCCTCTAAAGCACCTTCTTTTTTAAGGATATTCAACACACTGTTATGTGCCTTGTTTTCAGGGTTAAGTTCCCCGTATTGGAAATCAATAAACTTTCGCACAAACCACTTCTGGTCACTCAAAATTACGATCCTTCCGTCGAAAACGGAGTGGTTAAAATTAAAGTCCTTGATGTAAAACTGAACAAGCGGCCAATTGACGCGCCAGATTCCGGCGTGATCACAGTTATCAACAATATAAACCCAAAACAATTTTTCCTTTTCAGTTAAGGCGCAGAACCATGGATCCTTCCACTTTTCGGTATCAGTAAATCTTTTTGCCATTTTATTTCCTCTCTATTGTTGAAGCAGCGCCAAACGCAACTAAGGAGCCAACCACCGCTGGAGGCAAAACCTCAATCGCGCCGCCGCCGTCAACCTCACGCGCATCATTTGAAAAATCTCCTTTACACAAATCCACAATTCCAACAGATCGCTTTAGAACAGAACCAGCCAAACTTACAAATGATTCGGCGATGCTTTGAATCCGGTCTTGATCCGCCGGAACGGAAACAATTGTCATGCGAAGTGGTGATCCGAAACGTTTGGCAATGCGATCGATTTTCATTTTGTGGCCTCGCTTCTGAATTTCTCGGCCGCTATTTTTAAACGTACCAAGGCCGTGATCGCCCACCACAATTCCTGCTGAAACGTGTCAAAATCGGAAGATTTTTTGAAGAGGATTTCCAGCAACGTTGTTTCTAACATATCCAGGGAGGAGAAAACATTTTGGCCTAATTGAACAAAAGCCTGTTCCGAAATCGGTGCCTCTGGTAAACGGAAAATCGAAAAATTGCAGGCATGAGCAAAATATTCAAGGAGGCCGGAATCGCCGGAAGCTTTGACAAGATCTATCGCCCGCAAAAATGGAAATTTGAACGATCCAAAATTAGGGTTCGCAGCGTTTGCTAAGAATTGATAGCTCACGCCGAGATCAAAGGCTATCTCTTTTGAAGACTTCCCGGATTGAAAGAAAGCGCGCGCGATCAGGGTGCGCAGCTTGAAAAGGTTGCACGGGTTAAACGCGGTTGGGGTTTCAACCTTCCCCTGTTCTCCGGATCGTGTTATCGTTGTGGTCATATTAAGGTCGCCTTGCTCGCCCTTTTTCGCGCCTCTTACGATTGCAGCCGTAGGAGGCGCTTTTATTGTGGCGTTAACTTACTCCACTTTTTTGGCAAAAAAATTCAGGCGTTAAATTCAAAATCCTGCACAAAGCAAATCTGGTTTTAACTTGAAATTTATTTCTCCGAAGCAAAAGAGTAACAAACGATCGGTCATGACCGAGCTCTTTTGCAAGATCGCAGTACTTCATACCAATTTCCACCAAGTGATTTTCTAATCTTCGTCCGTCGGTCATATCGCTCCTTATCATGTAGAGTTACCTCTACACTATTATTACGGCTAAAGCAAGGTTTTTGTTTAAATTAATTTATTATTGTTATATAAAGCAATGGTGTGTAAAGTCAGATTAACATCATAACTCTTTAAACTCCAGGCACATACGAAAATGGATAGAAAATTTCTCGGTCGTTTTATTCAATTAAAAAGAAAAGCGAAAAACCTAAGTCAATCAGAACTAAATAAACTTTTAGGATATGAACCTACATCAAAATTCATTTCACAAATAGAAAGAGGGGTGGTGAGTTTTCCAGAAAAAAAATTGCCTTTATTTGCAGCTGCTCTTGCAATTCCAGAGGCAGAGTTGCATGAGATCCTTCATAAAGAATCTCCCAATATTTGTTTTGTTTTTGGTGAAGCGAATTCACTTCATGACCTGGTAGAACTCAAAACCCTCAAAGACATTCAAAACTTTAAAGTGAATAATGAAATTTTGAACAGTTGTTCTTTTGTCGTAAAATCCAATTTTCTCCATGAAATCGCAAAAGTTAATGAGAAGGTACTAATTCAATATAACGCTGAGTACAACTTGAACGATTGGATTATTGTTGAAGTCGATCATCTAAACGATAAATTGAAAAAACAAGTAATTCAATATTTGAAAAAAAATCGGCAATATGTAGGTATCAGGTCAAAGCAAGATTTTATCTTTGGAAGGGTAATCGCCATTAAAGATGCCTTCATTGAACTACAAAGGGCAAAAGGAAAATTACGAATTGAAAAGAAATTCCTGACTGGATTCAAAGTTAAGATAATAGGAGTCCTCTTTTAACTTGATCAAACCAAAACCCCCGGTCAAAAGCGATTCAAAACAATTTGAATATGCAGTAACCTATCACGCTATTCGTTGCCCTCGATGCGGATCAAAAAAGTGCAAATGCTATCACAGCGCCGCCCCGATTCGTTATCACAAATGCCGCGCGTGCAGCATGAATTTTAAATCCGTTGAAGAAACGTAAAATAATAGGTGCTTTTTTCTATGCTTATCGAAAAAAAATCATTCGACATTCACGGCTACCTTTCGGAACAAGCGAAAGAGTTTGAAGATCTCATTTACAGCCGGCACAAAATCATCTTCGATCACGCCTACGAGCTGAACGCTATCGCCCAGCGCGTAAAGCATTCTTTCACAGCTAACAATCAAGACGGACAGCAAACTGTTTCTGTTTCGGTTTACACAAAAATAATGAATTCATTTCAGGCGGTTCTGATCCTTGCAAGGAAAGGCCTTCGCGCTGATTCGGAAATTCTCGTTCGCGTCATGCTCGAGGCGCTATTCATTCTTAAATTGCTTTGTACTGATGAAGCTTTTCACCGCGAATATATTAACCGCGATTCTTTAATAAGGCGAAAATTGATAAACGCCGCGAAGAAAAATGACAATGAAATATTTGAAGCAACGCGGAAGCTTGCGACGGAAGATTTTATGGAAGAGCTGGAAGCCGAAATACAGAAGTCGGGTGTTAAAGAAGAAACGGTAGAAGCGCTTGCGCGCCGCGCCGGCATGTCCGATCTTTACGATTCAGTCTATCGCTTAGCTTCCGAGCCCTGCCACGTAGGGATCCGCTCTCTAACGGATTTTGTCAAAGCTGATGCCGAAGGAAATATCACGGAATTTAATCCCGGCCCATTCTTTGACGTCGATACGGAAATTGTGACCGCCACAAATTTCATGATTGCAGCAATTGAGTTTGTGAGAAAGCTTTTCAAGATTGAAGAAGTCAAAGAGTTAGACGCGCTGGTTAATAGAATTATGGAACACAGAAAGCAAGAAGTGAAGCCATGAGAGTAAAAGAATTAAAAACAAGGCTTGAAAAATTTCAAACAGATCTGAAAAGCCACAAAGATTTATGGGGCAAGTCTCTCCACGACTCTATCCCGTCCTATCCAATAACGAATAAAAAGAAAATTGAGGAACAGACTTTGGCCTTAACGCGGCAAGCGGGCACTTTAAAGCCTTATTTGGAAAGATTTATGCCGGGCACAATGATGCAGCATCCGGCTACGGGCGTTTCTTGGGATTTAATAGACGCAGCTACCGGAGGAAACGCAGTCGCGCCAGTAAAAGGGCCTTCTCTGATTCAGCTCATTCATTCTATCGAAAACATTTTTGGAAGATTAGAAAGCATCAATGAAGAAGATGATATACCGGAAGAATGCGCTAAACCAATCCGGCCCGGCGTGGGAGTGGATTATATTATTTCAGCATACTTAAATCATTTACACCCGTTCATCTATTCTTCATGCTACCAATTGTACGTTGATGGCCATTATGCAAAATCCGTCGAAGACGCTTCAAAAGGTGTTCTTCAATATTTGCGCGACAAAACTGGCCTAACGACAGATGGCGCTGTATTGATTGAGGCTACTTTCAGCGCCAAAAACCCTATTCTGGCATTCAGCGATTTAAAAGACGCCACTAAGCTCGATGAACAAATAGGGTTCATGGAAATGCTGAAAGGATTTTCAAAAGGGGTTAGAAATGTTTTTGCTCACACTCATGGTAAAGAGGAAACAGAGCAGCGGGCCTTTGAATATCTCGTTATGGCAAGCCTGTTTTGCCATCGAATTGATGATGCCTGCAGTAAAACAACACAAAAATAAATGACTGATCATAAAAAAAATAAACGCTTCATTATTTACGTCCGCTGTTCAACAGACGATCAAAGCCGCGGCGACTACACAACCTTAGACGCGCAGGCCCACCATTGCAAGAACATGCTCGAGGCGCTCGATTATGAAACCGCACGCATCGTTAAAGACGACGGTTTTTCCGGAAAAGATCTTAAGCGCCCCGGGATCCAAGGCGTTTTGAAAGAAATCGGAAACGGCAAGACGCACACATTTGACGGAATAATATTTTTCAGGCTGGACCGGCTAACGCGAAACCCGCGCGATCTTTATGCGCTCATCGATTTATTCAAAGAAAATGACATCGACTTTATTTCGGTCAAAGAAAATATGGACAGCTCAAGCGCTCTTGGCCGCGTGGTTATCGGCATCATCGGTTTGTTATCGGCATTTGAACGCGAGTTGACCGGCGAGCGCGTAAAAGCTTCAAGCATCGCGCGCGCTCGACAAGGCATGTGGACCGGCGGCACTCTGCCCTACGGTTATAAATTGCAAGATACAGGCCCAATGGTAGATGGACGGCAGCCGCATAAGGTTGTGATTGACGCCGCGATCGCGCAAAAATTAAAGCTGATTTGGCAAATGGCTGCGGAAAATAAATCCATCCGGACGATCGCGCGCGAGCTCGAGAAACGCGAAATAAAAGGCCCCACTGGAAAATCTTGGCGGGCTCAAACCGTTTTAAATATTTTGCGCAATCCATTTTACAAAGGCGAAATGCGCTGGGCCGGAGAAACGCACAAAGGAAAACACGAGCAATTGATCGATGCCGCCATTTGGGAAAAAGCAAATCGTGTTGTTTCCGCTAACCTCCCCGGGCATCGATTCATTGCAAAGCCAAAGGAATATATTTTTCTGTTGGAAGGTCTTCTCTCTTGCGGTCAATGCGGATCCCGAATGATCACGAAATTTTCACTCGGCGAATCAAAGAAGAAATTCCATTACTACATTTGCGGCCGGCGCAACCAAGGCCTTGGCTGTGATTCAATGCCGCTTTCAGCGCCGAATTTCGATCAAGCGGTGATTTCTTTTTTCAGAAATTCATCAAAAGATCAGCGCTTAATCGTGAAAGCAGTCGAAAACGCGCTATTAGAGGCACGATCTCGCCTCAATTTTGCCGGCAAGAATATTGTAAAAGTGGAAAAACAGCTCAAAACAGCCCGGGAAGCCGCAGAAAAGCTCATAGATTTAGCATTAAACGGCACAATATCGAAGGGAACGACATACAAGGCCAGGCTTGAAGCGCTTGAAGCAGAAACATGTAAACTTGAAAATCAGCTCGCAAAATTGCAAGCTCAAAAGACTGCCGCTGAAATGTCCGCTGATTCAGCGAAATTTATTCACTCGAATATTGTTTTTATTATGGGCCGCTTCGACAAAGCGGATCCGGCCACGCAAAAGGCCTTTTTTCAGGCCCTCATCAAAGAAATAATTAGGGTTCACTGAAAAAAGTTTTTAAGAGCAACAACTAAATATTTTCCAGCCATATCGTTTCATTTTCCTATCGTTATTTCTGGTTTC
>MHFR01000040.1 GCA_001804285.1 Candidatus Danuiimicrobium aquiferis
GGGCATATTACTCATGAAATGTTGCTATTGTTAAAAAAACAGTACCAACTTAGATAATTAATTTTGTTCGTATTTGTTAGACCCCGGTGGCGCCTATAATCAGCCTTGAGCCGGGAATGAAAGCTTTCCAGTAGATTAGTTGTACTTGGAATATTTGAGTCATTTAGATAATGAAATAGGTCTGGTAATGCATGGTGAATAAGCGCCATTGTTTTCTTGAGGTCTTTGAAAGCAACGGTGGTGTTGGGTAGCTTTTTAATCGCATCGCGGTATGTTAAATACCAATTGCGATAGAGATCAAAAAATAGGTCTCGATCTTTGAAAGATTTGATGGCTGTAATTCGCATAAGGAGCGCTCTGAGTTCGGCACCTGCTTGGGTTTTGGGAAAGGTCCGAAGCCAAGAAAGCCCTTGTCTTAAGATGTGGTAAAGACAACGCTGGATTTTGGTAAAGGGCCAAACGAGGCGGATCGCTTTCATAACGAATTGTTCGCCGTCCATGGTGATACAAAGGGGATTTAATCCTTTGTCCTTAAGCGACTCGAACCAAGAATAGGTGCTTTTAAAGCCCTCTTTGGGGGCATACGTATGTGCAATGGTTTTGTTGTTTTCTGGACTCATAAGGCTAATAAAACATCCGTCTTTGTGAAAATAGGTACCGTCGTAAATGAGATAACGGTATTGAGTATAGTCGAAGTTTTCATTAGGGCTCTTAGAGAGCCAATGATAACGAATCCGATCCAGTTTTGACCGACTGTGACCGGAAAGTTGAACCAACTGGCGAACGGAAAAGCTTTCTTTAACCCAAAGCTTAAACCAGCGTTGTTCGCGATATTTTTTATTGTGCGGCCGTTGCCAAATAAACGTTCTGTGACAAACTTTGCAATGAAACCGTTGTTTTTGTTCAAAGGTTTTTCCATATCGTTTGACTTGAGTTGACTGACAACGAATACAGCGTTTTTTTGATCATAATTAAGGTCCCTTTATTAAACCGTTTCAATAAACGCATATTAAAATAACGCTATATTACTTAAATTAAATATAGTTACAATTACGGGCAGCAACACTTTTTGAGTAATATGCCCGCAATGACGACTTGAACGCTTACCGTCCGGTATGCAGAATTGATTTTGTCCGATGTGATGCGTATAATGCACCTATGACGAGCTTAAATGTATCAAGCGCTTAAACTTATAATCAAACGGGCGAAAAGCCCGTTTTTTTGTTTGCGGAACCGGTGCTTTTCGAGATGTCCCGGTGTGTTACCGATACCATTATGAGACTTACTGATAACGAAAAAAGAGATGCTATAAAATTTCTTCAAGAAGGCAAGCCGCTGCCTGATAAATACCGCTTTCTTCTCTTTCAGGATGACCGAGAAGTTGAACTTGTCTGGAACGGCAAGACTCAGGAAGTCTGTAATTTGGTCCTACCCTTTCAAACGATTTAGCATATTGATGAGCCACGCAGTGAACGTATTTCAAAAGATACCCAAATCGATTTATTCGACACATCCGGCCGTCAGATTCGGGGATGGACAAATAAACTTATCTGGGGCGATAACAAACTAATCCTTTCCTCCCTCAAGAATGGCCCAATGCGCCGTGAGATCGAAAAGCAAGGTGGATTGAAGTTGATCTACATTGATCCGCCATTTGACGTCGGTGCAGACTTTTCTACCAAGATTCAAGTCGGTGATGATGAGTTCACAAAACAACCCTCCGTGATTGAAGAGGTGGCCTATCGTGACACTTGGGGAAAAGGAGCAGACAGTTTTATCGCCATGATCTATGAACGGTTGAAGCTAATGCACGGGCTTCTATCCGAAGATGGAAGCCTGTTTGTTCATTGTGATTGGCACATAGGCCATGCTATCAAGTTAGTGTTAGACGAAATATTTAGCGAAAACAATTTTGTAAATGACATTATTTGGTATTACTACAATAAACTCCATGATAGTCGGAAAATGTTATTACCAAGAGCGCATGACCTAATCTTTCGTTATGCAAAACGTCAAGGCAATCATAAGCATAATCCACTTAAGGAAGACCGCGAAAAGCCAGTTAAAAAACTTAAATATAAAAAAGTTAACGGACAAATTCAAAACATAATAGGCGAGGACGGAAAAGCGGTTACTTACATGAGCAACGAACGAACAATAGACGATGTGTGGCGTATTAGATGCCTTCAACCAGCCAATAAGCAAGAATGGCTAAATTACACAACACAGAAGCCTCAAGACTTGATTGAAAGGATTCTGGCGTTAGCCTCTGACGAGGGTGATTTGGTGGCAGATTTTTTTTGCGGTTCAGGCACAACTTTGGCGGCGGCTGAGAAAATGGGTCGCAAATGGATCGGTTCAGACCTGGGACGTTTTGCAGTTCACACTTCGCGCAAACGTCTTATCCAAATTCAGCGAGAAATGAAAAAAGAGGGCAAGGATTTTCGGGCTTTTGAAATTCTCAACCTCGGCAAGTATGAAAGGGAACATTATATCAATGTGGATACTGACTTCCGAGAGCAGGAAAAACAAAAAGTCATAAAAAACAAGGAAAAACAGTTTGTCGAACTGATACTTTCTGCTTATCAGGCTCAAGCTGTTGATTCCTATAATTCGTTTGTTGGGAAGAAACGTGATCGCCTTGTGGCGATTGGCCCTGTTAATACGCCGGTGTCATCTGTTTTTATTGATGAAGCAATCAAGGAAGCTCAAGAAAAAGGAATTACAAAATTCGATATTCTTGGCTTTGATTATGAAATGGGGATTGATTTTTCGGAGCTTTGCCGTCAAGGCATTGACGTGCAATTCAAAATCATTCCGCGGGAAGTTTTTGATCGGCGAGCAGTTGAGAAAGGCTACGTCAAGTTTTACGACGTTGCGTTTATCGAAGTAAAGCCTATCATCAAGGGGCGCGGAAATAATAAAACTGTTGCCGTCGAACTGTGTGACTTTAGTGTTTTTTACAATCAGGATAGCCTTGAGGAAGCGGAAGGATCCCTGAAAGAGGGGGCAAGCAAGATCGTCATTGAGAATGGTCAAGTTATTAAGGTTTCCAAAGATAAAAAGACAGCCGTTGTAACAAAAGAAGTGCTAACTAAAAAGTGGACTGACTGGGTAGATTATTGGGCAGTTGATTTTAATATGGAAAGTAAAAAAGAGATTATTCGTTCAATTGATCCTAACACCAGCGAAGAAAAAGAGGAATGGACCGGCGACTATATTTTTGAGAATGAATGGCAATCATTCAGGACCCAAAAGGACAGAAAACTCGACCTTGTGTCTGCTGAAAAGGAAGTTCCCAAAGGACGACGCAAGATCGCCGTGAAGGTTGTTGATATTTTCGGAAATGATACGACAAAAGTATTTGAGGTCAATGTGGCATGATGAATATGAAACCGGACGAATCAAATCAAAAATTGGTTGAAGATATTTTGAATGCGCCATCGGAATCTCAGACGCTTGAGTTCAAGCGCTTGGCCGATGAAAAGGTTGTCGCCAAAACCGTTGAGACAGTCGTTGCTATGGCTAACACGGAAGGAGGGGTGATTGTTCTTGGTGTTGACGATCCCGAAAAAACCAAATTACATGGGATAGATCGTATTTTTGGCATTGATGAACAAGTTGAGGTTTTTGACGCTTTGGGCAGGGAAATTCACAAAATCGTTTCGCCCATGTCGGGGATTTGGCCCCCGCAAATTGTTGAAGTAAATAATGTCAAAAGAATCGGATTGCTTTCTGTTCCCAAAGCATCTGCAAATTTTCACTCGATCAATAATCATGTTTATGTTCGTGCGGAGAAAAGCAATCGGCAGTTAAACGCACATGAAGTTATTAATTTTGCGTATGCAAAAGGTTTCGAAAAAGCGGATAAAGCTTTAGTTAATGTTGATTTTACGTTATTGAATACGCCATTTTTCCATGAATGGAAGAATGCCAGAAATATTAAGGAGGACGCTCTTGAGGTTGCTTTAGAAAAGACAGGTCTTGCTCGCAAGGATTCTGATGGCCACTTGAAACCCACATTAGCAGCCGTCCTTCTTTTTGCGGAATTTCCTAATGATCTAACGGAAACGAAATGTGCGATCAGAGTCTTGCAATATACGGGAACGATTGAGACTATAGGAGAGACGCCTAATTTGATCGGCCTGCCAAAAACGATTCAAGGCGCGCTCATTAAACAGATTGCCGATGCGCATGACTATGTTTTGAACCTTTTACGAGCAGGCATTCAGATCCCCTCCGGATTTAAAAATGTTTACCGGATTCCCGAAAGAGCTGTAAAAGAAGCAATCACAAATGCTGTGATTCATCGTGATTATTATAAAAAGCGTGATATTGAAATTAAAATTTTTCAAGACAGAATCGAAGTTGAGAGTCCCGGTCTTTTTCCATATAACATCACTAGGAGTAATATCGGATGGGTTAGAGCAGAAGGATACCGGAATGATCTTTTAGTAAAGCATTTGCGCGAGTTTCCGGCCCCGCCGAACTTGGATCAGAATGAAGGCGTGCGCGCCATGAGGCAGGAAATGATGTCACAGAATTTGTATCCTCCGATATTTTTTTCATATCCGCTTTATCAAGATTCAGTAAAAGTTGTACTCCTTAACGAACATCGTCCTTCTGAGTGGGAGAAGATAAGTGAGTATTTGCTGGAGAATAAATATATTGTTAATCAAAAGGCGCGTGAGATAACAGGGATTGTCCAGAGAGACAAGATGGCAAGAATTTTGAAAAATTGGGTAAAGCAGGGGCTTTTGATCCAGATAGTTCCTTCATCCGGTTTTATGAAAGGAACAAGGTATAGATTACCGGACAGTTCCGAAGTGGCGTCTAAATAGTAGATTAAGCTTCTTACTTGTTTTTAAAAAAGCAAGTAAGAATTAAGTCGTTTGTTTGCAATATGTTATGACTATTTTACTTGTTTTTGGCTTCCAGAATAGGAAGTATCTATAAGATTAAAAAATGGAATTTTAGCTTTGAGAAAACCGCAAGTAGTTATCAATAATAGACTTACAGGAATACTAATCGGATCTATTAGATATAGTTAAAGAATATGGCGCTGCATAAAAACTTTCCTAAAGATAAATTTGCAATTTTAGAACCGGATATTCGTTGGTTTCCGGCTGATGAAGCACTTCGCGCGCCGGGAGGCTATGAGAAACTGCTCCCGCCTTTTGTGCCAGAACTCCGGAAACGTGTCAAGGAATGGAGGGATAAGGGATACGAGGGAGCAAGCGCAACATCCAAGGCTCTTTTGACTTGGTGGTTCAAGGAAGAACATCTTGCTTATGGGACAGACGGCACTTCATTCTCATTCCGCTATTATTTCGCTCAGCGCGAAGCGGTTGAAACAATCATCTGGTTATATGATGTTGCCGGAGCGAGAAACAAATATGATCTCCTACCATTTGATTCTTTGGGCCGCGTAAGCCCAAATATGTTTGATGAGGACTGGCTTCGGTTGGTCATCAAGATGGCGACTGGAAGTGGCAAGACAAAGGTAATGAGCCTACTTCTCGCATGGTCTTATTTTCATAAACTCTACGAGCCCGAGTCAGGGCTTTCCCGCAATTTTCTCTTGATTACCCCAAACATCATCGTGCTTGAGCGCATCAAAACTGATTTTGCCGGATTAAAAATATTTTATCAGGACCCAATTTTGCCGGATAATGGGTATGAAGGCAGAAATTGGCAAGATGATTTCCAGATCACCCTTCACTTGCAGGACGATTTGACAACGATTTCGCCAACCGGAAATATTTTTCTCACCAACATACATCGCGTTTATGAGAGCGATGTTAAGGAATCGAATTTCGATGATGCTGATGTGACTGATTATTTCTTGGGGAGAAAACCTGTTTCAAAAACAAACGAATCATTGGTCGAATTGGGCGACATTGTGCGGGAAATTGATGAGCTTATGGTTATGAACGATGAGGCCCATCACATTCACGATCCAAAAATGGCTTGGTTCAAGTCTATTCAGGATATAAATAATAAATTGAAACAAAAAGGCAAACAGATTTCTTTGCAAATAGACTGCACGGCGACGCCGAAGCATGATAATGGATCGATTTTTGTTCAAACTGTTTCCGACTATCCACTCGTTGAAGCGATTCATCAAGGTGTCGTAAAAACTCCTGTGCTCCCCGATCAGGCAAGCCGAGCAAAGCTACAGGAAAAGCAGAGTGCGCTATTTACCGAGAAATATGAAGATTATATCAATCTTGGCATCGAGGAATGGCGTAAGACATCCAAAGAGCTTGAGCCGACCGGGAAAAAAGCTATTTTGTTCATTATGACGGATGATACGAAAAACTGCGATGAGGTTCAGGCCTATTTAGAAAAGAATTATGCAGATTTAAGTGGCAAAGTATTGACGATCCATACGAATAAAAGTGGTGATATATCGGAAAAAGTTACTGGAAAAGCAAAGGAAGAATTGGACCGTTTACGGAAACAAGCCAACGAGATAGATAGTTTGGAAAGCCCGTTTCATGTGATTGTTTCGGTTTTAATGCTCAAGGAAGGATGGGATGTTAAGAATGTAACGACGATTGTCGGGTTAAGGGCTTATGTGGCGCCATCAAATATTTTGCCCGAACAAACGCTTGGTCGAGGTTTGAGACGGATGTTTTTTGGCCGGGAAGATGTGGAAGAATATGTTAGCGTTGTAGGGACACCCGCATTTATGGAGTTTGTCGAGGCAATTAAGGCGGAAGGTGTCGATCTTGAAAAACGAAAAATGGACAGCACGACCAAGGCAATTACACCAACGGTTATTGAGATTGATCACGACAACCCCAAGAAAGACATTCGCAAGTTAGACATTGAGCTTCCGATTTTGACGCCGAGAATCCAAAGAGAGTATAAAAATTTAGCAGATTTAAATGTCTCGGGATTTAAATATTTGAAGATAAATGTGCGGCAGTTTAATGAACAGGAACAACGAGAGATCGTTTTTCGGCACGTTGTCGAAGAAAAGATTCATCACACCACTATTCTTGAAAGTAATATCGAACCGAATTATCAGAGCGTTGTCGGTTTTTTCGCACAAAGTATTATGCGGGAGCTGCGTCTTTTTGGATGTTATGATATTTTGTTCGGAAAGGTTAAAGAGTTTATTTGTTCGCACTTGTTTGAGACAGTTATTGACCTTAATGACAGGAATGTTTTACGAAATCTTTCTGAAATTGAAGCCACAAGAACCATTATTCAAACCTTTAAAAATGAAATCAATGCGTTGACGGTTAAAGATGTTGGCGATGCTGAAATTAAAAATTACATTAAGATTAGTAGCAGCCGTCCGTTTGTTGTTAATGACCGGGCATATTTAGTTCCGAAAAAAAGCGTATTCAATCGGATTGTCGGAGATAGTCAGTTTGAGCTTGAGTTTGCTGATTTTCTTGAACGGTTAGGCGATGATGAGATAGTCTCTTTTGCTAAAAATTATTATGAAGTGCATTTTAAGATTGATTATAAAAACGCTGACGGCACGATTGCGAATTACTTTCCGGATTTTTTTGTCAAAACAGATGAAAAAATGGTCTATATCGTTGAGACCAAGGGGCGTGAAGATTTAGATGATCCTTTAAAGATCAAAAGACTTGCTCAGTGGTGTGATGATGCCAATGCCCGTCAGAAGAAAATCGCCTATAAAATGCTCTACGTGAAGCAAGAAGATTGGGAGAAATATAAGCCCAAGACTTGGAAAAATCTTTTGTCATGTTGTGTAGCAAAGCAGGCTAGAAACTGAAATCTTTCCACAATAGTAATTATGACGGTTTTGATTGATGTAAGAGATAAGAAATATGACGTATAATTTCCATTTTTCATACTTCAGACATCAGACTTCCGACATCATCATTTTTTAACGGACATTCATGAAACTTCTTCTCCTTCAGCCGCCGATTCAGGATTTCTATGATACAGATATTAGGCTTCAGCCGATCGGGCTCGCATATTTAAAAGCGATTGTTCATCAACATCTTCCCGGTGTTCAGGTGGTCATCAAAGATTATCATCACGGCTGGCGCCGGCAGACCATTAAAGTTCCTAAAGAACTGGGCTATCTCAGGGATTATTATGCTTACCGGGACGAAAGTCCTTTTTCAACGTTTCATCAATATTTTCATTTTGGCGCCGATTTTGAAACAATTGCACAGGAAGCTCTCGAGGAAAAGCCCGATCTCATCGGAATTTCTTCGCTTTTTTCACCCTATTACCGGGAGGTTTTACGATGTGCCGATGAAATTAAATGCAAACTCGCCGTCCCGATTCTGGTAAGCGGTTCTCATGTTTCAGCCCGGCCTGAAATGATGCTTGAACATCCCAGCATTGACTTCGTCATTCGCGGGGAAGGCGAAAGACCGCTTGTTGAATTTCTGAAGGTTTGGCAGAGCAGCAAAGATTTGCGGAAAGTTCCGAATTTAGGATTTAAAGAAAATGGAAATCTGATTCTCAATCCGCTTGAAGAAAATTTTCCGGTTGATGAACTGCCGGTCCCGGATTTTTCTGATTTTTCGCGCGAAGATTACCTTTTTGAAAAAAAGCCGCTTGCATTTATTGTCACTTCGCGCGGTTGTCCGCATCGGTGTCAGTTTTGTTCCGTGCATCAAACGTTTGGAGAGCACTATCGGAAGCGCTCAGCCCAAAAAGTGCTGGAAGAAATTAAGCAGCGGTATTCGGAAGGATTCCGTGTTTTTGATTTTGAGGATGACAATCTCACGTTTTATCAGGATGAAATGAAAACACTTTGCCGGAATTTAATTCAGGAGTTTTCCGGGAAAGACATTCAATTCCTTGCTATGAACGGAATTTCTTATCTGAGTTCGGATCATGAATTGCTTGAATTGATGAAACAGGCGGGCTTTACACATCTTAATATTGCTTTGGCGAGTTCTAATCCGCAAGTTTGCGCAGAGATGAAACGGCCTCATGATAGCACTCAATATTTAGAAGTGGTTCATTCGGCATTTTCGTTAGGCTTTAAAACCGTTTCTTATCAAATTCTGGGGCTGCCGAATGAAAAGGTTGATTCGATGATTAAAACGCTTATTCTAAACACGAAACTTCCTGTGCTCTTGGGCGCATCTTTATTCTATCTGACGCCCGATGCCGCCGCTCCGCGCGAATTTCCGGAGGCAGAAGCCGAGATGATTTTTAAATCGCGTTTGACGGCCATGGCGATTGAAACAGAACATTTCAAGCGGGAAGATATTTACACGCTTTTTATCACTTCCCGCATTATCAATTTTTTAAAAGGACTTTCTTTTTCTGAAAACGAAATTTTACTTTCCGAAGCGTTTGCATTTGCGCGAAAGCAGGATAAACGCAGCGAGATCGGCGTTTCGATTTTGGAGCGGTTCCTAAGGGGCGAAAGTTTTCAAGCCTGTACGGACAAAGGATATAAAACGCTTTCCCGTTTTAAATCCGAAGTATTTTTTCAAGCGTGGAAGCAATTAGATTTTGTTACGACACAAGAAGGAAAGAAAATATTATTGCTAGGAGCTGAGAGAGTAGGCCATAATAAGTAATCAACAGCCGCGCTATTTTCATAGACAGAAAGGAAAGCAACGTATGCCGTCTGATATTGTTGATCCGAATCTTTACGACGAGAAGTATTACTTACAGAATAAAGATTTTGAAACCTTCGAAGCATTTAGGAAAAATCTTGAAAAAAATATCTTCTATAAACACCGAGATGTCCTGAAGAGATGCCAATTTTCACAAGAGACAAAAGTGCTGGATATCGGTTGCGGTCGGGGAGATATGGTTTATCATGCCGTAAAATCGGGGTGTCGAAAAGCGGTTGGAATCGATTATAGTTCGGACGCAATCAAAATTGCTCAAAAGTTGCGGGAAACTTTGGACCAGGACAGTCAGCGCAGAATGCAGTTTTTTGAGGGGGATGCCTATTCGATTACGGTTCGGGAAGAATTTAATTATATTTTCATGATCGAGGTTTGGGAGCATATGTATGACCATCAATTAATTCCGCTGCTTACAAAAATACGGTCATTATTAACAAAAAACGGAATGTTGATTCTCACAACGCCGAACGCGTTTTACATCAATTTTTTGTATCCCCTTAAACGAATAATGAATATTCCTTTTAATCTTGTTAAGTTTCCTCTGCGGACATTAAGAGGAAAATGGAGGCCAAAATCAGCAGAAGATTTCTTTCAGCACGTATTTAAAGTAAAGGAATTTGACGACCCTGACAGGGATGCCATGCATATTAATATTTCAACGCCGATTAAAATCAAAAAAATGTTGGAACATGCCGGATTTTCGGTAAAGGTTGAATGCTGGGATGAGTCGAAAAATATATTGAGCCTTTTACTTTCGCGTTGGGCCGGGCGAGAAATGTTGATTTCTGCTAAAAGAGAAGGGGCCTAATATCTTCCGGGTTGCGAATTGAATTTGAGAAAAGAGCCTGCTTTTGATTTTTTTATTTTCTTTCGTTTTTTTCAATTTCAAGTTTTCTCACGGCTATCACAATGGCGTCGCTGTTTTCGGGCTGGCCGATATAAAGATCAGCACCCGCACGAAGACTTTTTTCTTTAAAATTCATGCCCGAAAAAGTATAAACGATAATGGGCGTATTCGATGTTTTTCCCGGCGAAGCGGGCGGCAATTTTGAACAATATTCTTTTGCTTTTCTGATAAAGTCCTCACCGCTGATCTGTTCATGCAGATATTCCATGACGATGAAATCCGGCCGCGTGACTGAGGCTATTTTTTCGAAATTACCAATTTCAGGAATTAGAATGGGCTGGTATTTCTCGCGCGCCAAAGCATTGGCGATTTCTGCCATCTGTGGATTTTCCGCCAAATCCACCAGAAAAACATTGATTTTCTGCGGTTTCGCTAAAATCCTCTCAATTTCTTTTAGGAGATCTTCCATCTCAAATGGTTTGCTCATAAATCCGTCTGCCTCAATGCGCTCAAAAGTGCCTTTCAAATCGGCTCTTGCAGTTAAAACCAGAACGGGAAACCGCGTATGCCCGTGTTCCGTCGAAATGTCACGATAAAATTCAAAACCGTCTTTTTTGGGCATGGTGATATCAAGAATAATCAAATCCGGATTTGTTTTGTTGGCGATGGAAAGTCCGATTTCTCCGTCCGGGGCCGTTAACACGTTATATCCCTGTTTAACCAAGTAGCGTTTTAACATTTTTACCAAACTTTCTTCATCATCGATAATCAGCAGGGTTTTTTGTTCAGTCATATTGACCACCTCAAAGTTGGTTATGGATTATTTTTTCACCGCTTATTTCAAAACGATCGTCACTTCCGCTCCGCCTTCTTTCCGATTCGAGATCTCAATCAATCCTTTATGCATGCTAATAATCTTTTTACACAATGATAATCCTAAACCCGTTCCTTTGCCAGCCGGTTTTGTGGTAAAAAAAGGATCGAAAATTTTAGGCAAGATATTTTCCGGTATGCCGGTTCCCGTATCATTTATTTCAACCACGACAACCGTATCGCCGACGGAAAAATAATCCGTTACTCGCGAGCCGACGTACAAACCGGTTTTTTCGAGTTGTTTCGAATAGGTTCTGATGGTTAGCGTGCCTTTTTCCGGCATTGCGTAAAGCGCATTGATGATCAAATTGACAAACACCTGCTGAATTTTGTTCCGGTCAATCTGTACAAGAGGAAGGTTATCCTTGAGGTCTTTCATTAATACAATGTGCGATCGATCTATCGGGTGCTTGACTAATAATAAGGATTCCTCAATGACAATATTGATATCTTCGTTTTTCATCTGAAATTTTTGTTCGACCGAAAAATCCAACAACCCTCTGATGACTCGATCTGCGCGTTTCAACGCTTCAGTGATATCATTTAAAATGGATTTATCTTCTTCGTTCGATGAACCATGTTTTTTTAAATAATCAATTCCAACCAGCATGGTAGCGAGCGGATTTTTTACCTCGTGAGCAATGCCTGCGGCAAGCTCTCCGATCGAAGCAAGTTTTTCCGCTTGAATTAATTGACTCTGAGTGTTTTTCAACTCTTCGTGAGATTTGATTAGATCATCATAGGTTTTTTTTGTTTCCTGAAGCAGATTTTTCAGCGTTAATTCGCTTTCCATCAGCTCTTTATTGGTTCCTTCTAACACTCTCTCCGATTGTTTCAACTCGGTGATGTCTTTCACGAGACAAATAATATCTTGCGTGGCATTTGAATAGGTATTTTTCTCCAGAGCGACAGAACAACTAAAAAACACATCGATACTGCTTCCGTTTTTTTTTCTCAAAAAAGCCTCCCAATGACCGAATGCTTGTTCCCCTTTGGTAATTTTTTTAGATTCTTTCTGAAAGATGACAAGCTGCGTAACATCAAAAATAATTTTAATCGGTTGGCCGAGAAGCTCACCCTCTTCATAGCCCAAGAGTATGTTGGCGGCCTTATTAACTAAAGAAATTGTCTGATCAATATTCACGACGATAAGGGAATCACCCATATTATTAATAATACTATCAAACCGTTCTTTTGATACGGTTGTTTGCTTGAGTAGAGAAGACATCTGATTAAACGAATCCGCAAGTGCTTCAATTTCATCTCGGGTGTTAATATCCACGTGATAATTTAAATCGCCATCGCCGATCCGTTTTGTTGCTTGCTGAAGTTTTTCGATCGGGGCTATCAAAACGCGCGAGAAAGCCATTCCCAAACCGATCAAAAAGGCTAATAATATCGGAATCATGACAGCGCCTTGTATCACGAGCCGATTTAGAAAAGAAAAAGACTCGTTGGAATCTTGTTCGATTCCAACCCACCAATGAATTCCGTGCTCTAATAAGAGCGGGGCTTGTACTTTTGCGACAGCCACCAATTCTTGCCCCCGGTGATGATAGGAATTTCTTGCGATAAAATAACCGCGTTCGATATTTTGCAATTTCTCAACGATCGCATTTTCAAAAGCGGGTTCCTTCATCGGAGTCAATCCTTCATGAAAGATTAATTTCCCGCTTTTGTCGATTAAAATCGCATGCCCTGTTTTTTCCAACACAAATTTCTTCAAATGATTAAACATGATGTCGGTATTAATAACAGCTTTACACACCCCTATCACCTTTCCGGCCGCATCTTTGAGAGGAGCTGCAATCGTTATTCCCGTGATTCCCACAGATTCGTCGAACTCCATATCGCCGATATAGATATTGCCATGGCCACCATTATAAGTTGCGAGCCACCACGATTCATCAGCCTGGTAAAAGTCGGTTGTTTTTCCAGAAGAAGCGACCAATCCCCCTTTTAGGTCGGTGATAAAGAATTCAACAATATCTGTGTCTTTGCTCGCGAATATTCTAAGGGTATTGCCGATTTGATTTTTTGTATATGTTTCAATGAGGGGATCGTTCGCAGCCGTCTGTTTCCATTGAGTATCCATTTCTTCGAAATAGGCCTGAATTTCCTCTGGTTTCATGCTCGCGTATTTCGCGTTACTCTCTAAAATGGCGGTTGTCCATGAGGTTGTTGAGGTTAGCAATTCTATTTTTTCAATTTCTTCACTGGTGATCCTCTCAATATACCTTGCGAGCATTTGCGCCATTTCCAAACGGCTTTCCTGAAGAGAAATTCGCTGGGGCCTTATCCCAAAATAGTATCCGTAGCTCACCGCTACCATAAGGACGACAAAACTAATTGAACAAATAGACAGGATAAATTTGCTTCGAATGCTCAGTCTAAATTTTCGTTGCTTACTCATTCTTTAAGAACCTCTTTATTTCGACGGACTTGACGGAATTCATTGTATATATCGACAGGGCAAACCTATTTGATAATCTGATTGTACAAAAGAGAATTTTACTGTTGACCGGAGATTATTTTAACTTATTCGATTTGAGTTCTGCACTTTTCTGTCATTCCCCGCATGCGCGGGGGAAGTCTACAGGAGGGATTTGTAATATGACTCAGGCGCAACGGATTTAATAAAAACATGGATGGCTGAAATATGTCCCTTCCAGAACCGGACTGAAGAAATATTATTGTCGAGATGGTGGATCGCGCGACGAAAAAACCAGCGGATTTTTGCCGCTTCTCGATGAAATGGTGAAAGAAGGTCTGATCACCGTTGAAAAAGCGAACGTTGTTATGTATCAAGCCGGTTCCTTGTAAAAACCCGAGATATTATTGAATCAAAGCGTCCTGTTCTTTGCGCAGCTGCGTTGCGAGATTATCTTCCAACTCGACCATGTCATAGGTAATCACGGCATCTTTTTTCACGTCACACGTGAGCGTTGCAAATTCAGCAAGGCCGATAGGCAGTATTTTTTCTGAAATGGCGATATCTGCTTTTTCCGCAAGGCCGTAATAATCGTAACCGCCCATTAAATCAAGCCGTTTGCCTGCTTTCAAATCTCTTTTGGCGAGTGTAATGACGTCCGAACACCATACTGTCGGGCAAAGTGAAGCACTTCCGAATAAAGAGGCCTCTGCGATGGTCGAAGGTGCTTCAATAGAACCGATATGATGGTCTCGGAAAAACAGATAATAGGGACCGGGCCCTTTCTTGTAATGCTTCATTTCGGCTTGGAGGCGGCTGTCCTGCGTGTAGGCGACAACAAAAACGGGGCCGCCCATGTTAGGTTCTGTTGTTCCCAGCGTATAATCAATGTGCCCGCCGTCGAGCGAATTAAGATTAACCAACCGGTCAAAAACGCTGATCAAATCACTTTTTTTTGCTTCTGGACCGTACATCCCTCTTTTCAGCGGCGGATAATTAAATGCGTTGGCTACAACCGATAACTCAAGTGCTAACTTCGAGCCGTCTGCTGCCGAAGAAAGGACATAAGGATTGCCGCCTTTCGGAACCCAAGGCATGACACCTTCTGGTGTCTGATAATAGTCTAAAAACAATTTATTGTTGCCGATAATCCGCGGTTCGAACCCCCATCCGATAATATAATCCAGCATTCGCGCAAGACAGCCGGGCTGGTCACCGTCGGAATTGGTATAGACAATTCCTTTTTGTTCTGCTTTTTGCGAAAGGATCAGGCCGATTGTGGCGTCCATTTCCGAGTTTATGGTGGTAAACGGAAGCTTGTTTTCCATGGCCATCATCGCTACCTGCGCGCCCGGAAGTACTTCTCCGATCGCTTCATGAATCACGTCCACGTTTAATTTGGGCAGAAGTTCTCCGAAAAGAGACAAATCGGATATGACGATATGGCGGTACTCATTCGCTTTGTTTATATCTTTTGCATTTTCGATACGGAGAATCTGGTTCTTATAAACGCCGACATCGAGGTAGGTTTGGATGCATTTATCAATTTCTTTATCCACCAACACGCGAGGATGCATGAAATCCATTTTGTAAAGATACTTTGCGACGCCGCAGCCCCACCAACCGCAGCCGACAATTGCGACATTGACGGTTTTTTTTCTTTTTCTTAGCGCTTCTTTGATCAGTCTCATAAAGTCCTCCCCCGGGAAAGAACTGCGCAGCCATAAAGCTGGTCTGTGCGGACCAGTTGAAATTCATTGTGTTTCATCTGAAATTCATTCACCATTTGCATCAGATGCGGCATCTGCGTGACATCGTCTACGACGATGACACCTTGATCGTTAAGAAGTGAATAAGAAGATGCCAGGTCATTCGCCGCGTCTTCAAGGTAATGGCTGCCGTCAATCGTAATGAGATCAAATTTTTCTTTGCCTTTTATTTTTTCAAGCGAGGAGACGCTTCGCTCCCGGTAATAGGTGATCGCGATTTTCTTTTTTGTTCGCCTCAGAAACCGGTCGACATCTGCTTTCAAATCCAAAAAGTTGCTTTCCGTAAACAAATCAATTGAAACAACTCGTGCAACTGGGGCGTGGCATAATACCTGGAATAAAGACCGTCCTTTTCGAGTCCCGATTTCCAAGTAGCTTTGAGGATTAAGCGTCCGGCTTAAATAGCAAAGGGCGACATGAAGATTCCAAAAATCCGGATTTTTCGCTTTGATATTTTCGCGGAGCGCATCTTCTACCTTGTCCAGATACAGATCGTAACTGACCCATTGAAGGGCATCCAGTGTCAGCTGATAATAGTCAAGGGGACGGTCTTTAATTAATCGCATGATAATTTTTCCAAAATGGTGACAAAAACAGTGACGTGATTTTGAAAAGAGCACATTTCGCGGACCCGGTCCATGATACCAAGCGAAAAATCCCATTCTACAGTGCCAAACATATGATACGCCTTTTCTATCGCGGCTTCCGCATTATTTTTTTCGTTTACGAGAAACGGATAATCTGACGGCAAAAGCTCCCGGATACGCGGAGAGTCTTTAATCAGGATATGGGACCGGCATTCGGCAGCGATCAGGATTTTTGTAAGCGGCTTATAGAGGCCGTCGTTTGATTCCGGACGGAAATCGATGTGCATATTATGATGGCGCAGAGCCGGAAAGCATCGGTCAAAACTGAATTCAGTCAAGGGAATTGCTTCCACACCGTATTTATTTTTCAGGAACTGCAGGATTCCGGAGTCCAGGTTATATTTGAAGCCGAAGTAACAGCACTTGAGTTGGCTGATTTTTTTGTAACCGTTTTGTCGGAAAAAAGTTGATATGGCCAGGTCCGCAAATCCGTAAAGAACGACGCAATTGGAGGTCGTGGGCTTGATGGATAAGAATTTATCCAGAAGCGCTTGGTTCGGGAAAATCAGATAGTCAGCGATGTCCCGCCCGACAAAATCCGGGTTTAAAGCGCCCCAATCATGGAAAAAATTGTCCCGCATATCGATGATGATTTTGTTTCCGTTTGCTTTTAAGGCCGGCAAATTATCAGGAAAATTTTCTCTCACACAGACAATGATAGAATCGCGAAGCCGCAAAGGGTCTATCTGTTGCCCCGATCTTGCGGGGATTTCTAGCCGCCTAAGCGCTTCGATCATATAAACACCGCCCAATTTAAAAGAGGCTAAATTGAAATTTCCATAGAAATAAACCGGTTTGATTTTCTTTTTGCACGGAACGGAAAGCGGTTCTGTCCAGGCATGCCGGCCCGCTTTTCGCATCCGGGCCGGCATTTTCGAGAGATTGTAGTTTCTGATAGAGTTTTGCAGGGAATCAAGAAACGCTTGTTTGAAAAGTCCTAATTTTTTTTTTACTTTTATTAGAACATCAACAATCATAGATATTTTCACTGAAAATTAAGCTGGTTATTTGCACGGATTTACTTTTAGTAATGCCGGTGAAAAAAGTATAGCAGGGGATCCTGGACTTTGCGAATTTTATAAAATCAGAAGAAAATCAGCACCTAAAAATCAGTACCTGTTTCACAGGTACAAAGTTTTGAAACTCGTACCCTTTTTTATTTACTTCTTCAAGAACAAAGGACGCACTTCTGTATACACCATAAGACACCAACTTTTACATATGAACGATTGCGATGCGGATGTTTAATACGTACAATATGATACGTGTAGCAGGAACGACGATAAAATTGCGAAGGGAGGAAATCATGGGAGATATAAATAGCCCTTATGGTCAAGTTAAAGAAGTGCATCAAAAGCATCGAGAGCAGGTCTTGTTCATCAAAGAAGCTTTATTGCGAATTCGCGACGAGAACGCACTTAAAGACATTGAGAAAACCGTTGAATTTTTAAAGCAAAAAGTCATTTTACATTTCGAATGGGAAGAAAAAGCCGTATTTCCGTTAGCATTGTCGCTCGGAGAGCTGCCTCTCAAGCAGACGGTGCGTGAACTTCAAAAGGAACACATTGACATGATTGGCTGGTTCGATGAAATTGCCGATATCATTTTGAAGCATGGGTTTCATTTTGTCGATGAAGCAGTCACAAAACAGTTTGTCGGCGTAGCTGAAAAAATTGTTGAGAAAATGCTGTGGCATACACAGAAAGAAGATCGGGAACTGTACCCAGTTTTAGAAGCAAATCAGGTTAGTTTAAAAATACGCTTATAACGATCCCGAGCCCGAGATTCGGGTGACACACAGTGGCGCTGACACGCAATGCGCCGCGGCCACAAGCCGTTTCCATTCCGAAAGAAAAACGTGCGTGTTCATTTAAACACAAAAGGAGGATTGCATGGGTGATATTTGTTTGCCGTCCAAACTTGCGGCCTTAGCGGCAGAAGTGGAAGAAGAAGGTATTGCTTTTTATGGCGTTCTCTCCAAGCGCGCAGCTATTGGTAACAACGTAAATCGGATATTCCTGACCTTGTCAGAACAGGAAAAAGCCCACAGAAAGACATTTTTAAAAATTGCTGAGGCATTGAAACAAGACGAGACAACCTATGAATTTCCGGTCAATGTAGGAAATCTTCTTCAAATTTCGATCGACAAACTGAAAAGAACTCTATTCGCGTTGAATACCGTTGATTCAGGGCCAATTGACATGAAAAAAAGCCTGGCCATTGCGATCCGCACAGAAGCTGAATCGGTGAAGGCCTACACCGCCATGGAAGAAAAATTTCCGGACAAATTTACGCAGATGCTGGAAAAGATCATTGCTGAAGAAAACAAGCATTTGGATACGTTGCTTAAAGTCAAAGACCGTCTTGATTTATGAGATGTTTTGATGCGCTGTAATTGTTTAGCCCCAAGATGGATGCATTTTGGACACGGACAAGGAAAGATATTGCAAAATAGAAATACAGAATTGCAGAATTGGAAATGTTCCAGTTTATTCAGTTTACAGTTTATTCTACATTGGATTTTGCGTGGATAAAGATTAAGAATGGCGGAATTTTCCACTAACACTTTTCCTGAGTTTTGGTTATAATTCCCATACTTTTCTTATTGTCCCGCAGATAAGACCGTAATCCTCCCGCATAAAAATTGCCGTTATTTTTTCCAAAACAATGCGAACCACAGGAGGTTTTTACTATGAGACAGAAAACAATTAGCCCTGCACAGTATTTAATTCAAGAAGAAATTGTTAAAGAACGGATTTATCTGATTCGGGGAAGGAAAGCAATGCTCGACGCTGATTTGGCTGTTTTGTACGGCGTCAAAACATTTCGGTTGAATGAAGCAGTTAAAAGAAATTTGAGACGGTTTCCTGACGATTTTATGTTTCGGCTTACCGAAAGTGAAAAAGAAGAGGTTATCGCAAATTGCGATCACCTCAAAAACTTGAAATTTTCATCATATCTGCCCTTTGCTTTTACCGAACAAGGTGTAGCGATGCTTTCCAGTGTTTTGAACAGTGAGCGGGCAATACAAGTCAACATTCAGATCATGCGTGCGTTTGCCAAAATCCGTGAAATGATTCAAACGAACAAGGAACTCTGGAAGAAGATAGAGGAAATGGAGAAAAAATATGATCACCAGTTTAAAATTATTTTTGATGCTCTAAGAAAGTTGCTTGAACCTCCTCGGGAAACACCCAAACGGCGCATTGGGTTTTGCGCGGATAAAGATTAGGGAATTCCTAAATTTTCCACTTAAATCGGTACCTGTTCCGGCGGAACAGGATTCGAATTGAAGAGGGATTGAACCCTGTACTTTTGGAACAGGTACCATATATTGACCTTGAACCGCGGGAGTAATATTAAATATCGCCCTTATGCTTTTACCGAACAAGGCGTAGCGATGCTTTCAGCAGTGTTAAAAAGCAAACGGGCAGTTCAAGTTAATATTGCGATTATGCGGACGTTCGTTAAATTGCGAGAAATGTTCGCGCTTCACAAGGAATTGGCGCACAAACTGGAGCATTTAGAACGAAAAATCGAAAAACATGATTCTGAAATCCAAAACATATTTGAAGCGATCCGCAGATTGATGGTGCCACTACCGGGAACGCCTAAACGGCGCATTGGATTTTGCGTGGATAAAGATTAAGAATGGCGGAATTTTCCACTAACACTTTTCCTGAGTTTTGGTTATAATTCCCATACTTTTCTTATTGTCCCGCAGATAAGACCGTAATCCTCCCGCATAGATCACAAAACAGGAGAGAAGACTTATGTCCAGACAACAAATCAAAAAAAGCAGAGATTTATTAATAACTTCCGAATCTATTCAAAAACAAATCTTTTTACTTCGCGGGCACAAGGTAATGTTAGGGCATGATTTGGCAGAGCTTTATCAAGTTGAAACAAAGGTATTAATACAAGCAGTGAGAAGAAACCGCGATCGCTTTCCAGTTGATTTTATGTTTCAATTAAGCTGGGAAGAAGCGAAGTCTTTAAGGTCACAATTTGTGACCTTAAAACAAGGCGAGCATTTCAAATATACTCCCTATGCATTTACCGAACAAGGCGTAGCGATGCTTTCAGCCGTGTTGAAAAGCAAACGGGCAGTTCAAGTTAATATTGCGATTATGCGAACTTTTGTTAAATTGCGAGAAATGTTCGCGTTTCACAAGGAATTGGCTCATCAACTAAAGCAACTGGAACAAAAAATCGAAAAACACGATTCCGAAATTCAGACTATATTTGAAGCTATTCGCAACTTAATGGCTCCACTACCGGGACCGCCCAAACGGCGCATTGGCTTTTGTGCGGATCAAAAATAGAAAACTTTCGTTGGCATGATCTGCGCCACTGCTTCGCATCGTATCTGGTAATGAATGGCGTTGATCTAAATACTGTGCGGGAATTATTGGGTCATAAGAGCATGGACATGACTTTACGCTATGCTCATTTGTCAGCTGACCACAAACGCCACGCAGTCGAAGAGCTGTGCAAGACAGCCCCGAAACAGTATCTATTTAGCGTATTGAAACCC
>MHFR01000041.1 GCA_001804285.1 Candidatus Danuiimicrobium aquiferis
AATCCACCGCCTTGCTCAGTAACCTTGATGATGAGGCAACGATTCGATGCCCCTTACTTCCTTCGGTTACCTTTTATTATGAGTCAACTGGCGTAACTATAGCTACGTATCTGTTTAGCGTTTTGAAATGATTAAGAGATCCCCCTCACCCCCGCCCTCTCCCTGCGGGAGAGGGTTAGGGTGAGGGACAATGATCAACTTCAAAACGCTAAACAGATACATAGCTACTCAGAACTCAGTTTTTTCATTGTTTCCGAACCAAAATCGCGTTCAAATTCGTCATTATCCTCATAATGCCGGCCGAAGACAGCATCCCAAAACTTCGGATGCTCCATACAAAGGTACATATAAACTTTCTTATGCCAGCCATGAAATGCCTCATGCACCGTTTTAAACATCCGGATTTTTACCTCATCGGAATACGTCAGCTTTCCGTGGGGATCCGGAACCATTTCCATTTGTAAAATCTTGGTTTGCCCGCCGCGTTTTCTGATTTCCTGAACCACCGGCTTAATTAAAGTCACGGTTCCAAACGTAATAAAAACCACTTCCTCCGGCTGAAACATGGCTTGCAGTCTTCCGGCAATTTCCGGATATTCCAAATCCCAGCCTTTGTAATAAACGAGCGGATGAAAATGAAAGCCTACTTTGATTCCGCGGCCGGCAATTTGCTGCGCGGCGATTAAACGCTCATCCAAGGAAGCCGTTCCGTGTTCTTCGTTGCGGATAATGGCAGCCGTATTCAGCGTCCAGCTGCAAACAACATTTCGCGGGGTTTCATGCTCAAGAAAATAGGAAATATTTTTTGATTTCGTTTTCAGCTCGAGAAGAATGTTCGGATGATCCGCGGCAAATTCACATAAAACATCCAAAAGACCGTTCTGATTTCCCCAGACAAGCGAATCAGATGACTGCCCGCTTCCGATGTGATAGAACCGGTTCGGGGCGAGTTTTGTTTTTTTTAGTTTGTCACGCAACTGCCCGTCGAAAATAATTTTCCCATCATAAAACGCATGGATCGTGCAATAGCTGCATTCAAAAGGGCAATTCATCACCGCATCAATCGTCTTTAATTGGCAGCACAAGGTTTTGGGGGATGAAACCGGGCAATCTCCAAATATCGCTTTGCCGGATTGAACAACCGAAACGTCTGGCAAATTTTCTTTGTTTGAGCAAAGAGATTTCCCCGAATAAACCTTTTCCTGACGCCGAAAGGCATCCATCTGCGCATGAAGTTTCGCAAGCAATGCTTCTTTTCGCTGAGAGCCCGCAAGTTTTGAAGGAATTTCAGATTCGTATTTTTGCCATAATTGTTTAAGCGGCTCGGCCTGCCACATCTCAAGATCGCGTGCTATTTCGGCAAGTTGCCGCAGCTCCTGAAATGTGAGTTGATATTTTGGGATCAATGCGGAAATAAATTCTTGCGACAGATGATCAAGAACGGGATATAAAGTCTGCGTTTTCAGCAATTCAAACTTCATTTTAGAATTTGCTTTTTGCTTTGGCATAAAATTATATTTTCCCTTTTAAATACAATTTACGCTTCGTTTCCGGAAAGCGTTCGATCGCATATCTCAACATCGTCCGCGGCATGCGGCGATAATAACGTCTGAGAAAATCCTCTTCCGTTTTCAGGCTACGTTTCCCTACTTCGCGAAGCATCCAGCCGACAGCTTTGTGAATTAAATCATGTTGATCCCGCAATAATAACTTTGCGATTCTTAAAGTTTCCGGAAACTTTCCGCGCCGGATGAAACTAAATGTCGAAATAATCGCAATCCGCCGATCCCAAAGATGCTTCGATCGCGCCAATCGCCGAAGAAGCACCGGGTTTTTCCGATCAAATAAAAAATTTCCGGCAATATTGGGAGCGCTTAGATCAACCAAATCCCAATTATTAATAAACTCCGTGTGCTTAAGGTAATCGCGAAAGATTCCAGCTCTGACATGAGAATCACCACCGTCGTATTGACGGATCAGAATCAAAAGCCCGATTAACCGTTCTTCATGAATTTTAGACCGGATCAGTTTGAGGACATCACGGCGTGAAAGAAATTGATAGTGTTTCGCAATCTTTCTCTGTTCGGGAACAACGATTCCAAGAAAAATATCGTTTTCTGCATATTCACCGGGGCCGGTTTTGAAAAACCGCTGAAGGATGGCCGCTTTTTCGGGATTCGCTTTTCGTTTTAATTCGTGCCGGAGGGCAGCGAGCCATGACTTACAACTAGATGAACAATTCAAATATTTATTTAAAGCATTCATTAATACGTTAGCGTGTTATCCATCACCGCGCCTGTATTGGCGCTTTGAACGTGGCGGACATAACGCCCCAGCCAGCCGCCCGTCACTTTCGGCTGGAACGGTTTCAATTCCGAAAGGCGCTTCTTGATTTCAGCCTCCGGCAAATCCACGTTGATCGATCTTTTTTCCGTATCGATTTCAATGATATCGCCGTCGCGAACAATCGCAAGCGGGCCGCCGGCCGCAGCTTCGGGAGAAACGTGTCCGATACAAAGGCCGCGCGTTCCGCCGGAAAAACGGCCGTCCGTCACTAATGCCGCACGAATTCCGCGCCCGCGAATGGCTGCCGTCGGTGATAACATTTCCTGCATCCCCGGCCCGCCTTTTGGCCCTTCATAACGGATGACAACGACATCGCCTTCTTTGACCTTCTTATCTAAAATGGCATGTAACGCTTCTTCCTGCGAATGATAACATTGGGCAGGGCCTTTAAATTTCATCATGTCTTTATCAACACCGGCGATTTTGACGACAGATCCTTCAGGCGCAATATTTCCATAAAGAATGGCGAGACCGCCTTTCGGAGAAAATGCCTGATCCCCGATACGGATAATATCGCCGTCCGGATCAGGCGCGTGGATCACCAGATCTCCGAGTTTTCCCGTGCATGTCTTGACATCCAGAACAAGCGGTGCCCGGCCATCTTGGTGAATTGCTCTGAGAATCGCCGGAACCCCTCCGACACGATGAACATCCTCGAGATGAACTTCGGGCCGAGACGGGGAAACTTTACAAACATTCGGAGTCACTTCGGACAACTCATTAATCCGCTTAAGCGGATATTGAATTCCGGCCTCACACGCAAGCGCAAGCGTGTGAAGAACCGTATTCGTTGATCCACCCATTGCAAGATCAAGGATAAACGCATTATCGATTGCTTCTTTGGTTACAATATCGAGCGGCCGGATATTTTCTCGCAAAAGATGCCCAATCACTTCTGCCGCCTGCTCAACGAATTCAATCCGCTTCGGGTTGATATCCCATGATTGGCATTCTTCGTCAATCCAAACCGCCGCAGGAATCGTTCCGTTACCGGGCATGGCAAGCCCGATCGCTTCCGCCAAACAATTCATGGAATTCGCAGTAAACATTCCCGCACAGCTTCCGCAAGTGCGGCACGCAACTCCGGCAAGGTCTTCCAATTCTTTCCCGCTCATCCGGCCTTCCACTTCTTTTCCGACGCCCTCAAAAACGGTAATCAGGTCTGTCTTGTTTTTTCCCGCGAGCATCGGACCGCCGCTCACGTATAAAGATGGAATGTTGATCCGGGCCATCGCATTCAGCATCCCCGGAACAATCTTGTCGCAATTTCCGATTCCAACCCACGCATCACAAGGATGCGCGCCAATGATGGTTTCAATTTGATCTGTAATCAATTCACGCGACGGAAGAGAATATTTCATCCCGAAATGTCCCATCGCAATCCCGTCACATACCGCACCCCCGATATTCGCATACCAAACGTTATAACCTTTGGATTTAAGTTCCTCCACTAATCGTTCCCCTAACACATTTAAATGGGCATGCCCCGGAATGTGCGTCGTGTAGGAATTAATGACCGTAATAAACGGCCGGTCACGGTGGGACATTTTATCAAGCACGCCCGCCGCTAACATAAGCGAAGCGGCAGGCAACATATGTTTTTCTTCCGAAACAATTTTGCTTCCGCGTTTTTGAACGGCTTCAATCCCGGGATTCACTGGTTTTCGCATAGGATAACTCCTTCGGTAAATATATTAACGTGCACAATTAGCCCGGATTTCTCATCGTTAATAAAAAATTCCGCTCATAAGAGCTGCGATGCAAAGATGGTTTGTCTCTTTGCGACGCAGGGCTTATCTTTTGCGCCCCACTTTAACAAGTGCGCAAAACTTTGGGCGTAACTTATTGCGCCCAAAGCGACTTTCTCGTCGATTCACAAAATCGATGAGAAAGTCGGGTTAATGGGAAATTTTCACCCAAACGAAAAGAATAAATTTGCCCAAGAGCCAAATCGCAAAACAAAGGAGCAAAAAAGCGACCAAAATACGCAAAAAAAAGGTCAGTAACAGAAGAAGGGGGAGGAGTAAAAAACCAATTCCTGCCAAAATCGTCACTGCCACTAAAAAAATTAATCCAACAAAAAATTCTTTCATATGAGATCCTATTGTGAGAGTGTGGTGGTCACTTGCCGCAGATTTGCTTGGCTTCGCTATGCAAAGCCAGCAAATCTAAACAGCGAAAAACCACAAAATTCCCATTAAACTTTTTGGACTGCTTTTTTGGCTTCTTTGGCTTTCTTCTCTGCTACTTTTTTGGCTTCTTTGGCTTTCTTCTTTGCTTCCTTTTCAGCTTCTATAGCGTCTTTCTTTACATCTTTCGGCGCTTTTTTTGCTTCTATTTTTGATTTTTTCGCTTCAACTTTTTGTTCCTGTTTATCCTTTTTCCAAAACTTCATCTTGTGTCCAAAGGATTTCCCTTCTTCAGCCTTGAGAATTCCGGAACAGAAAAAACAAAAAACACTTACTACCACTAACAATCTCATCATTCTTGAAGACATTTCTTTCTCCTACCTATGTGTTAAAATTACTTGCTTGTTTTTCTTTCTTGCATTTGTTTAGCGCTTTGAAGCGATTATCTGTAAAAGAGCATCTGTTTTTTTGTCATTCCCGCGAAAGCGGGAATCCAGAAACTGTGGATGCCCGCTTTAAGCATGCGGGCATGACACGAACATGGCGTGTTCGCCACTTCAAAACGCTAAATAGACACTCTTTCTTTAAACTGCTCATTTATTCCGCAGAAAATGTCACCTGATCTAACAAAACAGAACCCACCTTGGGATCAGAATTGATATCGTCAAAGACCACAACAAATTCGTTGATTGTTTTCCAATCCTGAATGGCGCGAAATTTTTCAAACGGAATTGAAAATTTCTGCCATTCTCCCGTAATTCCCGACAGAATAAAAGAGGATGGTTTGTTGCTTGCGTCTTTCATCTCAATCTTAAGCCGCTTCGTAAAACCTTTTGCTTCATCCCCTTTCACATAAAAATTGAGCGTGTTATACTGACTTGCATCAAGGCCGTTTAATTTCATCCAATACCCATTATACGCAGGATTTGCCGAATCAACATCGTAATCCAAACGAATCGAATACCCGGCTGCATCCCCTAAAGCGTCTGCTTGTTCAAACGTCATTTTACAGCCTTGAGTTGTATCATTCGGATCCTTATCCCATGAACCAAAATCACCGCCTACATTATTGGGTTTATCCCCCGTATCAAAATCCGCCACCACCAGTTCGGCCTGTTGAGCCAACACAGGGCGGGCAACGGAGCCCGATACCAAAAAAACAAAAACTGACAAAATCGCAATGGTTACTGTTGCAAGTTTCATATCACTTCCTCCTTTTTAGGTTTTTCTATTGTATCAGACGTTTTTTTCAAGTCATTATTCAAAACAAAATTATCTTTTTTCAACAGCCAGAATCAAAACTCCGTTCTGAACAGACGGACCGCCCATAAAAACCGGCACTTCTCCCGTAACTGTTATTTCGGTATTCAAAAATTGCCGGCCGTCTTTTTGAATCACCATCCGGACCAGAAACTTCCCATCCTTCTCACCCTCAGAATTAAGCGCTAACATATAGCCGCCTTCTATATTCAACAACTCATTCTCGGCCGGCAACAACTCAACCAGATAATCCTTGACCTGTTTATACGATTTATAAGAAAACAATTTAACTAATTCGTCGCGATAATTATCATTATCCATCGTAAATTCAGATCCCTGGTTGGATGCCACAATCACCGTCACCTTCAACATCAGGGGTTGCTCGGTTTGGGCAAACACATTCGGCACAAGCATCGCGAATATGCACGCGATGACAAGCACCCAACCATATTTCTTTCTTTTCATGAACGCCTCCTTTTTGATGAAATTTTGATTATTTTATATCCGAAATTAAAAACTACAACACTTTTATCAAACCCGTTCCGGAAACATCCAAATCACAGTCAGCGGCCTATCGGACGGATTCAATTGATAAACCATAAACGGCCCTACTTCGCTCGAAACATGATTAATCACAGCCGAGCCCGGATACTCAAGCGAAAGATTTTCAGCGGACTGTTTCATGACTAAAGGCTGCGAAATTGGGATAGGACCTTCCGGTGTCTGAGATTGCATATTTGATTTTATAAAATAAACACTCATAATAAAAATCACGAAGGCACTCAAAGCCGGGATCCAGAACACCGGTTTTAGAAATAGGAAAGGCGCTGGGGCAATATATTGCCCTACAAGCTTCTTCTTCGCCCGAGCAATCTCGGGAGCATCAACTTCGCCCTGAATATATTCTTTGATCCAATATTTAATTTGTTCTTCTTTCGGCTTATTCATACATCCGCCTTTGCGATATGCAGGGTTAAAACCTCTCCGATTTTTTTACGCGCATAGAAAATCCGTGACATCACCGTCCCGATTTCAATTCCGAGCGCTTCCGCAATTTCCTCATAACTCATATCCTGCCATTCCCTCATAACAAGGACTGCTCGATGCTCCGGCGTCAATTCGTCAAGCGCTTGTTTAACAAGCTGCATTAACTCGTTCTGCCTGACATGTTCTCCCGGGCTTTGAATTTTCGACTCGAGATGAAGGGATTCATCCACCGGTTCCGTCGGCCGCCGCTTCCGATAAATATCAATGGCCACATTCACCGCGACCCGGTAAAGCCATGTTTTAAATTTTGAATTTCCTTCAAAACGCCGAAGCTGCTGATACACTTTAGTAAAAACGTCCTGCGTCGCATCCAACGCATCTTCCCTGTTTCCGACAACACCGAAAGCAACGGCATAAACCATTTCATAATATTGATCCACCAACTTGCCAAAGGCTTCTTTTTTCCCAGCCTGTGCTTCATGCACCAAATATTGATCCGGATCTTCCATATAATTCTGTCTCTTTGACGAAAGAAAGAATGATTTTATTCAAAATATTAAATTATAAAGCCATCCAAGAGCCAAAACCTGCGGTAACGTCACAAGCACCATCCAAATGGCCGTTCTCCTCCCGATATTCACCCATACAAGCGCGATCTCCGTATAATCTGTGATCACACCTCCCATCAGAAACACAAACGCATTCCCAAAGGCCCCCGATTGCTTATAAATTTCAAACGCAAGCGGAGACGTCCCTTCCGAGCAAACTTCAATCACCGTTGCCGCTGCGATGGTCATCAAAAGCCCGAGAACTGACGGCCCAAAATAATGATGGAAAATATGTTGAGGAACAAAAACAGAAGCTGCACTCGCAAACAACATCCCAAGGAACAGCCACCCAAGAACCATCTCGGAAAGTTCGTAACCTCCTCTCAGCACTCCTTTCATATCTTCAATAAAGCTTTTCATGCTGAAACGGTAATTCTTGAGTCTCTTTGCAATATCCTCTCTCACTGAAAAATCAGGGCCAACATCAACCGTATTTTTATTTTTCTCAATCATATTTTTCCGGTCCAATATTTGAAAAACAAAACCCGTTATGATCGCTACCACAAGCGCGGAAATGATGATCACAAATCCTTTCCAGCCGAAAAAACCGATTAACATTAATGTCATTGGAAAGTTCGCCCATGGGCTCGCAAGTAAAAAACTGACAGCCGCCGGCCCGGAGGCCCCTTTTTTATGAAGTTCCATCGTCAACGCAATAATCCCGTGGCTGCAAGCACTCATCAGAAATCCAAGTCCAACAGCAGAAAGAATGGTGCGTTTTCTCGTAGATGCCAAATATTTTGAAATATATGCCCGGGGAATGTAATAATCAATCGCGCCGCCAAAAATAAATCCCAACAAAATTGCCCACCAAATTTTATTTAAATAATCAAAATAGGCAGCGCTAAAAGGTTTTACACTTGGGAAAATATCGCCGCTAACCCAAATCAAAGCTGTTCCCAATAATGCAATAAAAACAGGATTTCGATACCACGAATTTTTACAATTCACCGTCTTTTGATCGCAGCAGGCACGATTGGGAGTGGCGTCATGACTTTCATTCATAAGCTCTGCGCGTTTCCATTGAAAGCCAGCGCCTCTTGATATGTTTTAAATGTCTCTTCATCAAACAAAACGAATCGGACGAGTTTAATTTCGGGATGAGTGTTTAAGTATTCCCGAACCGTTCTAACCGCAACCCGTGCCGCTTCCCTTACCGGATAACCATAGGCCCCGGTGCTAATGGACGGAAACGAAACGGAAGAAATCTGATGTTGAGTGCACAATTCAAGGGAGGTCCTGTATGCGCCGGCGAGCAGCTCTGCATCTTTCGATTTCCCGGAATAGACCGGCCCGACAGCATGAATCACATATTTTGCTTTTAATTTTCCGCCGCCGGTGATGACAGCGTGTCCCGTCAGGCAGGTGTCGTATTTTTTCTTGAGCTCTTGCATGATGGCAGGCCCGCCGGCACGATGGATTGCGCCATCAACCCCGCCGCCGCCCGCCAATCTCGAATTTGCTGCATTGGCAATCGCTTCCGTCTGTTCGAAAGTGATATCGCCCTTTACAATTTCAATGGCCATGAGGAATTTTTTTATTGATAAAAGCCCGCAAAACTTTCCGAATGTTCTACAATCCAACGCTGTGCCGCTTCTTCCTCGGAAACTTGCCGGCTTTCTTTGAGAGAAAGGCTTTTTTGAAAAGCGAGAATTTGAAGGAGTTGTTCCGCCATTTTGACTTTAAAAGCATCATCAGGATTTAAAAAATGAATTCCGGTACGGTATTGTCCCGATTCGGGATCCTGAACCACGTGAACCACTCGGCCGTCAATTAGGAATTCTTTTCCGGGCGTCGGAATATTCAATACTAAAACAGTCTGAGGTTCAAACTTTTCGGTAGAAAGAAGTAATAAACCTTCCGGAGTCACATCTTTCGTGATACTTCGCCGAATAGCAATGTGGTCAGATGATTTCTCTTTTTTACCATCACCTTTAAGACGGTATTTAATCGGAAGCTCGACTTTATGGCGATAGATAGCTCGTTTTTCTTGAATTTCCATATTCATACGGTAACAGATAAAACGGTTCGAGTCAACGCGCTAAAGTCGGAGCAACTTGCCAGGGCTTCTTATGCTTCTATTAAGAATTTAACGGTTTTGATTGTGGTTTCGGTATCAATTTGAAATTCCGGAATTCAAGCATCCCACGCTTATTAACACCGGCCGTTTCATGAGTAAATACCATTGTCACTTCTTGAATCAACTTAGACTGCGTGTTGGCATAAAACGGAAAATTAGCTGTTCTCCACACTGGTTCGAAATTTCTGGGTTTGGAAGCCCTCAGAATACCTAAATTTGTCTTGAGTTCGACCCGAAAAGAATCCGGAGAATCCTCGCCTTTAACAGTGCGGACATCAAACTCGAGCGCATCAAATTTCGACAAATCAAAATTGCGCGTTTTGAAATACAATCCGACAATCGCAGGCACCGGAAAAACATCGTATTCAACTTTCAACCCGACTTCTCCCGTTTTCTCATCAAGTTCAAATTCACGGTTTGCAAATCCGATTTCCGGGGAATAAAAAGTCCCATGATCAAAAACATAATCAAACAAATTTCCCGCTTTTTTTGAAAGATCAAGCTGCTTCGCTTCGGACGCAGCAGTCACGGGAATCAATTGATAGGCTTCCTTCATTTGATTCCAGTCGGATTTGGCAATACGCACCGGCTCTTTCGGAAACCGTCCGTCACTCGTGGTTTCAACTTTCTCGAGCCGCCGGACATTCAACTGCCGTTTCCAACCGCTTTTCGAAACGGCTTCAACCGTTCCCCTCAAAACACCGAGAAAATCTTTTTTCCCAACCGGGTCCGATTTGATTTCGAATACGGCATCTTTGACATGCGCATGCAATCGCCCCGTAAAGATATCAACGCCGTCGATCTGGCCTGATTCATTTTCCGTCAGCCCCAAAAGGGTTCCTTTAGGCAAATACATTTTCCGGCGCGGTCCTACGTCAAAAAAATCGGGTTTATTCAGTTCGAGCTCTGAATTTTCCTTCAATCGAAAATGTGTTTTGTCCGACATAAAAAAATCAATGCCGGAATCTTTTTGCGTTCGAATTTTTGATCCTACAGACAATAATGTCCCGCGGGTTGCCGAAACCCAATTCCGCTCACGCGCGGAATAAACTTTTGCGTCACCGAAAGAATATTTGATTTCAAAAGGTTTAAAATCACGGCCGGACTCGCCATGATGAGATCGGTTTTGAACAAAGAAAAATAAAACAGCGGCAATCACGAGCAAGACCGCCAACGCATAAAGAGGATTGATCGTCAAAACCTTTTCTTCAACAGAAGAGAGTTTTTTTTGTGGCATATATCACCTTCCACGTTATCGTTACTCGCAAAATGAAACATGAAATTCAACAAATTTCCTTCAACCGTGCCCCAACTTGTTTCCCTAAATTCCGGCACTCCATAAGGGCTTCATCATCCGGAACGTAACGGACTTTCACACCTTCCCCGACCAATTCAACATTCATGGCCTTTAACAATTCTTTGAGTTGCTCAACCGCCGCCGGATTCCAACCATACGAACCAAATACCGCACCAATTAAATTTTGCGGCTTCAGCCCCTTCAGGTACGTCATGCAATCAGCCACCGTCGGATAAAGATTGTCATTTAAAGTCGGTGAACCGACAATCAGCGCGCCGGCATCAAGAACTTCAGTGGCGATATTGCTTCGATGGCTTCCTTTTAACGGCATCATTCTCGTAAGAATCCCTACGGATGCGATTCCCTCAGAAATCGCACGCGCCATTTTATCCGTACTTTCCCACATCGTATCGTAAACAATCACGGCTTTCTTTGCCGGTTTCTGCATGGCCCATTTTTTGTAAAGTTCAAACAACTTCTGCCAGCCCTGGCGCCAAACCGGCCCATGATCGGGAGCAACGATTTTAACCGGGAAATTTAATTTTGTGAAACTTTCCAGCGTCGACAGAACCATTTTCGAATATGGAAGAATAATATTCGCATAATATTTCTTCTCTTCGTATTCAAGAAGCTCCGACGGAAGCTCGTCCGCGAACCGTTCTACCGTCGCTAAATGCATTCCGAAACCGTCCTGTGAAAAAAGGACTCCGTCCGAATCTAAAAACGTAAACATGCTATCAGGCCAATGCAGCATAGGTGTCTCGACAACGGATAGATTCATGTTTCCGAGAGGAATATTTTCGCCCGTCTTTAAAGGCGTGATTTGATCTTTAAATCGGAAATGCCCTGAAAGCGCTTTTTCTCCTCTGACAGAAGCAAACACTTTTTTCGGCTTGAGAAAATCGATTATTTCAGGAAGGCACCCGGAATGATCCATTTCTGAATGATTGGAAACAATGTATTCGATTTTCAAGGGATCTATCACGGAACGAATCCGCGAAAGCATTTCATCTTTAAACGGTTTCTTAACCGTGTCGATTAAAGTGACTTTGTCGGCAAGGATCAGGAAAGCATTATAAGTCGTTCCGCGTTCTGTCGCGTATCCGTGAAAATCCCGTAGATTCCAGTCAATCGCACCGACCCAATAAACATGCTCTGAAATTTTCACGGCTTGAAATGGAAGGCTTTCGTTCATATTTAATACCCCGAAAAACTTTCTTTTATTAAACTGCCTTTCTTGACTTTCAATTCCTGCAATAAGATGGCTTCCATCGCCTGCACCATTGCCGGCGGTCCGCAGGTATAAAAACGTCTTTCCAAATAATCCGGAATTTCCTCTTTCACTACTTTCGCATCAATGAGTCCGCGCCGGCCTGTCCAATTCGCATTTGCGCACATGAGAATATGAACCACTCTCAAATTCGGGTATTTCACCTGCATCCTATCGAAATCATCCCTGAACGCAATGTCTGCTTCTGAATTATTGCCATACAAAAGCACGACATCCGCCGACAGCTTCCTATCCACAATAGACTGGCAAATGCTCCGGACAGGGGTAATTCCGATCCCACCCGAAAGAAAAACAATTTTGGGGAATCCATCTTCATAGATAAATTTCCCAAAAGGAAATTTGACGCTAATTGAATCACCCGTTCTTAGCATGCTCAATTTTTGCGAAAAATCACTTTGTGTGATTTTTTTGGTGAACTCAATATAGCCCGGCTCGGTTGGCGAACTCGAAATCGAAAGCGAACGTTTCAATTCCGGATCGGAATTAAGATTGACGAGCATCCACTGGCCGGCCTTAAAATCATGTTCACCCGTGACTAAAAAACGAAAGCTTTTCACATGAGCCGTCCGCTCAATCACTTCGGAAACTTTCACATCAAGTTCTTTGACCATACTCGGATATTGAAACTTCCTAAAGAACTCAATTAATTTTTCGCTTCGCCGCCAAATTTCCGTTTCGCGAGTTGGTGGTCCAGCATCAAAAGCGCGCCGCCACTTTTCCCGGCCATCTCCACCATCTGCAGAATTTCGCTCGCGGTTTTTTCTTCTTCGATTTGTTCCGTCACAAACCACTGGAGATGAGTGTCCGTCGCGTAATCATTTTCTTTTTTGGCAAGCGTCACAAGATTGTGAATATTCTTGGTTACGAATTTCTCATGATCCAAAGTCTTCTTCATGATATCGGCCGGTGACGAAAAATTCGCTGGAGGAGCATCGATTGCAGCCAGCGTCACTTTACCGTTCTGATCATTGACGTATTCATAGAAACGGTTCGCGTGCGTCATTTCTTCCATCGCCTGAACTTTTAGCCAATTTTCAAAACCTTTTAGATTAATATTCGCAGCATGCGCCGCCATGGAAAGATAAAGATACGCGGAATATAACTCCCGGTTAATCTGATCATTAATCGCTTTGTTCATTTTATCGCTAATCATGATGTCCCATCCTTTATTTTAGTTTGTCATTCAATTTTCATAAGGTCCCTACAAGTATCATTCCCGAATGCAGCGCAGCAGCACTGCTCCGCATGTGTTTTTGTCGGGAATCCATGGTTCTTAGATTCCCGCCAACAGCTTGCGGGAATGACACAAAAGTGAAATATCAAACGGCTTCGAATTCGTCCTTCCCTACACCGCACTCCGGACAAATCCAATCATCCGGCAAATCTTTAAATGCGACATTGTTATTTTCTGCCGGATCATAAATATATCCGCAAACCTTGCATCGGAATTTCCCCATAAAATCTCCACTATCGAATCAACCCTGTTAAAAAAACCAATCAACTTTGGTTTATAGTTTAACTTTTTTTCATCATCCTGTCTATTTACAACTTCCAGAAAAACCATACTCAATTGTGTTCTTTTGTCATTCCCGCACGCTTCAAGCGGGAATCCACATCTGCTGGATCCCCGCTTCCGCGGGGATGACATACCCACTATACCGCTACACCCAAAATCGCCTGTAAATCACTATCCGGTGTCGAAATCGGCTTAATGTTAAATTGATCCACTAACACCTTGAGCACGTTCGGACTCACGAATGCCGGCAGGGATGGACCCAGCCGGATATTCTTAATCCCGAGTGAAAGAAGTGTCAACAAAATACAAACCGCCTTTTGCTCATACCACGAAAGCACAAGCGTAAGCGGAAGTTCATTCACGCCGCATTTAAACGCATTCGCCAAGGCAAGTGCAATCTGGACCGCCGAATAAGCATCGTTGCATTGTCCGACATCGAGAAGCCGCGGAATTCCACCGATATCGCCAAACTCCAATTTATTGAAACGGTATTTTCCGCAAGCAAGCGTCAGAATCACACAGTCTTTCGGGACTTTCTGCGAAAAATCGGTGTAATAATTCCGCCCCGACTTCGCGCCATCGCAACCGCCAACTAAAAAAAAGTGTTTGATTTTTCCGGCCTTGACCGCTTCAATCACTTGACCGGCAACGCTCATCACTGCATTGTGCCCAAAACCAACCATGATTTCTTTGCCGGGCAGATCTGATTTAAAGCCGCCGGCCTGAATCGCTTTTTGAATGACCGGGGAAAAATCCTTTCTTCCATTCACCAAATCAATATGAACAACATTCGGCCATGCCACCAAACCGGTTGTAAAAATCCGGCCCTGATATGACTCCTTTGGTTTCTGGATACAATTTGTCGTCATTAAAATAGCGCCGGGAAATTGATCAAACTCTTTTGCCTGATCCTGCCAAGCACCACCGTAATTCCCAACCAAATGCTTGTACTTTTTAAGTCCCGGATATCCATGCGCCGGAAGCATTTCCCCGTGCGTATAAATATTGATACCTTTTCCTTCCGTCTGCTTCAGAAGCTCTTCCAAATCAGGAAGATCATGCCCTGAAACTAAAACCGCAGGCCCTTTCTTTGCACCGAGAAAAACTTGGGTCGGGACCGGATGCCCAAAGCGCTCGGTATGCCCTTGATCCAAAATTTCCATACATCTGAAGTTAACTTTACCAAATTCCATGTTGAGATTCACCAAGTCACTCACGGTCAACTTTGAATCCGTCATCGCCGCAAGCCCTTTATAAAAAAACGACATCACCGTCTCGTCTTCTTTTCCCAAAATAGACGCATGATCCGCATACGCAGCCATTCCTTTTAGCCCGTACGTCAGCAACTGCTGAAGGCTTCGGATGTCTTCATTCAAAGTTAAATCGTTCATGATCCCCACACTTTCACCTTGTTCGATTAGACCTTTAAAGGTCTCTGCCGGCTTCCAACTTGTTTCGATCGGAAGTGTCCCATCAAAATCTTTACCATGCTTTTTCCGGTACGCGCTTGCAAACAATTCCTTCGCCTTTTCTTTGGCGATATACGCCCGCCGGATAATCGTTCCGATCCGCTCTGAATCAAAATCCACATTTGTTACAGTCGTAAAGAGCCCTTTGATGATAAATAAATCAAGTTCCCGATCCTTCACGCCAAGTTCACGCGCAAGTTTCCCATACACCGCAATTCCTTTCAGCGCATAAATAAGAAGGTCTTGCAACACAGCCGTCTCGGACGTCTTACCGCAGACCCCCTGTTGAAATGTGCAACCCGTTCCTTTTGAAGTTTGTTCACATTGATAACAAAACATACCCATGATATTTTCTCCTTGTAAAAATGTCATTCCCGCATGCTTTAAGCGGGAATCCATGTTCGTGGATTCCCGACAAAAACTTTCGGGGATGACTGTAACCTGGATGGCAGGCTCAAGCCTATCATCCAATTGTTTAGATTTTTTCCCCTTGAATACTAATTGTGGTTTCGTGAAACGGAATTTTCTTGCCCACTTCAGCCATTGCCTCTTTGACCATCTGAACCAATCCGAAGCAGCAAGGCACTTCCATATGAACACATGTTACGGATTTAATTTTATTATTTTTAAAAATCTCCGTTAACTTCTTTAAATAAAACTCGGCATCATCAAGTTTCGGACATGCAATCAATAAAATTTTCCCTCTTAAAAATTCCCGATGAAAATCAGCATAAGCAAACGGGCAGCAATCCGCCGCAATCAGCAGATCTGCCCCATTAAAATACGGCGCGCTCGCCGGAACCAGCATCAATTGGACCGGCCACTGACGAAGCTCTGATTCGATTTTGTGTTGATTTTGAGTTTCGGGTTTCATCGTTAATTCCTTTCTAAAGTCCATGATTCGAGAGCCGGGACATTCCGAATGTCCATGCGCATGTTCTTGCAAACCCGAACTTTCTGACGTTGGAAATTTAATCTTTCGTTCACGCAAAAATTCGAGCGCCTGCTCAACATATTTGTGTTCACCATGATCCCTGAGATGCACAAGATGCGCTTTGATTACATTCGGCCCCTGCTTCACAATATTTTCCATCACCTTTTGTTCGTCATAAGCTTCCGCTTCCCGTTCCTCGATCGTAATCGCGCCCTGGGGGCAATGTCCGATACACGCTCCGAGCCCGTCACAAAATAAATCACTGATCAGCCGCGCCTTCCCATCAATGATTTGGAGCGCCCCTTCCGGGCAATTTGGAATACATTCATTGCATCCGTTACATAAATTTTCGTCTATTTTGATGACGTTTCGTTTCATCGTTTTATCTCTCCTTAACCAATTCCGCAATCGTCACCGGTTCAAGCTGCGAAACCGCATATTTTTCAATGACCTCTAAGCGCTCCCGTAACGAACAAGTTGTCCGGTTTGGACAAAGTTTTTTCTTAAACATACATTCATTGAGTTCAAAATCCCCCTGAAACACACGAATCAGATCAAATAAATAAATATCACCGGAAGGCCTGGCTAACTTAAATCCTCCGCCGACTCCTTTTTGCGATTCGAGAATACCGGCTTGATTTAAAGTTTGCAAAATTTTTCTTAAAAATGGCTGCGGAATTTTCAAACTTTTAACCAATTGCGTAACCGATACAACTTCGTCTCTCCGTTTTGCCATATAACAAAGTGCCCGTACTGCATAATCCGTATCCCGTGTAATCAGTTTCATCTTCACCTCTTTTTAAATGATACCATAACAGTATCATTTGTCAAGCCTTTATTTCTCCGCCGTTTTTCTTCATGGGATTCATATGACGTTAGTTATAAACTTGAGTTCTGCAAATTTTCTCCCCTCTCCCTCCTTTTTCAGGAGGGAGAGGGCAGGGGTGAGGGTGGATAAAATCCGTTTATTCCCCCTCACCTTCATCCTCTCCTCCTTGAGGGGGCGAGGAAAACAGGAAAAACGCAGAACTCAAGTTATAAAAAAGGGAACAGGCAGGCCTTGTTCTCTACTTCACACTGTATCTCTTTGCACTCATGCACGCAGAAAAAGCACGGACATATGCGTCATACCGGTTCTTCAAATCCGTTATCTGCTGCTCGCGCCGTTGAGCGTTTTGGCCGCCCGCTCTATTAGCAAATTGATTAGCGACTTGATCAACATGGCCCAAGACAGCTGACGCGCCCGCCATCGCAGCACCATGCGCAGCACCGGCATTCAGACTTTCATTTAGAGCGCCGAGCGCCGTGCTTTTTGCAATGCCCTCAATCGCGCTCCCGGCAGCCGGCATGGCTGGAGATGGTTGGTCAGCCTGAGACTGCAAAATGGAAATCCGGGCGCGAAGATCATTGGGATCCTGCCCGATGGACTGGACAGCCCAGGAACGGCACGCCCCCGCATCGAGGGACTGTTGTTCCAGACTCTGATTATTTTGGGGATAAATAACCGGATATTCCAAATCCGCCCATACCGTTTGGGCGATAGCCCATATCCATATTGGAAGTAAAATAACTTTTTTCATGTTTTTCCCCCTATCCAGAAAACGTCACGCCAATTCCCGCAACCATGATTTTCATTTAAAGATATTTTGGATATTCAATTGAAATCATGATAGTCCCGAATTCAAATTAAGAAGGCATGAAAATATTTTAATAAGCATTTCGTGACAGACGTCTTTGAGCGGCTTGTTTGGTAGGTTCGGAAAAATGTTTCTCATCGGCGCTGGGCGGATGATCGAGAACAAATTGAAATTCCCTTCGCGCCTCCTCAGACTTCTTTTTCATCCGGTAGGCTTCACCCAGCCAGTAATGATCAAATAAAGATCCGGGCGCTTTCTCGACTGCCTTTTCCAAATACTCGGCGGCTTTTCCTTTGCTCCCCACAGGAAAAGGCGCACTCAAATAAAACCGCCCGAGCATCCTGTACCCCAAGGCATCTAAGGCGGCATCGTCGACTTCGATTAATTCATTGGCAAGTTTTTTCAGTTTCCCCCCGGCGCCTTTCATAATTGCCTGAAGAATTCCCATGCTCGAAGCCTGATATCCGTAGCTTGAGTTGTACCAAGTCAACGCCTCTACCCCTTTTGGATTCCGGATGTAAGCTTTGTCGGCGAAAAACTCGGCCTTCTCGCCCAATTCTTTGAGAAGCGGTTTGTATTCTTCTTTTTCTTCAATGAGCCCCGCAGTTTTGAGATCCAGAATCAGGCAATAGGCCTTTGAGGTCTTCCAATTCGCTTCGTAATTTTCAGGATCAATCTTAAGCGCCGCCTCGTAGACTGCGATGGCTTCCTTCGCATTCGCTTCGGTAATTTCCTGAAGCCGCTCATCTCCCTTTTGGATGAGGGTTTGGATGTCGGCCGCCACCCCGTCGTTTGATAACAACATAATCGCGCCAACCAACATTAACAATTGAATCAAGCTTATTCTTTTCATGTTCATAACCTCCGATGAAAATCGGTGTTTACCATTGTTTATAGATATGACTGGATCATTTAAGCCGCTTTTTTATTAATGTGAATCTGAATGTCGAGCTGCGCATTCAGTGCGTTGGCAATTTTGACCAAAGTTTCCAAACTTAAATTTGAGGCCTCGTCATTCTCGATTCGGGCAATAAAAGGCTGTGAAACACCGATTCGTTTCCCAAGTTCCGTTTGAGTCACTCCAAGTTTCTCCCGCAATTCAACAAGCTGGCTAATCACTTTCAGACGTTTAACGCCGGTACGGATCTTTTCCCTGAACGCCGGATTCCGGGTATAAGGTTTGATCAGATCACTATGAAACGGCGCTTTTACTTTCTTCATCTTCCCTATACTCCTAACTGAAGTAATCCTTTTTGATATCTAAAAATAAAATCGTTCATTCTATTCATTGCCAATTTCAATTCCCTTTCCGGCACCGCATCGGTTTTCTTCCGGAAAGCATGAACCAAAACCGCATACTTCTTCAACATGAAAAAGTAAATAACCCGGGTTTGCTTGGGCCGTAATTCATACAATTTCTCTCCCAAATAATCACCCACCGGCCGCCTGACTCTCTCGCCCATCTCCTCTAAATATGCGATATATTCAAAACATTTGTCGCGCTCATCAACCGGTAAGAAACTTATATATTCCCAAACCGGATTCCACCCATTTCCATCTACATAATAAATAACCCGCTTTCGCATTGGCGATCTCCTATAGTATATAACATATAAGTTATACTTGCAAGAAAACTTTTTTATGCGGGAGAATCGATTACAGATAGACTTTACCGTCTCGTGGGAAAGTAAGGAAGAATACGAGGATTATAATATTACAGACAAAAAGATCAATTTTTTTATCATTTGCCCTTCTGTCAATTTTTCCAAATTAAACCGATCACCGCACCCACCGCGAGCATTTCAATCATTCCACCGATAAACCATCCGCAAGCAAGACTGACCGGAACCGGCATCACAACGTAACAGCAGAGCGCCATCGGCGCGCTTTGCAAAAGCCCCATCCAAAATCCGAACCGGAGTCCCTGCCCCAAACCCGGCTTGCCGCTTCCATAGCCCTTTGAATAAATGTAAACAAGAATGGGCACCATAATCAGATAACTCAACCACATCAGCCAAGCCAATCGATTCATTTCAGCCATCGGCCGCCACAAATGCGCCGTTTGTTGATAAAGACCGGCCAAACCCACGCTATGAATCAGAAAATCCAAACCAAACAAAACCACAAAACCCGCCACACTCGCCATTACAAACCTCTTCGCATTCATCTCGAACCTCCTTTAATATTGCATGTAAGGAACGGTCACCTGTCCGCCAACGCTTTAGTGGAGGACAACCGTTCCCTACGATCATATTACCAATCGACAAAAATCAAAGAACGCGACAAATACCTAATTTTATAATTCCCGGTTTCCGTATCTTTGTCATTCCCGCCAAAAACCGCGGCGGGCCCGCCTGCCGGCGAGGCAGGCAATCCCGCATGCGATCCATTTTGTCATTCCCGCACGCTTTAGGCGGGAATCCATCGTTCAATTAAGTATTGTGTCCCCCGACTTGCGCTCGCTTTGCCAGAACTGACTGAAATCAGGGGCAATGCCCTGCTTGAGTGAAGAAAAGACAAACTGGGAGAACTGAGGCAAATGATTTTTCGAATGTCTTACCCAAAGTCCACGAGTGCGATTATAATAAAATACACCCTGATATCGTCGATTAACAAAATAGAACAGTTTCTCGCGAAGGAAAGACAAAACCCTGTTTTTCGAAAACATTGAAGGAAGCCCTATCACCGGCCATTTCCGATAATCGATAACAATCGACAAATAAACGAAATTTTTCTGATCATTGATGCTTTCTTTCAAATCAACCTTCGAAGTAACAACATCAAGATAATCACTTCCCTGACTGGGGTAAAACCCTTCATCTTTAATATTCAGCCGCCCGAACGCCAATAATTTCTCTTCTGACGTTTCAGCATCCGAAGGCTCCACATGGGACGTGACCGCATAACAGCCTTCAAATCCATACGCCCCAGTTCCTCCAATGTTTTTGATATCAAGGTAAATTCTATGCTCGCCCTCGCTGACACTTAAGCCCTGAACAATCAACAGCGGCGACAATTGGAAAACAAATGTACAAACGCTGACAATCAATGCCACCAGCCCAAAAATAACTCCCCAATGTTCTGCTTTCATATAATGATTATCCGTTGAGATTGTTTAATGTTCATCGAACCCTATACCTGCGGAACAGGTATCGATTCGCCGCAGTGTCCCCCGATTTAAAAAGTGCCTGTCACCTGAGTTAAAGAAATTCATCGTTCGATTAAAGCTTACCCCTCCCCGTCGGACGGCGTCCGGTTTACGTATATTTTATAATTTCCGGTTGCCGTGTCTCTGTCATTCCCGCGGAAGCGGGAATCCATCGTTCAATTAAGCGTTGCGTCCCCCGATTTCAGTGACTGTCACCTGAGTTTTTTGCTCCGGCTTCTTTCGCAGGTGTATTATTCGAACGTTCAAAATACTTATCAGATAGTTCTATTTCGAATCCAAGCAATTTAATTTTTTTGGCGTATTTTAACCGTTCAACATGTTGAAAAAAGAAACCTACCAAAAAACCTAAAATAAAAATTACTAATACAATGACAGCAAAAAAACTTTTTGAAAAGATCCTTTCCCAACTAATTTTAATCGGATTTCTCTTATGCAAAAAATTGTTAACTTCCATTCGGACTTGCGATCGTGCATGATATATAGCATTTTCTGAAAGTTCGTCATTCCGATGTAAAAATTTGCATCCTTCTATCACAACCTCGTGGATTATATCTGTTTCGCGAATGTTTAACTCTTTCAAAACCACTACTCTTCTGTAATTATCTATATGTATGTTTGCCCAATCTTTACTATAGATAATGTCGTTGTACTTTACAACGCATTTTGGGCTTGAAAGCAACGTGAAAAATAACCATGTACCGTAATCGTACATGAAACAATATGGAGTAACCGTCTTATGTTGATAGAGCTTAAATATTTTATTTGTCAGCTTCTTTGCTTTTACTTCGTCCAGTATTTCTTTGTAACTATTTTCCAATACTGTTTTATATTCATTAATATAGCACTTGCAGTACTCCAAGGCATTATTAAGATAAACTTCTGTTTTTTCCATCAAGCCTCCTCAATTCACAACAACATCTTCAGGTGACAGTTATTTTTAAAGGGACACTCATGGTTTGCTGCTATCCCGCTCTCAATTCAAAACTGCCCCCAATTCTCCTCTATAAAAATTTGTTGTCAATTCAAAAAACGGGGCGAAAGAAAATATAGCCTTCGGTGGGCAATCAGCTAGTGGCGGAATCCAATTTCACGTATGGAATCCGATTTGTGGTTTAGCCGGCGGTGGAGGTGGCTCGGGAGAAGGCTCTAACAACCGCAAGACTTTACGCAAAACCTCAATAATGGCGGCTTCGTGACAGTCCAACCGCTGTGTGAGTTTGTTCTCCAAATTCTTCAATTCTCTTGCGAGATTTCGATGTTCGGAAAAAAAGGCCCGCATCTTGATAAACGCTCTTACAACAAAGACGCTCATCTTCACGGCATGATCACTATTGAGAATATTCGCAACCATAATCGCGCCATACTCCGTAAAAGCATACGGCAGTGTGCGTCTCCCACCGCGTCCCTTTTTTGACATCGCAATTTGCGATATCAAAGTTTTGTATTCTTTACGGGTGAGACGGAACATAAAATCGGCCGGAAAACGTTTACGATTGCGCTTAACAGCTTCATTCAAGCGAAAGGTCGGAATTCCATAGATCTCAGCCAAATGAAAATCCAACATTACCTTCTGCCCTCGAACAAAAAAAATCACATTCTCTATCGTTTTGGGGATGATGGCGACAGCGTTTTTTCTCATGCCGGGAATCTACCATAATGTTTACTAATATTCAATTCGTTTATGATTTTAAATCATTCTTTAGGTGCTAAACAACATATCTTTAAGCTGTTATCTATATTACATTTTAGGAAATTTTGACTGTTATTGGCACAGAATTTTAGGGGAAAGGAAAACGAGAAAAAAAATGACAACCCAATCTACCGTGTTCACCTTTTTATTCAGAATCGGTTTGGTATTTGTTTAGCGTTTTGAAGTGATTACCTGTAAAGGGCACCCGTTTTTTTGTCATTCCCGCGAAAGCGGGAATCCAGAATCAGCTGGATGCCCGCTTAAAACATGCGGGCATGACAGGGTTTCTATGTGTACCACTTCAAAACGCTAAACAATTACTCGGTTTGAGCTAAAATTATCTTTTCTACTCGCTCACTCCGGGCAATGTCACCCGGGGATGTAATATCCGCCTCCCCCACCTGCGGAACAATATCCAGCCTGCCCATGTTAAACGCTTCATAGCAAAGCTCCGAGCAAAAGTAATCTTTGTCTTTTTGCCATTGATTTGACTGGTTTTTGAGATGCAACACTTTCAATACACCCAGCCACGTGACACCCCAAAAATCAAATCCAGACCCCAGATGTCCCACCAAATAAGAAATCACGTCATTTTGATTAAAGGGAAATTCGGCCTTGACCCGGAAAATGTCGATTTCTTGTTCATCAAGCTGTCTCAGATCCAAAGCCCTGACGCCGGATTGATGGCCGGTGTTCGATTCAATGGCAAGATTGATGGCGGGATCTACGACAACAGCGACGTGATTATAGAGGCTTTTTGTTCCCCATTGAATCAGATGACTTTTAAACCCTTTTCCTTTATAAAGCAAAACATCGCACGACTTCAACTTTTCGATTGGTATCATCATGCTTCTCTTTCTTTGTCGCAGTGAACAGGCTGTCCTGTTCACTATTGAAAGTTGAAAAATTCAAGGGACAGGCATGCCTGTTCCCTACATTTCAAAAGCTATTCCCAATTCTCCTCCATAAAAATTTGTTGTCAATTCAAAAAAATGGGGGCAAGTGTCCGTTCACAGGACGCCTGCGATACACGATACATCATTTTTTTAGCGCCTGAACTTAACCACTGTGCGCTAAAGCGCACAGGTTATGTCGCCGACTATAAGTCGGCTTAAGTTCTTTTCAATTTTCATTGGCTGAAATCGGGGATCCAAGAAATAATTCAAATGCAAATGCTGGATTCCCGCCTACCCCGGAAAAGCTGGGGCCGGCCCTTTCTTTCCAAAGGGAAGCGAACGGGAATGACAATCTTCCTCTTGCTTTCTACCGGAGTTGTCAACCTGAAGGCTTCGCCTAAAGGCGAGGGATATCCAACCCCGACCAGACACATGAATGATATCATGATGTTTTGTCAGCACCGGTTCTTTGCAGGAAAATAGAGCAGGCTTGGTACGATAAAAAACACAGGACTTCTCTTCCGCTATGCTTCGGAGACTGCCTGCCCTCAGTATTTTCCGCCAAAAAGCTTTTGGCGGACGTAACTGGTTATTGTTCGAAACTAGAAATAGGCCTTATTTAAAAGAAGCGGTTGACGATAACTTTAAATTAAGAGGAATAATAATATGTTTAAAGTAAAAACACCTCGTTTTCTCCAAAATTATTTTCTTGCTATCACGAGTATTCTATTGACCTTAATCATGGTCGAAGCATGCCTGCGCACCGGTTTAATTATGACGACTATATTTGAACGCTTAAAGGCGGTTGGGGCTCAATCTGCTTCACGGCGGCTTGTTATATTAGGGGATTCTTTCATTTACAAAACTGGTCAATTAGACCGATTGCTCATGTCGAAGCTCAGCTCGTCTAACTTTCAGACATTAAATCTCGCTGTTCCCGGTAATGGCCCCTTTGAATATCTTTCAGAGTTTCAAATTTTTGGGCTTAAATATAAGCCCAATATCATTCTTTTAGAATACTACACTGGAAATGATTTAACGAACGTAAAGGATAAAATGAATTGGGATGTTGGATTAAAGGCATCCTTAAGACCCGTTATACGAAGTCTGTATTTATATCACCTCTTCAATAACGCTAAGCTTAGTTTAAATGATAAATTTTTTAATTTTGAAAAAATCGAGCGTCAAAAAATTAACAATAAGTTGCTCGACATGGCTCAAAAGAAAGAAATCAATTATCACCTTATATCAATGGCGGTCAGAAATCCAAATCACCTTACAGATAACTTGTTAATGGAAGGACCGTCTAATGAGCTGGTTTGGAATAAAACAAAAATAATTTTAAAAAAAATTCAGAGCCTGAGCGACTCTATTAATGCGAAGTTATACATAATTGTTTTCCCGGAATCATTACAAGTCTCTATGTCACATGTCGAGTTTTATAAACAACTCGGCTTTAATATTGACCCGAGAGTTTTAGATTCCTCAAAACCGCAAACCCTACTCTCTGATTTTTGCAAAAAAAATAATATTGCTTATTTAGACCTTCTCCCTCATTTTCGACAACAAACTTCCGAATTGTACCTTGAAAACGATTCTCATCTGAATTTAGCAGGCGATAAATTAGCGGCTCATTTGATTTACAAATTCTTGGCCGATAATATTTCGTAATTGATTTCCGTATTGGCCGCCTTTCCCGCCATAAAGATCGACGGGCGCAACTGGTTACTAACAGAGGAATGAATTCGCAGGCGTCCTGCCAATGGACACCCTGTTGAATCATAAAGTCAAAAACACGTCAATTTTCCTCTATGAAAATTTGTTGTCAATTCGAAAAAATTGAATAGAGCAGAGAGAGATTCAGATCCCATCAATGATTTTCAGGGTCTTCATCCCATTTCAACGGATTATTTTTGATGTATTCGCGTATGTGACGTAATTCTGTTTCATTTCGAATCACGCGATCATGATATGATTTTTGCCAGCGGAAATGTGAGGCATATTGCAATTGATATATTCGTCGTGTAACCGCGGATTTGAATGTCCCCATAATAACGGGGATATATTGATATTGCGGTCGTAGGGAACAGGCATGCCTGTTCCCTACATTCTCGGTTTTGTTTACAATATTCAATATTCCGTGAACGTGATTTGGCATGATCACAAATTCATCCAATTCCACATTCCGAAAATGCACCATTATTTCTTCCCAACATGTTTTTGCAATCCCCCCGCATTCACTCAACATCATTTGCCCATCCCGTACATGGCCAAACCAATGCATCCGATCCTTCGTACAAATGGTGCCAGAATACATTCCTTCCTGCGAATAATCGTATCCTTGAATTCGATTACGTTTGCGCCTTTTCTTAATCATCATGATCCCGCGTCGGCCCTCGACGCATGCCGGTCACCCCACCAACTTGAGATGCCAAATTGGCATCTCAAGTTTTCTGATTCCTGTTCACTAAGCTGAAACATAAAATCAGCCGGAAACCGTTTCCGGTTTCGGTTGCAGATGTCTCAATCAAAAACATTTCCCCGTCTTCGTCTTAGTACAATTTCCCTGCTGTTGGCCGCATTTGTAGCAGATTTCGTTCTTGAACTCGCCTTTTTGGAAGTAATCTTTAATGTTCGAAAGCGTCGTTTCGGCAATGCTGTGAAGAGCTTCGCGGGTAAAAAATCCCTGGTGGGACGTAATCAACACATTCGGAAATGTAAGTAACCGCGCAAGCGTATCATCGGCAATTCCGGCCGCGGAAAAATCTTCAAAGAAATACTCGCCTTCTTCTTCATAAACATCCAGCCCGGCATTTCCAATCTTGCCCCTCTTTAAACCTTCAATCAGCGCCCGCGTATCAATCAATCGACCCCGGCCAGTGTTAATAATCATCACACCGTCTTTCATTTTCGCAATATTTCCCTGATTGATTAAATGGTACGTCTCTTTGCTCAGCGGGCAATGGAGGGATATGATATCGGATTCACGAAAAATCTGATCTAAACCGACATATTCAAAACCGATTTCAGAACGGAATTTTTCATCGGGGAAAAGATCATAAGCGAGCACTCGCATTTCAAAGCCCTTTAGGATTTTGATCAACACTTTCCCGATTTTCCCGGTACCAATAACACCAGCGGTTTTCTCCGCCATGTCAAATCCGAGGAATCCTTGAATACTGAAATTGTTGTCCCGCGTGCGGTAGTAGGCCTTGTGAATTTTCCGGTTAAGGCTCATCATGAGCGCCACTGCATGTTCAGCCACAGCATGAGGAGAATAGGCCGGAACTCTCACGATATGAATTTTATTCAGCGCTGCCTTAAGGTCAACATTGTTGTAACCGGCAGCTCGAAACGCAATCAACTTAATTCCATTCTGGAAAAGCTGACCGATCACGTCCTGATTGAGCATATCATTGACAAACACGCAAACGACATCGAACCCTTTGGCGAGAGAAACCGTCTCGGGCGTGAGATGCGGAGCAAAATACGTAATGTTAAACCCGAAGTTTTTATTAATCAGGTCAAACGATTCTTTGTCATACAGTTTCGTGTCAAAAAACGCGATTTTGACTTCAGGCATTGTTCACATTCCTCTTCATGTGTCATTCCCCCTATTTAAAATTCAGCACAATTGCTTTGGAACGGGACATGGCTTCGATTGAATACCGAATCCCTTGCGTCCCAAGTCCGGAACTTTTCACGCCCATAAATGGGAAATGATCCGGCCCCCGTTCGGTTTTGCTGTTAATTTGTACCGTTCCCACTTCTAATTTTTCGGCAACTTCAAATGCCTGATCGATATTGCTCGTAAACACCGACGTCTGGAGCCCGTACTCCGACTCATTTGCAATTTGAATCGCTTCATTCGCATTCTTCACGCGCATAATCGGAAGCACCGGGCCAAACGGTTCTTCCCACGCAAGACGCATCTCCCGAGTTACGGAATCAAAAATCGTGGGATACATCAGATTTTTTTCACGTTGATTGCCGGTCAAAAGCTTCGCGCCTTTCCCGATCGCATCGTCTATCAACTCCTGAACATAATCCGCCGCAGCGTTTGAAATAAGCGGCGTAATATCGGCATTATTTTCCGGTTTCCCAACCGTCAATTTTTTGACCAGAGGAAGCAGCGCATCAATCAATGGATTCGCTACACTTTCGATAATCAAAATTCTTTTCACGGCCGTACAACGCTGGCCGGAATATGAAAACGCACCCGCGACGATGTGTTTCGCCGCCGCTTGAATATCCGCGTCCGGAAGAACAATCGCCGCGTCCTTTCCACCAAGTTCAAGCAAAAGAGGTTTCATCCCGGCGAGTGTTGCAATATGTTTCCCCACTTTACTGCTTCCCGTAAATGCAATCATATTGATTCCGGAATGACTGACCAAATAATCACCAATTTCCCTGCCTTGACCGGTCAACACATTGAGCACACCGGGCGGAACACCGGCCTCACAAAAAACACGTGCCAAATAAAGCGCGGCAATCGCCCCCTGGGTGGGCGGTTTAAACACAACGGAATTTCCCGCAACCAGCGCGGGTGCAATTTTAGACGCCGCTAAATTCACGGGATAATTAAAAGGACTGATACAAAGCACCACGCCAAGCGGAACACGGTTCACAATCAATAATTTTTTTTCACTATAACCGGGAAATACATCCGATGAAAGGCTTTCGCCCGTCACGCGCTTTCCTTCTTCTGCCGTAAAATGCATCAAATCGGCTGTACGCATGATTTCAGACAATGCGGATTTCTTATTTTTTGCGATTTCTTTGACAAGAATGTCGGCAATCGTTTCTTTTTCTCGTTCTAAAATTTCGGCGGCCTTGTGAACCACCGCAGCACGCTCAGTCACCGGAACTTTTGCCCACGCTTTTTGCGCCGCTTGGGCGCTCAGCACAAAATGGTTGGCTTCCTCTTTCGAAATGGCCTGAACTTCACCGACAAGCGCTCCGTCCGTGGGAGAAAAAATTTGATCACGCTGCCCTGTTTTTGATTCAATCCACTCCCCATTCAAAAGACATTTGTAAACATTCCCCTCGCGAAAGATACATTTAAACATCGCCATCCCTTTTTAATGAATTGTCTTTGATTTACGTTTTTTCATCGACCATCACACCGAAACGGCCCGTCAACCATTGCGTCACTGGCTTGATGGGCATCAACAGTTCATCGACTACAAATTCAAGTGTCTTATAAATCCCTTTTCCCGCATACCCACCCCCCTTGCCAACACCTTTTCCAATCATCATGAACCCGGTCCCAATCCCCTTTAATGCCCCCACCTCTTCCGTGTTGGACTCTGAACCTTTGCCTTTGGCTTTTTGTAATGCATCAACACTTTGATTGATTGTCACCATGAGAAAAATGAATAAACTCGCAATAAAAAACTTCCGGATATTAATTTGTTTGCTAACACGTGAAAAACGATGGCTCATACGGGATTCTTTTCCGGCAAAGTCTCTTGAGACTTTTCGGAAGCCATACGCTTTTTAGCAAGTTCAAGCATGCTTTGTTTATCTGCTTTCGAAATACCATCGTCCGGTAAATCTATTTTTTGCACAAACAAATCTTCCGGTTTTAATTGTCTGTTCTCAGCACGTTCTTTGATATCCCGATGAAGGATCCGAACTTCTTTCCCTTTTGCTTTCACCTCTGCAGCCGATGCATCCTGATCAAGTTGCAGTAAATATTTTAATTCATTCTCGGCAACGGGATTCACTTTCACATAATCAGGAAAAGATTGAAGCGTTTTCATTAAATGATAAATTTCCCGTGAAATGAGCTCCCGATTATAACCTCGTTTTCGGCCCATAATTGAATACACTTTTGCCATTTCTTCATGTACCGTGAACAGATCCGGCTTGATTTCAAGGGCTTTTGAACATTCAACAATCGCCTGAGCTTCATCTTTTTTTAATCGATAGGCTGCACACAAATGAAGATAGGGTAGCGGAAGTTTTTGATTTAACCGCGAAGCGTCCTGAAACAGTTGAGTCGCGCGTTCCAAATCACCGTTATATTGGTAAGCCAGTCCCAAGTTATCCAAAATATTCGCTCTTCTGATATCCGAAACATGAAGCAAATCCAACGCTTTGTGAAACGAATCAATCGCCTCATTCAGTTGATTTGTTTTCATCTGAGAAATACCTTTCTGAAAAAACTGCTCAACAGATGAAATGTCCTCTTCGCTTCCCAAAATAACTGTTTGAAAGCAACAACCCCATAAACCGATTAGCAGAATTGCCTTTAAAAACCAACGATATTTCATTTTGCCTCCTCATCTTTGCTTGTTTTTGGTGGGAAGTATTTTAATCCAATCATATCTATCCGTCAACGTGGGAGATCAATGCGATTCTTGCATTCTAAGAAAATTTTTAATAGCCTGCGTGCGGATAAGAATATGCTTATTCAGCACATCCAAAAATGGGGCACAACAACAGGTCAGAGAACCGATCCAGAATAAAATCCGGCTGGCTTTTTTGAATTTGGCCGGCAGGCTGGAAACCATAAGTCATGGCAATCGTTTTAACTCCGGCATTTCGACCGGCTTCAATATCAATATCGCTATCTCCCACAAGCACCGTCTCATCAGTCTTCGACTTTGCTAACTCCATCACTTTAATCACAGGCTCCGCTGCGGGCTTTCTTGTTTCCCATCGATCACCGCCCGCAACTTCGAAGAAATAGTGATCAACACCGAATGCACGTAGAATTTGATGCGCAAAAACTTCTGATTTATTGGTAAGAACTGCTTGTGCGATTCCATGCTTCGAAAATTTGTCGAGCACTTCTCCCACGCCCGGGTAAAGAATGGTTTCGTCCAACAAGTGCTTGGAATAATAATCTTTATAAAACTCAACGGCTCGTCTCATATCCTCGGAAGACAAATCCGCATGGGTACGCGAAACTTTTCCGAGTGCACTTTCGAGTAACTGCTCAAGCCCATAACCCACATAACGGCAGATATCATCAACAGAAAGCTCCGGAAATTTCAACTGTGCCAATGCGTAATTCGTTGCAGCCGCAATGTCCCTTTTTGAATCAATCAACGTTCCGTCTAAATCGTAAATAACAAGTTTGATCATGACCGGAAACTACACAAGCGTGTCACTTGAGTGGAGAATATTTTTTGTCGCGTTCGGAAAGAATATAGTCCATATCGAGCTTCGGCCATTCGATATGGATGGTAGGATCATTCCATATAATACCCCGCTCGTCGACGGGTGAATAAAAATTTGAAACTTTATAAAAAAATTCGGCAACGGCGGATACGACACAATAACCGTGCGCAAAACCTTTGGGGACAAAAAGCATTTTCTTGTTCGTTTCGCTCAAATAAATACCGACATAGCTCCCGAAAGTAGGTGAGTTTTTTCGGATATCGACGGCAACATCAAACACCTCCCCTTTTGCGACACGAACCAATTTGTCCTGGGCCGTCGGTTCAGCCTGCCAATGAAGCCCCCTCAAAACGCCTTTCGATGACCGGCTATAATTATCCTGAATAAACTTAACATGAATGCCGTTTTGTGAAAAAACTTTTTCGTTATAAAATTCGAAAAAGAAGCCCCTCGGATCTTCAAAAACTTTCGGTTCGATCAGAATGATATCCGGAATTTCAAGTCTTGTAAATTTCATATGGGGCAACGATTCCTAATGGTATTTCAATTCAAGTTTATTTTTTCTGTTTTATTTAACCTGACCGCTTTTTATGTCATTCCCGAAAGCTTTTATCGGGAATCTCAGAACATGGATTCCCGCCTTCAGCCAAAGGCTGATCCGCCTCTGGCGGAAAAGCAAGCATGCAGGAATGACAAAATATAAGGTGTCATGTCACTCTTGTTCAAAAAACGGTCAACTTGAGTATTTTAATACGGTTCTCCCCGTTTCTCCACAATAATTAAATCTGCTCATTCAATCGTTTCGGTGCTGCGATCCACCATTTTTTTCACCACTTCTTTCGGAAGCCCCATGACATTTGAATAGGAACCCTCGATACGCTCAACGATTCGCGGGCCTTCCTGAATTGCATAAGAACCTGCTTTATCGAATGGATCAACTTTTTCGATATAATCCATCATGTCTTTCTTAGACAATCTCTTAATAAACACCCTCGTCCGGGCAACTTCTTTCTGAAACGTATTCATCTTGCTGTCATAAAGCACAACTCCCGTATAAACCGTGTGCGAGCGTCCGTGAATTAAATTTAAAATGCCGGCGGCTTCCTTTTTTGTTTTGGGTTTCCCTAAGATGCGGTTCCGGCACCACACAATCGTATCTGCGGAAAGAATATACCGCGCCTTTTCCGGAATCGCGGCACTCCGCGCTTTTCCAATCGCATGCCGCAGGACCAATTCTTCCGGCGAAATTCCTTTAATGGATTTTTCATTATAATCCGAAGAAACAACCTTGAAACGGATCCCCATCTTCTTAAGAATAGCTTTCCGCCGCGGGGACTGCGAAGCAAGATAAATCAAAGGTATCTTTTTGGTTTTCAATTTTTTAAATTCAAAATCATGTCACTGTAAGAACACGAAATCAAATCCCCTTTCCGTATTTCAAATAAATCCATGTACCCGGCACATTGCTCGCGCAATTTCTTTTCGCCCATCGTACCGGCGGAATCAATGGCCTCAATTTCAACAAACGAACCTAATCCGTTAACTTCATCAATATGGAATTTAACGTTCCCAATAAAATAAATTTCCCGCTGTTTATCAACAACCGCCAGCACGCCCATCGATTCTGTCAATATCTCTTTCAGTTCCGGGTCAAACCCCGGTTGATACAGGATCACGTTTGACCGTTTTGGACCTTCTGTATTTTCCCGGTCGTAATAAATCAAAGCACGCTCAATACGCCCTTCCCGGAGTTTGAGACGTCCGTTCCGAACTTTAAAATAAGTATCGACCTGATGATCAATGCCTTTAAAATCGGCCGAGCGCGCAGAGAGCAAATTCCGCACCCGTTCCGGCTGAACACATTTCGCTTTGATTTCAATATTGAGATGGCTCATTGGTAATGTTCTTTCTTTGTATCTGTTTAGCGTTCTGAAGTGGCGAACACGCCAGGTTCGTGTCATGCCCGCATGCTTAAGGCGGGCATCCACAGTTTCTGGATTCCCGCTTCCGCGGGAATGACGATGTCATTAAAGGTTTATTTTACATATGAAACGATTCTGGTAAAATCATTATTATGAACAAAAAATTACTTCTCTTCGATATCGACGGTACACTCCTTGTTTCGGGCGGATGCGGCAAAGACGCTTTCAATCAGGCTTTCTGCGAACTATTTCAGATCGAAGATGCCTGGAGCCACACGATCCCGGACGGAAAAACCGATCCGCATATTATCGAAGAAATCGCACAAAGGAATCTGAACCGATCTTTAAATTCAATCGAATATGGTGTTTTACGTAGGGTTCACTGAAAAAAGTTTTTAAGAGCAACAACTAAATATTTTCCAGCCATATCGTTTCAT
>MHFR01000042.1:0-162415 GCA_001804285.1 Candidatus Danuiimicrobium aquiferis
CATCCACAGTTTCTGGATTCCCGCTTTCGCGGGAATGACAAAAAAACAGATGCTCTTTTACAGATAATCGCTTCAAAGCGCTAAACAAATACCTATTTCCTATCGATAAAGGAGGAAAAAATTAGCTGTTAGCCCGGATTTCTCATCGTTAATAAGAAATTCCGCTCGTAAGAGCTGCGGTGCAAAGAGGGTATTCATCTTTGCGACGCAGGGCTTATCTTTTGCGCCCTGATTTAACAAGGGCGCAAAACTTTGGACGCAACTGATTTCGTCCAAAGCGACTTTCTCGTCGATTCACAAAACCGATGAGAAAGTCGGGTTAGGGGATTAGGGGAAATTTTTTTTGAGTCAATTTCGTGATAACAGAAGCTAACAGCGATAACAGAAAGAATGATTCATTGGGAGAACAATCCTCATAAGAAGTTTAACAACAATGAAAAGCCAGCGGATGGTTCCGCCAAAATCATGACTGCCCAAGAAGTTAGCAGTTACCTCAAAATTCCGCTTTCCACTCTTTACGGACTTTCCAAAGCCGGCAAAATCAGAGCCGTCAAAGTCGGCAAGCATTGGCGTTATTTGGCGGAAGATATTGAAAAATATTTGCATGGCGAACCAGAAAAGGGGACAGCGCCTTTTTTAAAAGAGACGAAGGGCGCTGTCCCCTTTTCCATAATTCCGGGGACACATTACTTAATTCAGAAAAAAAACAAATTAAGTAATGTGTCCCCGGACGCCAGACAATTCCCCAGGATTAATTGTGAGATTCCCGCTTCTATGACGGTTCTTCTCCAGCGGAAAGATGAACCGTCACGCCAAGGCATTATTTTTAACATTAGCGAAGGCGGCGCTCTTTTTGTGAACGAAACTCAAGATGCTGTGTTTCAGGCTGGGGACCCCGTCCGGCTTTCATTCGATATGGAAGAGGCGATCGGGGCACCGCAGAAGATCGTGGTGATCGGCCGGATCGTTCATTTCCAAAACGGTACAGATTCTAAATTCGGAATCAGGTTCCGGAATTTATCTTTAGAAGAGAGGAGGATGATTCGCGAATATGTGGGATGAATTTAAGAGAAAAGGAAAAAGGGAAAAGGAAAAAACGGATAGCGGTTTTTCCCGTCATTGCGAGAAGGGAATAATGTCATTCCCGCGTCCTCCACACAACTTTGGCGGATCCGCCAACGCTTTAGTGGTGGAAAAGCGGGAATCCAGCTGGATCCCCGCGTGCGCGGGGATGACAAACTTTTTATACTTCTTCCGGTATCGTTTCATACTGACTCCACGGTTTTTATTTAAAACCGTTGCGATTATTACCCTGCTTGCGTTTATCACCACCAACGCATCTCTTGCCCAATCAGCTCCGGCGATCAATGCGTCTGCCGAAGCGGTTGACGTAAAACCGCTGACTGCGGATATTTCTATTCCCAAAGAACTCGGAACCATTGAGTCTCAGCATGCCGGGGAAAGCGGGGCGCCTTTTGTCATCATTCTTCAGGATGCGCACGCTGTGGTCGATGCGCAACTTGCTTTACAGAAATTGATTGCGTACTTCCAAAAACAATATGGAATCAAAATTGTAGCGGCGGAAGGCGCGAAAGGCGCGTTTGACCCCCTTCTTCTTCGAACATTTCCGGATCAGGATACAAAATCAAAAGTGATGATGGATTATTTGAAGAAAGGCGAAATTGCCGGCGCTGAGATGGCGGCGCTCTTTCCCACCGAAGCCGGATCTACTTCCGGCGGAAATGAACAGGAAGCGAGCTTTTACGGAATCGAAGATTGGAAACTTTATGAAGAAAATTACGTTGCTTATTTGCGTGCAGTCGAACGGCGTGATGATATTTTAAAGGCACTCGGCACGTTAAGAAAAGAGCTGGATGCGTTGCGCGAAAAAATATATTCTCCCGGACTCAATAAATTTCACGAACAGAGGGAAGCGTTTTATGAAGAGCGAGAAGGACTGGTGGAATTTGTACGGTATGTGAGTGAAGCGAACCAGCAAGTAGACAATTCCACTTTGTCCAAACATTCTGTCATTCCCGCAAAAGCGGGAATCCACGAACAGAAGAATCTTTTACAAGAACCTGCAAATTTAGATCCCCGCTTTTCCGCCCAACAGGACGGCGGATCCGTCAGTTTGATAGGTGGACGCGGGGATGACAAATTAGCCGGCCGGTTGGATCTATACCCGCATCTTTCCGTCCTCATTCGCTCCATCGATCAAAACGAATCCCTTGATCCGAAAAAGATGAATTCGGAACTTCGACAAATGGCAAAAAATTTCAAAGAGAAATATTCACAAAAACTTGACCGCGAAACGCTGATGAAAGTGAATAAGTCGGAACAAGCATTTGTAACCGGCCAATTAGACATGGGCAGATTTTTGAAAATTTTGGCGGAGGCAGGCCGTTCGGCAGGAATTGAACTTGAGCTTCCGCTATCGATGAAAGAGCTTTTGGACAATAGCGAGTCGCTCGCAGCGATTAAAGGAACGGCGCTTTTCAAAGAGCTTGAAAAGTGGATCATCCAAACGGAATCGGAGTTGGTTACAACTTCCGAAGAAAAAGTACTGGTTCAGAAGTTCAGCGAGATTCGGCTTGCTGAAAAATTAGCGAAGCTGGAATTAACGCATGCAGAGTGGGAGAGTTTAAAGTCACCAGACACTGGTCACCAGTCACTAGAAGAAAAGGGGACAGGCAATGGGTCGCTTTTGAGCCATATGCCTGTCCCCTTTTCTTCGCTAAAACCTTTCTTTGGCCCCGCGTTTGAATTTTACCGGCTGGCGCTCGAGCGGGACGAGGCATTGTATAGGAATTTAATGAAGATAGTAGGGGCGGGTTTAAAACCCGCCCCTACAAAAGCCGCGATCTTCATCGCCGGCGGCTTTCACACAGAAGGCCTGGAAAAAGCGCTTCAAACCGGAAAAAATTCCTATGTAGTGATCTCGCCCAAAATCGGATCGCTTGAAGGCGCCGAAACGTATCAGCATGTCATGCAAGGGGAGCTTTCCTATCGGGAATATTTGAAGACAACATTTTATGATGCGTTTATGAACGACGCGACGATTAAACTCATGCGCGAACAAAATGAGCCGGATTTCCGCCGGAATCTCAAAATATGGCGCGACGATATCATCCGAAAATTAGCAAGTAAAGGGCGCATTGCGGAAGCGGCAAAATACACGCGATATATTGACCGGTTGGTTCTTCTTTATCAGCAGAAATTCGCAGAAGGGAAAGCGGGATTAAATAAAGACGAACTCATTCAGAAAATCTCCCAAGAACTTAATCAATACACGGAAAGTACGCTTGCCGAATTATGGCAGCGTTTTCAAGGGCAAGTCAATCAATTCACGTCCGGGTTGAAGGAACTTGCCGCAGAAAAACAAATTAATCCGGCGAACGTTTCTCAATTAATCAATCGGGTTGCGAATGTGAATACGTCGACTTTGTCGACGATTCACGGTGCGCTTGTTCCCGGTCTTCAATTGCCCTGGTATCCGGAATTTGCCAAGACGGGGAAAGTGCCGGAGAGTGTGATCCCCGAAGTTCAGCAAGATCAGCGTAGAGCGTATAGCGTAGAGCGTGAAGGCGGAAACGAACAAATTAAACCAATAAAAAAACTAAGCGCCAAACGCTCCACGCTATCCCCTAATTCCCGCTCCGAAATACGCAAAAATAATACAGCAAGAATCGTTTGGGAGAATATTCGAAAAGAATTTGAGGAGCACGATCCTCATATAGGAGATAAGAAAGAAGGTTACCTGCCACTACTTTATCATAAAATTGAGAAATCCCTTTTATCGATCGCCGAAAAAATCGACCAAAGCAAAATAGATCCAGGGGCAACGTTAAAAACGCTCAAATATTCACCATCTTCTGCGGAATCGGAACAGAAAACGGTGAATCGGGAATTGCGGGTAGGAATTTATCCGATTGCGGCCAATCCCATGACATGGGGTCATATTATGGTGGCTTTAATGGTTATGGATGAACTGAATCTTGACACGGTGCTCATACGAGTTCAGGGAGAAATCCGGTATAAAAACCTTCGCGAATCAGACCGGGTTCCAGCCGAGGATCGGTTTCAGTCAGTCCAGGAAGCCCTCAAGGATTTGAAGCCACTTCTGCGATTAACAGACATTGGGTTGCATACAGAAGCTATCGGTGAGCTCAACGCGCATGAAATTTTCAACATGAATCCTGATCAAAAAATAAAACTTGTGTATATTTCCGGCAGCGAAACTGAAGCACGAACACGCAATATTGCTCACAATTTATATGATTCACTTCGGCAGAATCGATTTGGAAAAAATCCTGAAAGAAAAATGATGTGGGCTTTAAATCATAGAGTGGCCAAAGGTGCTGAGAATTTTGGAGAAACCTTTGATCAAAACGAATTAGATAGATTGATGACAAGAAGTTTTATTGAAGAGAATCAAAACTCTATCCTGCGATATTTGAAGTATGTCCCATTTCCTCTTGCCGTGTGGGTGAGAGCGCTGCTTTTATGGTTAAGCGAATTTCTTCCTTTTCTCCGTGCCAAAGTATTTGACGCTTATTTGCTTCATGGGGATTTGGGCGGAAGCTCAAGCTCCTACAGAGTGACACAAGATGCGGCAACAATTCCACGGGTAATCCATGAAGCTGCGGTTGCCAAAGGCTATTATGGAAATGTTCCCGGTGATTTTGAGGATAAGTTGAGGCCTATTTCTCAGCAAGTCGTGGACCTGATTAAAGCGCGACTGGAGGCAATGCTATCTTCCAAATCAGGAGGGATTGTTTTTATTGATGGACCTTCCGCGTCTGGAAAAAGTACTTTAGGGAAACAAATCAAAGATTTGCTATCACTCTCTGGCAGTAATAGTGTGCTGGTTGGATTGGATATGCGTTTAAAATCTCACGAATGGAGACATGCGATTCAAAAACAAGTGACAGGAGAAAACCTTACAGAAGCAGATAAAGCGGTGTTGACTGAAGAAGAAAAAAGTATTCAACCACGAAAAATATATTTAAAGGAAGAGAATTTTTTTGATCAAGCTGACATTCTCAAGGTTTTGACAGAAATAAAAGATTTCTTTGCATCAGATAAGCCTTCGCACACCATTAAAATACCCGGGGCTTATGATCAGAAGACAAAAGAAGTTTTGCCGGAAATGACCATCGAAATTAAAAAAGGAGATATCGTTCTGGTCGAAGGCAAATATGCCAATCGCGAGGAATTGGCAGCTCTGGCTGATTTTCACGTTCGGTTAAAAGATAATGAAGAAAGGGTGATATCACGATTTGAAAAAAGAACGCGTAGTTTAAGCCGTGAAGATAATCCGCAAACAGAAGCGGATCGACAGGTGAAATTTTATCGATTGTCCCTTGGCCCAAGTTATGAGGCTTATGCGAAAAGGACAGATCAAATGATTGATGTGTATGTTGACATTTCTGATCCTGATTACTGGTATGCCATTCCTAAAGCCCACGCAGATTTAATGAATCAATTACGCGCAGGATATTCTGATGCTGTTCAGCAAAAAGCATTACGAGATTTAGAAAAATTAGGCGTTGCTGCAATGAATGTTTTAATGCAAGCATTGACCGACTCAGATGAAACTCTGCGCTTTCATGCCGCGCAGTTGCTGGGGCGACTAGGGAAAGATGCGGGGCATGCCGTCCAACTTTTGATTGAAACATTGGCTGATAAAAGTGAGGCAGTAGCAAAAGAGGCAGCTTCGACGCTCGTTAAAATAGGTGAGCCTGCAATCCCATTACTTGAAACGGCTTTGGGCAATCGTTATTCGGTGGTTCAAGATTACGCGAAATGGGCTTTAGTCGAGATGCAAAATACGAATCGCTCCGAACTCAGGGAAGACGGGGCAGCACAACCGCCTACGCCATCGAACCCGGCACCGGTTGTGAGATCGTTTGAACAAGTACTTCATGATTTTATGGAAGGTTATGATTCCCGTTTTGAAAATCCTGTGCTTCAGAACGATCCCGAAAAACTTCGGGTGGTAATTGAATTCATAAGCCGCAGGCAAATGGTGCATGAACTCAGAAGTCTTATTTTGGGAGGTGTTCAATTTATCTACGGCCATAAAGGATCAAGCAAAATAATAACGGAAAACAATTTAATCAAACAGGAAAAGCTTTTCGAAGAAATGTTTAGATTGGAAGAAGCATTGGATCTTGTGGGGAGTTTGGGAGGCTCGGCTGAAGGCCGCCAAAAATTAGTTCGTTTAGTAGCGCGAACCATGCAGTTGGTTCAGGAGACGCTTGATTTAACAAGGGATTTTTTAAAGGTGCATCCAGAGGAGCTGAAATTGCTATCGGGAACGAACTTGCGGTTAGAAGAAATTCTCAAGGATATGGATGGGGCTTTGAAAGAAGAGATTAGCATAGATGATTTGTTGTCAATTTTATCAGATGCCCCAGCGAAGTTTTCTGGTTTGTTAATGGAGATCGGAGACATCGATTTTTTTAAAAATCTCAAAATTTCATATGCTGACTTTAAGGATTTGTTGACTAATTTATATAAAAATGCATGGGAAGCCATGAAACAGGAGCCTAATGCCGGCATTGTGATAAAAACAGACGCTAAAGTGGTTAATGGGCGGTTAAAGTTAACAGTGACTGATAATGGCCAGGGCATGCCGCAAGATAAAGCAGACAAGATTAATAGAGGAGAAGCGGTTCAGTCTTCGAAAGGAGATGGCCGAGGTATGGGGGTTGGAATTATGATGGGGGTTGTGAAGAAATATGGCGGTACGATTCATGTCACTCCTATTGAAAATGAGGGAACAATCTTTGAGATTGAGCTGATCCCCAAAAGTGAGAAAGATAAAACAGAACAAAAACAGGTGGTAGTGACACAGCAAGGGGATGCCGCGAGGGCCGAAGTGCGGATGAAAAATAGTTTCGAGTCTCGAGTCCCGAATTCCGGGTTAGGACAAGGCGGTCAACTCGGAACTTTAAACTCGGAACTAGAAACTCAGCCAAGGGCCGAAGTGCGCAACAAAAATCAAAGTATTGGAGAGTTGTTGCCCGAGAATATGTCTTTGATTGATGATCCGGTTTTAATACGGGCTTCGTGGGGAAGTCGAGAAGACATTCAAACTTCGCTGGAGGAAGTAAAATCCTATATGAAGCGTGATGCCAGGTATTCGCGCAAGGTGTGGATTGCGTTTGCGCTGAGCTTTCCGGAAGCGCAAGACGCGATTAAGAAAATGGAACCGGAATATCACGAACAAGCAGAGCAATTGCTGAATTATTTGATCGAGGTAGTGCAAAAAACAAAAAGTGTAGTTGATGACGGATTCGTCCGGTTGGATCCATCGAATATTCATCAATTTATGTGGGGTGCGCCGGCGGCAAATTCTTCCATATTAGACAGGCTAGGAATCGTTGATAAATTGACGGGGAAGATCGTAAATCAAAAACGAATGTCGTCGTTTGGATTAAATCCGGATAGCCGGGTTGGCGAAAGATGGCTCGTAAGCGACGATACCGAATTTCCGTCCTGGGTGGTGATGGAAGGGTTTCCGATCCCGCTTTTTTGGCTGATTTCTCAATATCCTAGAGACGTGTTAGGGGAAAAGCACGCTGAGGCATATCGGGATTCTTTGGGAGCTGTTCTCAAATATTTGGAAGTCCGGGACAACTTATCGCTTCAGATTCACAGAAATATTTCAGAAGGATTTTATTTCCTGGAAGTTTCGCAGAATGCAGGTTTTTTCCTTGGATTGAATGAGCCGGCATCGGAAAGCCAGCGGCTGATGATGGTCAAGCATGTCGTTGCACGGCTCAAAAATCGAGACTCGAAGGTAATTCGCGAACCGCCATACAAAATGGATCACTTAGACGGCGACGTTCTTCATCGTTTGCCGGAAGTGAACGTTGATACGGTTGCGGATTACTTATTAAAGGGAGATTCGCAAGCAACTTTTATGTTGGAGCTTGCAACGCAAGGGATGTTTAAACCGACTATTGGCCATTTTGGGATTAATGAACAAAGTGAAATCGGACAGGTTGTGGGGACTTTGCTATTGGATGGAATGCATTTTGTCGATATCGTCGGATTCGGGTTAGATGCCCAAGGTCATTTGGATCCGGCCATGAGCTTGCTTAAATTTCATCAACCAAAACCGGACGATCGATTTGTTATCAGACAACACACCTTGCATGCCTTAAGGGGAGTTCCGGATCAGAGCATGCTTCTATTTGAATTCCGTGATACCGCCGCCGTGTGGCCGTTTAGGCGCCAACCGGAAGACCTGACCAGTCGTCAAACCATATCGCTTGCGGATAATGTGAGCGGGCGAGTTGAACGGCCCGGAAAAGTGATAGGGGAAATTTTGCCGCAAGCTTTGATTTATTGGACGGACCGGGATGGCGAGAAGCCCGGGAGGTATTGGCATCGGGGCGATGAAAGATACCGGAGAATAGGGCGGACGAAAGGCGCCGAAACGATGATGATGTTTCGCAACTGGAAATTTTACGGCAGGAGCATTCGACTCGAATCTGGCGCAGCAGTCAAACTTATTCGACATGGACAACATTCCGCATTCCTTGTGCAATCGGGAACCGTGGAGATCCGTGATGTGAATGGAAAAATGCTTGGCACCGCAGGACGGGAAGAAGAAATTTTAATTTCTGCGAAAAAGGGAGATTTAATATTGAAGGCAACCGGGTCTGAGCCGGTTCAACTTGTTGAATTTAAACGGCCCGTTCCGGGGGTGCCGATTCCGGAAGTCGTTTCACTTCAAAGGCGGCGTGCACCTAAATCCACGGTGTTGGTCGAATGGAATCCCCGCTCCGAAACCCGCCACACTGAAAAGAACAATGGTGTCATTCCCGCGGGAGCGGGAATCCAGCAGCTGGATCCCCACTTTTCCGCCAAACAACGCGGTCGGATCCGCCAACGCTTTAGTGGCGGACGTGGGGATGACAATCGTTTTGAGGCCAACGCCGCCCGCTCCGAAGCGCGCTCGCAACTATCGCAGGATGGGCTATCGGTAGAAGAAAAAAAGATTATTCTGGGAAGCAAAGCAAAAGAATATAAAAGCTCAACCCGAGACTCCTATTTTAATGTTTTCGGGAACAACTATTTTTCACCATTTAATTCGCCTGCGGTTTTCAGTGGCCGCGATCAACCGGCAGTGGAAGTCAACGGCAAAGATATTTTGATCTTGCCTGCTGACAACAATCTTCCGTTTATTTTGATGAAACACAATCCGGGTCCGAACAGTATTATTGTGGTGGATATCAATCCTGCAACCATTGCTTGGCAAAAGGCGCTTTTCTTGCATAGCGGGAAAAAACCGTTATCGAATTTATTGTCTGAGGATGATTTTGAACCGCTGAAGGCCGCTCAATTGGTGCGTTTTTATGTGGCTAAAGATGAAGCACCTGCGCCCAGCCGAAAAAATCTTATGGCAAAAGTCGCCAACATTGTTGAGGGGCTTCCGTTTCCTGACAATAGTTTTGATTCCGCTATTGTCAGATGGTTGTTTGGCGCGCCTACGGGGATCATGTCGAAAGAACAGGTTGCCACAGCTTTCCGGGAACTGCTTCGCGTAGCAAGGCCTGGCGCTAAGATTCTGATCGAGCCTTCTAGCTATGATGATTACTCGATGTTTGGAGGTTCTGATTTTGATGAAGAAAAAACGTTAACTCCGGATGAATTTTCAAAACTAACCTATGGCAGTAAGCAAGTTGAAGTTGTTGATAACGCCACCTTTTGGGATGGCGAAAGGATGATGACGGTATTTAACGTTGTAGAAAAAAAAGAGCTGCTTGTTAATGTAACGCTAAGTGAAAGTCACCTTGAGGGGGACACGCAAGCGCGTTCGGAGATTCGCAGCGACATTGTTTCCGTTATTAGGGAACACTTTAACGGGCAAGACACAATTTCCTTTGTTGATTTGGATACGGGTGACGGAAGTTTTGTGACAAGATTTGCTCAATTGTTGCGTTCTTATTTCCCCGAGGTTAATGGGATGGGGATGGAAACTTTCCGGTGGCTGGTGGATCAAGCGAGAGGCTTGGGACACAATGTTTATCACGGAAACGCGCAGATCGAAGAGGATTACATACAAGCCGGCCTCGCCGATGAGTCGAAAGAAATCGTGACCATCAATAATATCGAATCGGCACCGGAAGCTTTGATTCGGCAGGCGGATCGCATCCTGAAGTCCGATGGCTTGTTGATGATTACCTTTGAAGAAGGCGATATTATGGAAAATCAAGGGATCGATCGTTCCGTGCAACAAATGTTGGAGGAAAAAGGTTATAAAATAGAAATCATTAAACCCATTTCCAAAGATTATCCGCGCACGCTGGCTTATTGGAAAGAGGCGGATTTTATTTTACTTGCGACAAAACCGCGAAGCGAAGTCCGCAATCTCAATACTTACCGAATGCTTCAGCAGCCGATCACGATTGACGATCTCAGGAGATTTCATGACGATCAAACACCGATTCAGGTTTCTAGCAAAGGCGGACGGAATGTGGTTGCGAAAGTGCGCGAATTTAATATATGGGCCGATGATGAATTTTCGGTACCCGCGTTCAGTTTGACGCTTGATTTTTATGATTCGTTGCAGATCGAGCCTGACAAACGGCTGGGGTTTGTTTTGATCGCTGCGGATTCGTACCGTGAAGAAGGATTGGATGACATTGAAATCCCACGGATTGAACTTCATCAAGCAGAATATTCAAATTCCGGTATTGGCCGTTGGGCGATGGAACTCATTCACAACCTTTCCCGTCCGGATGCGAATCTTTTTGTGCGAACGCATAGTCCGCTTTTATTCCATTTGATCAGGCAATATTTTTTCTCCGAAGATTTAGAGATAAGCATTTCAGAGGAATTTCAAAGCGAGATTAATGATGTCAGAATGGCCATCACGGCATTTGAAGCCAATCGGAAATATGGCGACGGTTCGCATATTGCGATGCTTCGAAATGGAATATTTGATTTCTCGAAATCGGAAATGCCGGCTTATCGTGATTTGTTCGCGAAGCTCGAAGTCGGTTCCGACGGGAGGCTCCGCGTTTTCGATAAAGTAGGGAACGAAATTCCCGGCTTGGCTTTTCGGTTTGGGAGCGCGATTGATGTCCGGGGCATGAGAAGGAATGAAATTGTTTTTCCGGCGAAATCTGATTCTGTAACCGCAAGGGGCGAAGTGCGGATGAAAAATAGTTCCGAGTCCCGAGTTCCGAGTTCCGGGTTAAGCCAGCGAGATCAACTCGGAACTTTAAACTCGAAACTCGAAACTCAATTCAGAGCCGAAGTCCGCCAGAACATTTTTGACGGTGTATTTTTGTTGAACGGATTGAAAACGGACGAACTTCTTTTTGAAGTTTCGGGAGGTGAAAGTCTGACGTTGAACGGAAAACCCGTCCGAACGATTCATATTTCAGCGGTTACGGGAGCCATTGCTTATGAAAACCCGCCGTTTCCGGAATTGCCTCTGACCGAGCCGGTTTCTTACCGTGTAGAATCCGAGGCAAAAATCGGCGTGCTGACGGAAGAAATGAAACAAAAATTAATTCGTACGATTGAAGCGCGTCTACGGCAAACACAAGCGCCGAAAGACGGGAAGAAGGTTATGGAAGCGGTAGTGTTAAACACGGCATTAAAAATTCTAAATCAGCCGGTTTTGAGATTAGCGGCGGAAAGCACCGTAACTGCTGAGGCACAAAGCGTTAATTTGCTTTCTGCGTCGGTATTTTCTCCCGAAGAAATGGATACGCTCCAAACGCGAGGGAAATTATTGAAAGCGGTTTATCCGCGTTTGAGCGAACAGCCAAAAGCTGCCATGCTTTATCCGACATTCCTGCTGGTTTTTATGGGAATGAAACCGGCCTATATGGAGTATCCAAATGAGCCGAATATGGATGCGTTGATCAACGAATTAAATCGAATCGGAAATCTTGGTAGCCAAGCGGATTTAATGCTTCAACCCCGGTCTGTATTTTCCTTGAAAAACATCGGTATCCGGATTGCACATGAAGAAGCGTTTTTAGAAGAAATCGGATTGCTTGGTGAAAAAGATAAGCCGCTTGTTGACGCGTTAGAAGTCGAGTTAAAGAAACAAAATTCAAACCAAATCGATCGGGATCAATTCAAAGCGATATCTCATGAATTGCTCGCTGTCATGTTTGAACGGTTTGCGTCGCAAGAGGCAGACGGCGACAGTTTGATTGGATTTGTTCTCGGGTATCCCGTGGAAAATCTTCGCGCCTTCCGCGATTGGAAGCAGGCGCGGTTTTCGAAAAGAAAATCGGGGAACCCGATTAAATTTATTCCCGGCCATTACATCAAGATTGGTTTGAGGAGTTATGCCGATCCGGAGTCGGTTAAAAGAACCGAAGCCTATTTATCGAAACTGGAACTCGCGTTGGATTATGCCTATGGATTACTGACGGATCAATCGGATGCGTCAGCAATCATTGACCGGTACAAATTCCGAATAGACAGCCCGGCCGATCTCGAACGATTAGTCGGAGATTTGGGATTGGGCGACCGTTCCCTGGAAAACGGTGAAGAGCCTGAGCGTTCCGAAGCGCGGATAAAAAACAGTTCCGAATCCCGAGTTCTGAGTTTCGGGTTAGGGCAAAGAGATCAACTCGGAACTTTAAACTCGAAACTCGAAACTCAACCCAGGGCCGAAGCGCGTTACAGCCGCAATAATCCAGAGCAGTCATCAATCGAAACGCGCAAGAGTCCTCGCGAGACACAAGAGGCTCAAGCGAGGGCCGAAGTCAGATCTCAAACCGAATATGCAATCGATTGGTCGAACGTAAAAGTGAGCACGCTTTCGGCAAAGCTTTCGGGTCAACAGGATCAATATATTCATGACATGACATTGAAGTTTCAATCTGCGCGCACTCTGCGGGTTAAAAATCAATTAAGAAGAATTGTGGCAGCGGAGGTGATGAGAAAAAGAAATGCTTTAGACAAAATTCCGTCTCAAACGATTCAAGATCTTTTTGAATTGGAATATGCCTTACGTTTTCTTGAGGCGGATTGGAAACGTTTGAGCATTCTTGATCCTGTTCGGGTGCAATCGGTTTTAAAATTGAGAAAGCAAATTCCTCCTCTGCCGGGCGATCGGGAGATGTGGTTTGGTGCGAGAGTAGACAATGCACGGATTCTCACAAGGGCTTTACCGGTTATTCATATCCCGGAAGATATCGTAACTCGGATTGAGAAAATTTTTATGAATGAAAACAATTTGGATGTCCGGGTGAAGCTTCAGAAGTTAAGAGGAAAGTTAGGGCGTATCGTCCCATTTTTAAATGGAGTCTTTAGGATGGAGGAATCGCGGCTTAAGTTTTCTTTGGATAATCCAATTCAAGGCGAAGGAAAATTAGAAAATGCTGAAGTATTGAGATTTTTTCCTGAAGGAGTTGAAGCTTTCCGGGTGAAACCGGGATGGGAAGAAATACAACCCTTGAAGTTAGCAGGTAAAGAAGAAGATTGGCTTGACCGGTTTCTTCATCATGTCGACGAAGCGCCTGAATTGGAATCGATGGGATTTATTCACGACCCGGAATTTTTGGCGAAATTGAGCGATACGGTCGACGCATGGCTTGAGATCGTGAAAGGGGCTAAGTTCAGAGGCGATTCCGGAGTCCGCGGGGTAGGATCAGCGCAGGCGCGATATACAGCGCTTAACACAGCGCTCAGAAAAGCTCAGCGATTTCTTTCTCAATATGCTTCGGGGCCGACAAAACTTCGTTTAGCTTCACCTGATGAGGATGAAACTTCCGGGGAAGGGCCTCGATCCGAAGCGCGGCAGAGCGGTTCGGACAAGAATAAAGGTTCGTCGTTAAATCTTTATCTTGCTTTTGATGAGCTGCAATATAAAGAAATGACGGATAAAGCGAGGGAAGAAAAAATAGCATTTATTTTCAACCATTTGGATTTGATGCGAACCGAAGATCAACGATTTTTTATTTCATATATTGCGAGATGGATTGTGATGGGAAACAGGAAAGCTTTTTTAATTAATAATCCGCTGCTGGATAAATCTAAACGGGATTTTGCGCCCAGAATTGCTTTGTTAAAACAAAGAATCAGGGAATATGAACAAGAGCTAAGAGAGCTTGGAGGAAATGAATCGCGGGCTGAAGCGCGCTCAACTCCCATTAAGTTGAGCACTCTTTCGGGCGGGGCACTGAGGCCCCGCTCCGAAGCGCGGGCTGATTTCAGTCTGGAAATCGGCGAACTTGAAGCGCTGCGACGACGCGAAATTGAGAAAGAAAAGGGAGCGTTAAAAAGTACTGATTTGGCGAGCCTTGGATTAGCGATCCGGCAGCTGCAGAGCGGAGAACAAGATCCGAATCAGGCAATTCTGGCTGTTCGAACATTGGAAATAGCATTTCAGGGAGAAAACAAAAATTGGTCGAAGGATCTCAGCATTGAAATAACAATTTCCCTTCGAAAAGTAATTGATGGGGTTTGGGCAAAGCTCGGATGGGACGAGAAAAAATTATATGAAATGATGGAGGCGTTAAACCGCATAGAAAAATTGTTGGAAGAGGAGGAGAACGATTGGCAAGAGATCAAAGTGCGCTATGATCGAATTCTGCCATTATTTGCCGCTGATCAATCGAAGCTTCTTGAATTGTGGAATATTCCCGGCCGGCCGGCGGAACTTTACGGTTCGTTGCATCCTCTATTGATGCTGACACATCATTACGAAAATGCGGCATTTGCCCATTTTGAAGTTTATAAAAATAGGCCGGATGAACTACGGAAAAATACACAAGATGCAAACCGCGTCAGATGGTATTTTGAGCAAATTGCAAGATTGATTGATCAGGCAGATTCTGAATTTTCAACGATGGACAGGGATCAAATTTCGCAACAGGGAATTCTAAGCACACATGAGCAATTTAAGCGGCATTTTCTCGCTTTACTCAAACGGCACGTGCAAGAATTTCAAGTTCCGATTTCTGAATATGAACTCCGGACATTCGTTTTAAAATGTCTAAAAGCTCCGGACTCACTTGATAAAGCGCTTCGGGTAGAATTCAATTCCTTGTTGGATGAATTGGGAGCACTCAATTATCTCAAGATGGGCGAGTTGGCAGAAAGTTTTCAAACGTTAGCCGGCCGTTATGAAGAATTAATAAAAGCCGCGGACAAAAAATGGATTCTTTCGGAGACGCGCGACCGAGTACAAATAGCGCAAAAAATTGCCGAAGACTTCGCCGGATTTGCGATAGATCCCAAGGATGAAGCGCGTAAGGTTTATGGACAAATGAGACGGAGCTCTATCCAGCGAAAAATTTTAAATCGGTTATCGCCGGTTCTTGCGGCTCATCAAGAGTTGCTTCAATCCGGATTGGAAGAGATTTACTTAAAAATTGATCTGGAAGAGAAAAATCGATTACGCAATCAATTCCATGCAAGCGATGTTCATGCCGCGGTGTTGGCTTATCTTCCGGAAGCGTTAAGGCCTTTATTTAATCTTGTGATTCAAACGATTGTTAAAAGACAGCCCGAAGATATTTTTGTTCATCAGGCCGGTTTTCGGCTTGAATATTTTTTCGGACAGATCAATTTAAATGCGCGGAGCGCGGATCTTCTAAAAGATTTGAATCTTGTCGCGTATGCGGCGTGGGAAATATTCCAAGCCTTGCCGCAAGTGGTGGCGGGGGCACGTTCCGAAGCGCGCAAAATTAGTGATAAGGCATCAGTCGTAAGGCATAAGAATTTAACTTATGCCTTAAGCCTTAAGCCTGAATTTTCGAGAGCCGAAGCGCGCAATACCCCGATGCGGCTTGACGTGACATTTCAAGGGACACCGTACAGATTTGAAATGGATTCATGGAGTGTTGGCCAGAATCCCTCTCAATATCGGTTTCGATTATCGCAGGGCGTGCAGCACCGGGGCTATCTGATTGTTGATTACGATCAGCAAACAATCGGTTGGGAAGGGAAAGAACAGTTCCCGCGCGGTACGTTAATGGATCCGTTTTTAAAAGTGGCTTATGAGGCGTTGAAGGTAGATGAGAACAAACGATCGGAAGTGCGGATGAAAGATAGTTCCGAGTTCCGGGGTAAAACAAAGAGATCAACTCGGAACTTTAAACTCGAAACTCAACCCCGTGCCCAAGTTCGTAACAATAAAGATAGTTCCAAGCAATTACCAATCGAAACGGACGAGAGTCCTCGCGAGACACAAGAGGCTCAAGCGAGGGCCGAAGCGCGGGGAATCGAACAACAACTGGTCGGCACCTTTTTGCAAATGGCTTTATTTCATATACAGGACAACGCATCGCTTGCAGTTATTATAGAAGGTCCCGCGCCCAGAACTTTCTTTGAGGATCAAGACCAGCCGGAAGCAGTAGTTAATCGAGCGATAGGGCTTTTACAATCAATTTATGATCAAGTCAGAAGGGAGTCTCCTGACGGCAGCGGCGCTCCGTTTATTGTGAGAATGATGGAGATTTTGGGACGACCGACAGAACTGTTGCCAATGGACTTAGCTGCTGCGAAAAAATATTTTGCTTCTTCTGGTGAAGTGGCGGAAATAAAAAGCGAAAAGAAATTTGATCAATTTGAAGCACTTATGCCGGGCTGGCTTGCAAAACATCCGCCTTTTCTTTCGCAGTTAATTTCGGAACTTCCACCAATGGACGAAATCCAAAGGAAACATGGTGCCGCTCAAATACATACTGAAAATAGATATGCTGCCGGACCAATGAAACTTTTGGAATGGAGTGTTCTGTTTGCAGGAAGTCCTCTGCGGCCCATTTATTATTATTTTGATTCAGATCCGGAATCGGGCGACATTGATAGCGTTACGGAAGTGGTTTTCGATTTAGCAGCTTATTTGAAAAGAGGGAAGTCCGGCGCGCATACGCTGATTTCGAGCGAAGAAATTGGGAGTCTATTCAAACAATTGGGACGATCTGAAGGAGCGACTCGATGGGTTATGACGGCTTCTTCTCCCGGTAGTTGGCAGAGCCGGATTAGCGTTACGCCAAGCGCTCAAGGGATGATGATTAAGATTGATGACAATCATTTGGAATTTGATCCAAACACTCCTGACGATGAAGACGGCAACAAATTAATTAATTTTCTGAGGCAATATGGAATTGAGGAGCCGTTTTTTGGATTGCCATTTCCGAAGCATGATGCTGCGACCACTGAGATAGCGCAATTTCTCGCCGATGTTTTTAAAGCCCGCGATGCGTTGCTTCGGAAATGGCGTATCCGGGCGAGTTTTGATCAGAGTTCCGGCCGAGTGACTTATGAAGCTGAAGGTGAAACCGTTTCTACGGATTTTGGTTACCAGGTTCCAATTCTTTCGGACAACGGGGTTGTAACAGGGACGACGAAGGGGCCGGTTGAAGCAGAAATTAAAGACTTTCTTATGAAATTGGGAATTGATTTTAAGCCTTATGCGCAAGGGTTAACGATTCAAATGACTATCGGAAATGAGAATTATGATTTGGATGTGATCCATCATTTGCCTATCACGCTTGTAAAACTTGCTGAAGCTTTAGAAGCAAAATCCAAAATGCCTTTCAGCGGTCACGGCCGGACAGTACCTGCGCTGGGAGTGTTAAATCAAGCAGGAGCTGTGCAATTGGTGACAGGCAGCTTAGACAAAACCGTTCGTTTGTGGGACCTATCCACGGGTAAAGAAAGTAAGAAATTTGAAGGTTTCGCGGACGAAGTGACTGATGTTACCGTATCGCGTGACGGGCAGAAGGTGGCGGCGGCAAGCAAAGACGGCACGGTGAGGATTTGGAATGTCCAGTCAGATTCCGAACCAATCGTCATCGATACGCTTTCCGGGCCCCTTACTTCCATTGATTTTTCTTTTGACGGCCAAAGGATTCTTACCGGCAGTAAACGCGGTGCGCTGCAACTTTGGGATGTGTTAATCGGTCGCTTTGTGGATGATTTGCCGATAAAGGCAAGAACAATTTTTGATGCCCAATTTTCTCCGGACGGACAAAGGATGGCTTCCTTATCCCATTCTATGGAAGATGGATTAAAGCTTTCCATATGGGACGTGCCTCAAAAGAAAATCATACGAACATTAGATCATGAGGCCTATCTGCAGACGTTTGCTTTTCATCCGAATGGCAAATGGTTGGTGACGGGAGATCAGGACTATCAAGTTTGTTTGTGGGACATTGAAACAGGCAGTAAACTCAGAACTTACCAGTCGGCCGTGAAACCCTTTGCTGTTGTTAATATACAACCGCGCATTTTATCACTTGCCTTTTCTCCGGATGGGAAACTGGTTGCGGCCGGGAAACTGGATGGCAGTATTGAAGTGTGGGACGTTGAAACCGGCGGATCTCGTTACCTTTTCCAGAATTTGCCATTTAATGTTCCTACTTTAACATTTGCTCCGGATGGCCAATCTCTTATTTATTCAGGGTACAGACATAATGATACTTTTTTTGCGCCCATGCCGAGGATTATTGACTTGAGGCGCTATCCACAAACTTTCGTTTCGCATCGATATGGAAGAAGCGTTTCAAATGACGTGAGGCACTTCGTTTCAGGCGGGCAAGACATTACCCGTTCCGAAGTTCGTGAAGAAGAAGTGGCAGTCGGCAGTCAACAGTCCACAGATGTCATTGCGAGGAGCGGTAGCGACGAAGCAATCTCAGATTTGGGGATTGCTTCGGCAACACCTGGTTCACGTCTCGCAATGACGGGTAAATCCAGGGCCGAAGCGCGGGAAGGAAGCGCACAAGTTCAAAAGAGCACACGTGCACAAGAAAATACGGAAACTTATGCGCCTATACCTGGTGCTCCTGTTCTCTTGCGAAGCAGCAGGTCTGAATCGCGGGCGGATGTTGATCCTAGGGTTTCTTCAGAACGTCATCGTGGTTCCCGACAACGCGGAGATAAAGGGAGTCGTCCATCCAGTCAAATGACAAACGGTAATGAATATCAATTCGCGCTTCCCAAATATTTTTCGTTCCCTGGATTTTCTTTACATGGAGCGATGGATGTCGTGGATTTTCAGCAAGTATTTGGATTTGGCGGTCAGTTTTCTTTTGGATTGCAGATGGAAGAACTTGATAAAATTTTTGAAAGCTTTCGTAAGCGTATATTTTCACGAGTGGAGAAGTTTCAACAGTTCTTTAGCCGTGCCATTGCCCAAGATGCGTTTTGCGCGTTTGTTCTGGCTGGCAACGCTTTCTTTGGCTTGCCATTCCTTCGTCCAAAAATAAGCTTGGTCTGGATTAATAGCAGAACGGCTTTTCAAGAAGATCGCAAACCTCAACACCTCTTGAGCTTCCGCCTCGGACAGCTGCTTAAAAATGATCGGCAGAATTTTATGAGTTTTCTTCGTTTCCATGTGCAAAATCTTAACACAGCACTCCATTTTATTCAACAGGAACTAACCGCTCGTTTGGAAATCAGCGGGGATATGGTGAATGGTACGACTAATTACCACCAACCACTAATCACTAATCACGGACAAGTGAGGGCCGAAGCCCGCAACCTTGCGGCAGAAAATGGGACATTTTCTGCAATACCAATCGAGGCGGGCAAGAGTACTTTTGATGTTTTGCCAGAAGCATCAAAACGTGCCGAAGCCCGGAAATCCGTGATATTAAGTTCGGGTAGAAACGGGAATACTCAAATTGATATGTTGAATATGGGTGAGAGGAATCCGGCGGCTCGCGTCGAGGATCTCCAAACCGAACACGCGCCCGTCTTTTCCGATGTCCATGATAATACCGTCCCGGACTTTAATAGATTTTCCGACCTTTCCGGGTTGAAATCGTATGTAGAGCGCATCCGCTTCTTTATCAAATTCTATTTTCATCGGTTAACCCTTTTCCTCGAGCCAATAAGCCGTTATCAAAACCGTTTGATCCGCTTCCTTTTTGTAGACGACTTCCAGAATGTTATCATAGAAACGCTTTCTCGCCAAATATCTTCCTCGATGAGCTTCTTTGGCGTTATCGGGACAGGTTACCGTTTCTTCGATCTGGCGTTGACTCAAATCCCGCTGCAAAATCCGTTTCTTGATATGTTTCGTGTATCTGAAAGTCATGAGTATCAGCTTCCATTATTAAAGAATAGGCAGCATAATAAGCCAGAAATGACTAATAATCAATATAATTATGCAGCAAAATCAACCCGCTCCGAAGCGCGCCACGCTGAGGATAGCACCCAAGAAGTTTTTAATCAAAGCGCGCAAATGTCCTCGATACCGTCAAAATTGTTTACATCGAGGGCCGAAGCCCGCAACCTTGAAGCGGAAAATGGGACATTTTCTGCAACACCAATCGAAGCGGGCAAGAGTACTTTTGATGTTTCGACAGAAACATCAAAACGTGCCGAAGCGCGGATGCTTAAAGGTTTTAATACAGAGCAAAAAGCAATTATCGAAAAGACAGCGCATAAGCTGATCATGTTGTTCTTTTCTGACAAATCCGTCACGGAACAGAATGCTTTGGAAAAAGATTTGATCAGCCGGATCCATCCCGCGACGTTGAGGCGGGTTATCTTTAGCAAAACAACTCTCATGACAATCTCATGGACCCTGTGTATATCGGTCCTGCCGTTTGTTTTTCATCTATATAAATTAGTTGCTGTGTTTGGTTTTTTTGGCCTTTTTGCTCTGGGAAAGATATTGGATCAGACCCTCAATGAAGAGACGCTGGGCTTTGTCAGCAAAGCCTATCCCGAAATATTTATCGGAACAGAATTGCCCGGATTTAAATTTGAACGCGGGGTCATTCATGAAATGCTGCACGTGTTGGCTAAAATGAAAAAAATTAAATATGATTCCCCATTCGCTTCCGCATTCGGCTTTCTGGCGGAGCATACTTCCTCGGATCCCGGGAAACCGCAGCTTTCCCCTTATCTGAGGCGTCCTGTTGGCAATTTGGGGGAAGGGATGGCGTTGGTTGAAAAAAATTTATCACCTCAAGAACGATGGGGGGCCTTGATTGCAAAATCGCTTTTTTCTGACAATTCTGAAAACATAACCAAACAAGATCCACGTGACTTTTTTGTCTCTTTAGCGCATTGGTTGGAACCTGAAACGCGGGAATCCCGGGTATTGGGGGAATTATTGTCTGGGATGGCTTATGCCCTATCTCAGAAGAATTGGTTTGGTCTCGAGGATGCGTGGGTTTATTTGGCCCGCATGGCAAAAGGAGAGCATCCTTTTGCTGTAGAAGAAGACCTAAACAATAAACAAAAAGAAAGAATATCCCATTCCAAATTCCGCTCCGAAGCGCGCCAAGAGAGCGCACAAGAACACAAGCGCACAGGGACACAAGTAGAGATGAAAGCTGACGCGCCTGTGCCTTATGCTCCCATGCTCTTACGAAGCAGGGCCGAAGCGCGTTACAGCCGCAATAATCCAGAGCAGTCATCAATCGAAACGCGCAAGAGTCCTCGCGAGACACAAGAGGCTCAAGCGAGGGCCGAAGTGCGCGACGATAAAGACAGTTTAAAGCGTTCATCAATAGGAAGTGCACGAGAGTCCTCGATACGTTCCGAAGGGCTTGTATCGAGGGCCGAAGCCCGGACAATCTCAGAGCAAAAACGCTTTAGCCTGACACTGGAACACGTGAAGCCGCTTATTGAAAGAATTGCTGACACAGCCTATTTCCGTTGGCTTGCTAGAGATAAAGACAGCAGAACCGGTAAAAATGAAGGATTCGAAAAAGTGCAATGGCGGCGCTTGATAGATATTTCTGATCGTGCATGGGATCTTGAAAGTATGAGGCGGGAAGCATTAGGACAACTAGAAAAGTCCAATATGAACCCGGAATATTTAGAAAAAATAAAAAGCGAAACAAAAATAGAAATAATTATTTTGGAATATTTCGAGGAAGTTTTAGGGAGTTTAATCGGGAAATTAGAGTCTCCATTGAAATTGTCATTGAAAATGTTTTTGTTAAAAGCATACCCGCGTTCTGGGGAATGGACGGACTCTTTATTGGAAGAGGGAGCTATCGAAGCTGCGCGGAAAGAATATTATGACATCATTAATGAAATACTTAAGTGGCTTGATCCAACATCAGTTTTGGAACGAGTTAATTCTCCCGAAGATTATCGAATTGATGTTTTAGGGCGGCCCAAGGATGGAGATATCCCTCGGATGGTTGACTTTCGAGGCAAACTTATCGCCAGAGAGAAAAAAGCCAAGCACCGAGCACCGTTTGCTTTTCGAAACGAACGGTTTGATACGATGATTCAAATTGGTCCCCAAGGCCTGGAAGAAGAAGAGATGCGCTTTCTTCAAAGTGCTTTTGATGAAAAGCCTGAAACTGATTCAGCCCCTACATTTTATGCCGTATTTTTTCCTCCATTTAGCTATTTATTGATCAGGAGATCGGTAATTAAGCAACGCGTAGTTTTCGATGTTGTTCCGGGTCGATGGGAGAAAGCGGTTCCGAATCCTAAAAAAATGCTCCCCTTTTTTATTAAGCGAGTGATCGATTACTATCAATTATTAGATAATCGCAAACCTCCTCAGATTTTGCTCGAGTTAGCTACGATCCCCATGCATTGGAATGAAAGAAAGGTTCTTTTTGAGGAAAGCTATTTTGAGCCAGGTGATCCGGATTTTCGATCTGCGGCAACAACATATCCAGTACATTTTGAAAATGTATTGCGTAAGATTCGCTCCCGTTCCGAAGCGCGCCACCTTGAGGATAGCAATGATGTCATTCCCGCGAAGGCGGGAATCCAGCTGGATCCCCACTTTCGTGGGGATGACACCGATTCCCGTGCCGAAGTACGTTCACAGATAGAAAAGACAAAACCCGAAAGTCCGATGGATTTGGTATTCGAGACTTTAGATCCACAAAAAATAGCTGCTCAGATTGCAGCATCTAAGTATATAGAAGGTGAACTTGGAGAATTGAGCGCTCAAGTCACAAAAACAGGGCAAGGCAAACTGGATTCTGCGAAAGTCGAACTGGGCGCATTTTCGAAAAATTTAATAACAGAAATTAATAAACGTTCTGAAGTAAGACAAATTGCGGATTTTATATTTTCCGACGAAATAGAACAGATGGCCAAGGATAGGGTGAATTTGTCATTCCCGCATGCTGTAAGCGGGAATCTATGGATCCCCGCTTTCGCGGGGATGACGGACGTGCTTATTAATCGTGCGCGTCTGGTTGTTTTCAATTCTGTTATTGGAGAGAATATTGCGATGGCCGATGAAGCATTACCAGCTTTGAGTGAGATCTCAAGCGAAGCGGCATTTTTACTCGCGCATCCGGATATTTTGAATGAAGCATATCGAATCAAATTTGGAAAAAGAACAGACAATGCAACCATACGCGCCGATCACGAATGGATCATCGGCATGGAATTTTTACCTCAAGCGTCAGATCCGCGGAGAATGGCGGCTGAACAGTTTTTGCGGAATTTAGTGCAAGCAAAAGACCGGGTGGCATTGACTTATCAAAAAAATTCTCCTTACGCCGATATGGCAAGCGAGTTATCACAATCAATTCCGCAATTGTCACTTGTGGGGCACCGGTCAGATCTTGATCAAAAGAGATTCGAAAGAGTATTTGGTATTTCGTATCCGTTTGTTATTGTGTCGGATAGCGTACCGTTTAAGACATCAACATGGCGGAAAAACGGAGTTCGCATTAATCCATATATGGCGCTTCGGTTGAAATTGGAATTTTCACAATTTATACGGCTGACACAATTTGCTGTCGAAGCCGGACTTCTCCGGAAGCAAATAGAAGAAATTTCCGGAGTTTTTCCAGAATTAACACCTGAAATTCTTAATTCGGCTATAGATCTTCTGAATGAGCTTGCTCAGACGGAACTTGTTAGGCAGGCAATTAATCGGGCGGCGTAAAACATGGAAATTCATAAAAAACAGTAGGCAGTTGCCAGTCGGCAGTAAGCAATTAGCACTAAGAAAAAAGGGGACACACAGCTCGACCAATTCGAACAAGCTGTATGTCCCCTTTTTTTACTTTTTGCTATCCTGTATGTGCAGACTGCTGCCTGCCGACTGCTTACTCTTTTCCCCAACTTACTTATTGACTAAATTTATCTGCATATTATAATCATACCACTTTTTAAAGACTTTTTATTCCACTACAAAGTACCAGTTTTTTAATGTTTCAAAAGCTTAAAAAGTTCTATTTATAAGCTACTTAAAAAGAGAAGGCTTACTTTGTTTTTGTTGTTAAGATTCCTCACCCTAACATTGTTCTTTCTCAATGTTTTTGGCTGCCGCGAGAAATCGTCACCGTCCGTTTTAGACAGCATTCCTCAGGGGAAAAGTTTACTTTCCATGTCGAATTTTGAAGTGATTGATCATTTCAATGTTGAGAATGGGAAAAATCAATTCAAACAAACCTGGAAAATTAACATTCCAACCGGTGCGGAAATTAAATTAAGCCGGGATCCCGAGGATGCGATTTATCACGGAGGTTCGCTTGGCGTAGAATATTCTATTCCCCCGAACCAGACTGCGGGCATATCCACGACGTTTAAAACACTTGATTTAAGCCGGGCCGAAACGGTGTTAATGTTAGTCCGTTCAGAGGACTTGAAAAATTATAGCGGCCGGCTGCAGCTGGTTCTTCGGGATCAGCGGGATAACAGGCAAGAAATCGATATTAAAAAATATGTCGAAGAAACCCGCGGCAACTGGGAAAAAATATTGATTCCGAAAAAAGATTTTGGGAAAATCAATTTCGACCAAATCGGAGAAGTTCAAATTGAATGGCGCGCCGGAAGTAAACCCGTAGCAGGCAAGATGGCAATTGATGAGATTGCGTTTGCTGGGCCGAAGGAATTGATTTTTGAATCAATGCTCGACAATTTAAAAGGGTTCCCGAAAGAAGCCATAGCCGAATCTCGGCGAAAAGAATTGATCGGGACAAAAGATGAAAAAGAGTTCCTCGGAAAAATCGCGGCAGATACATGGAAGTATTTTGAAAATGTGGTGGACAAGAAAACAGCGCTCCCCGAGGATCATATTCGTACGGGAAGAACGCTTGCGATCGGAAATTACACGGGACCGACCAATATCGCTCTTTATTGGCTTTCGTGTGTCGGTGCTTATGATCTTTCTCTGATCTCTGAAAAAGTGGCGATCGAGAAAATTAAAACATCGCTCGATACGCTTGCCGGCATGGAGCATCCGGAATACGGTTTTTATTATAATTTTTATGAAACACACACGCTTCGCGCGACGAAGCGTTATTTATCGACCATTGACAATGCGTGGCTTGCGGCGGCTCTTGTAGTTCTTCGGCAGGCGTTTCCGCAGGAATTCAGTGCCCGGGCGAATGAGATTTTCAGCCGGATGAATTTTTCGAAATTTTATGATGAAGCAAACGGCCAGTTAAGAATCGGATTTGATGAAGACTTAGGGGAACTATCGCCGTATCATTACGGCCTTCTCGCTTCTGAAGCGAGGCTTGCAAGTTATATCGGAATCGGAAAAGGGGATTTAAAACAGGAACATTGGGCGAGGATTTACCGGACGTTGCCGAAAGAATGGAACTGGCAGAAACAGGTTCCGCAGGGAAGCCCGAAGGTTTTATTGAACGTTCCTATATTTCAGGGGTTTTATACATACCGCGATAAGAAATTTGTACCAAGCTGGGGCGGATCGCTCTTTGAATATTTAGCGCCGACACTCGTTGTGGATGAGCAAACATACGGTCGCGAAAATTTGGGCAGGAACAATGAAATTGTGACAGATCTACATATCTTATATGCCATCCGGGATAAGAAATATCCTGTTTGGGGCATTGCTCCGTGCGCGATTCAATACGGGAGAAATTGGCAATATAAAGAATATGGGATTCCGGAATTAGCCGCAAAAGGATATCCGGACGAAGGAGTGGTTGCGCCGTATGCGAGTTTTCTTGCGCTCGCGACACGGCCCAAAAATGCGGTCGAAAATTTCCGGAACCTGCTTGCCGAATACGATGAAATCTACGGCGAATTCGGTTTTTACGATTCGGTGGTTGTCGCGAGCGGAAAAGTGGATCAGCAATATTTATTAATTGATCAAGCGATGAATTTTATTGCGATGGTAAATTACCTGAAACAAGGATCGATCACGAAGCGGTTTCATTCGGATCCGGTCGGTAAAAAAGCGGAGGTTTTATTGAAAGAAGAAAAATTTTTTTGATTGAAAAAATGCCCCATGAAATAAAGAATATTTTTTGAGAATAAATTCACAAGTAAACCATTAGTAATTGTTTAGTGTTTCGAAGGGATTATCTATAAATGGTATGTTCATTTCTGTCATTCCCGCGAAAGCGGGAATCCAGACGAATAGCTGGATGCCCGCTAAAAACATGCGGGCATGACAACAAATGGAAACTGCCGTTGCTTCAAAACGCTAAATAGATACTTATTAATCAGTAAAGAAACGATTTGAAAGGAGCCGGAAGATGAAAAAGTGGATGGTGGTGTTATTAGTTCTTTCGTTGTGCGTGTTTGGAACAAGTTTCGCGTTCGCTCAAAATGAAACAGCTTCAGCAGGCGGAGTAGGGACGGAGCTTGTCATTGCTGATTTTGATACCGGTGATAAACCAAACAATATCGGTGGCGATTTCGGAGCGTGGGACAAGGATCCAAACGACACGACTCAAGGTTGCAAGATGAGTTTTGAAGAAAATGATGCGTTGGGTGATTCGTTGGGCTATGCGGTGCGCTTCGATTATGATGTAGACTCTTCGAATCCGGCCTATAACGGTTTTTGGATGAAATTAAACGGGTTGGATGCGTCAGCTTACAACACGATTAATCTTTATTTCAAAGGCGAGGGGGAATTTACGAAGCGGGTGAAAATCGAAGTGAAAGATTCAACGAACAAGCCTTCTTCATATATTCTTTCGGGGATTACGGATCAATGGCAGAAATTTTCAATTCCTTTTGAAAAATTTTCCCAGATCCAAGATTGGAAAGGGTTAAGTGAAGTGGTGGTTGTGTTTGATGATATTAATACAAATCCGAAAACCGGGTCGATTCTTTTGGACCAGGTAACGGTATCTGCAGAATAATTTAATTTGGAGGTAACGATCCTTTTCGGACCGTTGCTGATGAAAAAGGAGGGATTTCCGTGATCAAGCAAATGTTAAAAGATAGAATTCTGACTGATAAAGAAAGGAAGAATTTATCGATTTTGGAAGTCATCCGAAAGAACGGTCCGATTTCTCGAACTGATATTTCCAAAATCACAGAATTAAACATCGTCACTGTTTCCAACTATGTCAACCATTACATCAAGAAAGGCCTTGTCATTGAAGGCGAGCTTGATGAGTCGACCGGCGGGCGGAAGCCTGTGCTGGTTGAGCTGAATCCGAAGGCCGGTTATATCGTAGGGGTCGGACTCAATATGCTGAATATGGTGGGCGTTCTTGTCGACCTCGAAATCAATGTGATTACCGAAGTAAAACAGGAACGTATTCCGGAAAACTCTGAAATGGTGATCAATAAAATGGTTGATATGGCAGCCGAGATCATTGAGAAATCCGGAATTGAGAAAGACAAGCTGGTGGGTGTCGGTGTAGGCATTCCCGGAATTATCGATGAACGTGGGCGCACGATTCGTTGGCCGCAGAGTCTGGGAGAAAAAGACATTTCCGTATGTCTTTCGATCAAAGATTCATTTGAAAAGCGGCTCAACATTCCGACGTTTGTCGAAAACGATGCAAATGCCGCTGTGTTGGGCGAAAAATGGCTGGGCCTTGACCGCGATGTCAGGCACATGATGTATATGTTTTCCGGTGTTGGTGTGGGCATTATCATCAACGGGGAAATTTATCGCGGGGTATCGGGTGCGGCCGGCGAACTCGGAATTTCAAGCTTTAAAGCCGATAAGAAGGAAATTTTAGACATGACTTATGGGCTTGGCCGATGGGAGATGGATCTTGGCATGACCCGGGAGGCGCAGGAAAAAGTTGCTGCGGGTCGGGGATCTATGATGAAAGATTTGGCCGGCGGAAATCCGAAGAATATCGGGTTCAGACATCTTGTGCAGGCGGTGAAAGAGAAAGATCCGCTTGCGATTGAAATTGTTGAGCAGGGTGGTTATGCGCTCGGGAAGAAAATCGCCTTTATGGTCAATTTCCTGAATCCGGAAATTGTTGTGATTGGCGGCGGAATCGAAGACTGTGGTGCAACGCTCCTTGACGGGATCAAAAACGCTGTCAAAGAATGGTCCGTTGAAGAAGCGGCGACGCACGTGAAAATTATTCCGTCTGCGTTTGGTGAAAATGCCGTTGCATTGGGCGTCGTCGGCCTTGTGGCCCGCGAAGTTTTTGCGCAGGCGTAAAGAAGTTTTAAGCAGCGAGCGCCTTTCGTAAAACATTCTGGGACTCCTCCCCCTTAATGGGGGAGGAGTCCTAACAAGCTGGCGGATCCGCCAGCCTGTTGGGCGGAGATAAAGGCGGGGGTTAGAATATTAGATTACCCCCCATCCCTACCTTCCCCCACAAGGGGGGAAGGGGGTGCGTGATTCACATTAACAACCCTCAAAACCGTTGTCTTCTTTTTAAATCAATCGTAAAAAACAAATCATGACAATTCCTAAACTCTGCGATCTTTATACTCGGATTTATTGATTACGGGAGGAAGTGATTATCACGGGGTTGAGACGTTTATTCCTCTCGGGTGGATGGGAAAAGGAATTTCACTTTCCTATGACGCGGTTAAGAAAATGAAGGATTCATTAAAAAATAGCGAAGAGGAAGTATTGTAACTATGAAAGAATTAATTTTGGAATTAAAAGAGCGTGTGAAAACCGGCGGCGAAATTTCTTATGAAGAAGCGCTTATGCTTGCGGAAGTGACGGAAGAAGTCAACATAGATCAATTGCGGGAAGCGGCGCATGAGCTAACGATTCATTTTCATCAGAATAAGCCAAGCCTTTGTTCGCTCGTGAATGCAAAAAGTTATTTGTGTGGCGAAGATTGCCGGTTTTGTGCGCAATCCGTTCATTATCAGACGTTGACGGAGCGCTATGGACTGATTGGAATTGATGAGATTGCGGAAGCCGGGAAAAAAGCCGAAGCTGCCGGAACGCGGCATTTTTGTATTGTAACGAGCGGCGCAGCTTTGGAAGAGGATGAATTTGAAAAAGTGACCGAAGCTGTGAAACGGCTCAGGGCGGAAACGGCGCTCGAAATCGATGCGTCGATTGGGCATTTAAGCCTTGAACGCGTGAAACGCCTAAAAGAGGCGGGACTGCGGCGGGTCAATAATAATGTGCAGTGTTCGCATGCGTTTTATCCGAAAATTGTATCGACCCATTCATACGAAGACCGTTTGGAGACGTTGCGGAATTTGCGCGAGGGCGGCCTTGAAATTTGTGCTGGCGGAATTTTAGGAATGGGAGAAAGCCGGGAAGACAGAATTCAAATGGCGTTTGAGCTCAAAGCCTTTCAGCCCGAATGTTTTCCCGTGAATATTTTAAACCCACGCCCGGGGACACCGCTTGAACGGATGCCGCGGTTAGATCTTCAGGAAATCATTAAAACCATCGCGATTTATCGTTTTATTCTTCCGAAATCCGTTATTAAACTTGCCGGAGGCCGCGAATTTAACTTGGGAAAATTTCAGGAAAAAGTTCTTCGGGGCGGCGCCAATGGCCTTGTGATCGGCGGCTATCTGACGACGTGCGGGAACCCCGTTTCGGAAGACATGAAGATGCTTGAACGGGCAGGGTATGTGTTGGGAAATGGCACAGCGAAGGCAGAGTAGGGCATAAGTAGTTGTGTTTAATAGAAGATAGAAATTTTAATGACCAAATCCGCCCTCCAAAAGACATGGCGGGCAGGCAATGACGCAAAGAAATCCCAACAGAATAATTCCCAATTGGGCCTTGAAATTTTGAAACTTCCTTGGCCATTGCGGATTTGGTCATTGGGATTTTTTTTACTAAAAATTGTGACCTAAAACTTATGAACATTACCTTATCCAACAAAACCATCCTCATCACCGGCGGAACGGGTGCGCTTGGGCGGGCTTTTGTGGAAAGTGCCTGCAAGGAAGGTGCTCAAGTTTTTTTTACCTATTTTCGCCACTCGGAAGAAGCTAAACGTTTGGAAACCTTGGGCGCAAAAGGATTTCATGTTGATTTGGCTCAACGGTCTGAAATCGATCGTTTGGTAAGGGATCTCAGCGCTTGTACGATGGAATTAGACGCGGTGATTCACAATGCCGCGATTGTGCGCGACAAGACGCTCGCAAATCTTTCAACGGAAGACTGGGATGAGGTGTTGGCTGTCAATTTAGATGCCGTATATTATTTGACAAAGCAATTGTTGCCGATAATCACGAGAAAGCCGGGCGCTAAAATTTTGAATATTGTCAGCCGAGTCGGTTTGCGCGGTAATTTTGGGCAAGTGAATTATGCGGCGGCCAAAGGTGGATTGATTGCATTAACGAAAACGCTTGCGAAAGAGTTAGGACGAAAAGGGATTTTGGTGAACGGATTGAATCCCGGTTTTATGAAATCGGAATTGACGAAAGGTCTTCCTGAGGATGTGATTGAGCGGAATGTGAAGGAAAGTCCGCTTCGGACAATTTCTGATCCCAAAGAAGTCAGCGATTTTTTAATTTATTTGTTATCGGATCATGTTCAACATGTTACCGGCCAGATTTTTCATTATGATTCAAGGAGTGTTTGAAAAAAACAAGAGGGAGAAAGTAAAAAATGGGAACAAAGAGAAACAAACAGTGTTTAAAGATGATGGTTGCATTGATCATATTTTTTGTGTTGCATCAGGGCTGGACATGCGCAGCGGCCGGTGAAAAAGATAATGATTTAAGTAAAAAGGTTGATCAGCAAGTGTTCAATATGGCGTGTCCGATTATAAAAGGAATTACTCTGAACGATGTAGATCGCATTATTCAAGAGTTTCGGCAATCGAAAATATATATATGGGTAAAAGAAAAATATTCCGGTATCGATCAAAAAATCGACGAGTATAAGAAAGGTATCATTGAGTTGAAGGCGAAGTGCGAACAAAAAACCGGAAGCGAGAAGAACACTAACTCTGGGTAATTATTTAGAGATTTGAAGTTATTAATAAATTCCCTCACCCTAACCCTCTCCCTCGGGGAGAGGGCAGGGGTGAGGGGTGATCCGGGCGAATAAATCAAAAAGGGAATCCATGAATAAAGTTGTTATTACCGGCATTGGAGTGGTTTCGCCGATCGGGAACAATGCGGATGAATTTACAAGATCCCTGAAACAGGGAATCGTGGGCCGCCGGAGCCTTCATGAAGCCAATCCGGAGCGGTTCAAAGAGTTTGATGCGGATGAAATAGCGTTTCCTCTCTCCGGTTTTAAGCCGCCTCCTTACGCGAAAATTCTCGATCCGAATATTCAATATTCCATGGCTGCAACGGAAGAAGCGCTTTCAGATAGCCGGCTTGATTTATCATGGGTGGATCATGAACGGATCGGAATTGCGGTCAGCTCAAGCAAGGGCGGGATGTACACGTTTGAACATTATAATGAACGGATGCAGAATAGGCCGAGCGCTTTGGTGGCGGCACGCGTTTATGCAAATTTACTTCCGAATATTGCGACGCAATGGATTGCGCGGCATTGGGAACTCCGCGGACCGGCAAAAGTGGCGGTGGCGGCTTGCGCAACGGGTTTATTTGCAATCATCGAAGGAATTCGGATGATTGAACAGGGAGAGGCCGATTGCTGTATTGCGGGTGCGGGAGATGCCTCGCTAACGAGACTGATGCTTGCCGGTTACCGGCAAATGGGAGTTTTGTCAAAAAATAAAATGATCCGGCCGTATGATCTGCGGCGTGACGGGTTTCTGATCGGAGAAGGGGCGGGCATTTTAATTCTGGAAAGCGAGGTGTATGCGAAAGCACGGAAAGCCAATTGTTATGGGAAAGTGCGCGCGCATGTTTATGGGTTTGAACCGTCTCATCCGATTTCATTTGATGAGCGGAGTAACGGCCTTGAACGATGTTTGCAGGAACTTTTGAAGCGGGGAGGGATTAAGCCGCGCGAAATTGATTATTTAAATTTACATGGTACCGGGACGCAAAGCGGCGACCGTTACGAAACGGCGCAAATCAAAAAAGCCTTTGGACAGGATGCGTATCAGATTCCGGCAAGCTCAACAAAATCGATGACGGGACACATGGTCGGCGCTTCGGGCGCCGTGGAAGTGATTACTTCTTTGATTGCGATGCGGGACGGGTTTATTCCGCCGACAGCAAATTTGGAAATACCGGATCCGGTTTGCGATCTTGATTGCACGCCGCTTCGTTCCAAGGATAAGAAAATCAATTTGGCATGCTCGATTTCACTCGGTTTCGGCGGTCAACTGGCGGCAATATTGCTTGAGAAGTAAACGCTTGTCTCATTAACTCCTCGGCGCTCGGACAACGTCCGCCAAGGGCGGCCGAACTCGCGGCGAGGAGTTAATGAGACAACTGGTTTACATCTACTCATAATTGTCATTCCCGCGGAAGCGGGAATCCAGACGCCGCTTTGGGCTCCCCGGACTTGTCCGGGGGGGAATGGCGCCCGAAGGGCGAGCCGAGCAGGGAACGAAAAAATTCCCAGCGAGGCCAGATGTTGGAAGGTGCCCCGGGCTTGCCCGGGGGGAAACCACATTTATAGTTAAGGAGCGATTGTGAAATTTGATTGGATTCGTAAAGAGCTTGAAAGCCTTTCGGACAAGAGCCTCTACCGCAAACCGCGGCTTCATGAAAACATTCAGGGAACACACGCCACCGTTGACGGGCGCGAGGTGATTTTATTTTCCGGAAATAATTATTTAAATTTGAGTCAGCATCCGAAAGTCATAGAAGCGGCGAAGTGCGTGCTTGAGACGCACGGTGTCGGTGCCCGGAGCGCCCGGCTTATTTCGGGAACAACGGATTGGCATGTTCGTCTCGAAGAGCGGATGGCGAAATTTCTAGGCAAAGAACGTGCGCTCGTATTTTCCGCGGGCTATCTGACCAATGTCGGAACGATTCCCGCGCTTGCGGGCGAAGAAGACCTCATTATTATGGACAAGCTGAATCACGCGTCTCTTATTGATGCCGCAAAATTAAGCAGCGCGGCGATTCGAGTGTATCCGCATTTGAATATGGATTATTTGGAAAAACTTTTGAAAGGCGCCAAGGCCCGACGGATTTGGATTGTGACTGATTCCGTATTTAGCATGGACGGAGACCTTGCACTTCTTCCCGAACTTATCCGCCTGAAAAATCAATATGGCGCATACTTGGTTGTCGACGAGGCGCATGGCGTTGGCGTGTTCGGGAAAAACGGTTGCGGTGTCTGTGAGTATTTCGGTATTTCGGATGAGGTGGATGTTTTAATGGGAACACTTTCCAAGGCGATCGGCGGACTCGGAGGATTTGTCGCGGGGAAAACGGAATTGATTGAATATTTAATCAATCATGCGCGGACTTTTCTTTTTGCGACGGCTTTGCCGCCTTCGATTTGCGCGGCTTGCGTTCAAGCGATCGATTTGATTGAAAGCGAACCTGTTCTTCGTCAAACATTATGGCGAAACGTTGATTTGCTGATGAGCGGCTTAAAGAAAGCGCATGCCCCGATTTTAGAAACCCGGTCTCCGATCATTCCTGTTATTTTTGGTGACGAGAAAAAAACGCTCGATGCCAGCAAATATCTTTTTGACCACGGATTTTTTGTGCCTGCCATCCGTTACCCGACGGTTGCCAAAGGCAAAGCCCGGCTCCGCATTACCCTTTCAAGTGCGCATACCGAAGTCGAAATACAGGCGCTGGTTGCTTCGTTCTAATTTTTTTAAGCGGAAGGGGGGTGAGAATTTTTGCCTGTCCCTTTTTATTTTTGCTAAAATCGAGTCCATGAAAGTAAAGGCGTTCAACCGATGACACAAAATCATTCTTCATTTAGAGATCTTGTTAATTTCGTCGTCCGGAATGGCGAAATGAGAAATCGATTATTATTCACGGCGGGCATCCTCATCCTTTTTAAGCTGGCGTCTTTCATTCCGCTTCCGGGCATTGATATTGTTAGCGCTCGGGAATTTGCGGAAAGTTCGTTTATGCAATTGTCCAAGTTTGAATATTTATCTAAAGTATCCGTGTTGATGTTGGGAACGGCTCCGTTTCTTTCCGCGTGTTTATTAATCCAATTTGCGACGGCCGTCATTCGTCCATTAAGAGCCGCGTCTTTTGGCGGTGAGGTGGGAAGAGAATTGATCACGCGATTGACGATTTTGATTGCCTTAATCTTGAGTTTGATTCAGGGCTTATTGATCGGTCAATTGCTCGAACAGCCCAATTCCTTCGGCGGCGGTGTTTTAGTTCCGAGTCCCGGTTGGGGATTCCGGCTGATGTGTATGCTCACTATGACGGCTGCAACGGTGTTGATTTATTTCGCTGCGCAAGCAATTCATCGGTATGGAATCGGAAACGGATTTGCGCTGATGACCGTTTTGTATGTTCCGTTCGAATTTATTTTTGCCGTTCGAAAAACAATCGCTGAAATTCAAATAAAAATGGTTTCAATCGAAGGGTTTATTATTTCCGGTATCTTGGGGATTCTTTTTTTTGTGGCGCTTCTTTTAATGTCAAAGGTAAAAGAAAGGATTCCGTTAGTCAAGAACGGAAGCGACGCCGGAGAAATCGGCGTAAGGCTGACGATGGCCGGCAAGATGCCTTTTGTTTTGGCTGGAGTGATGATGATGCTTCCGAGCGTTTTGAGTATTTATAGAAATATTCCAATGTTAGATCAGGCCTACAGTGTCATCACGAAAAATGGTTATGCCGAGAAAGGACTGTACGTCCTCTTTATATTTATTTTTACGCGCTTTTATTTCCTTCTTGTCTTTGATACAAAATATGTTTGTTCGCTGATCCATCGGTATGGTTATCAAATCAAAACTGCAGGGGGCCATGAATCCGAGACGAAATTTTTATCCGTACGGTTAAAGAAAATGCAAACCGGAGCGGGGCTGTTTTTAACATTCGTTTTTCTTTTTCCGGTTTTTGCGATCTCTCTTGCGAAGCCTGAAAATTCTCTCATTTTATTTATCCGCGATATTGGTCTTCTTTTACTGATCGGTGTTGCGCTTGATTTTCTGGCGCAGATTAAATTTTTAAAATTGAAATACGATTCCGGAGTCGGGAAATGGGCCGTTGCCTATACGGCTTTCGACGAAATCGAAGCGGATGTGAAGCGTATATTTTTGAACGGGAATGAAATTCCGGCACTTATCGAACCGCTTCGATTTTCCTGGGGGCTTCCCATCCGGACGATGGTGGACGAGTACCGGTTGTATGTGCCGGGGGAGAAGGTTGAGGAGGCGCGGAGAGTGCTTGAAAGATAAGAAAAAAATTCAATGACCAAGCACGCAATAACCAAAGAAATTTCAAAATTTCAAATCCCAATTGGGTATTATTCGTTTGGGATTTTATTGGTCATTGGAGTTTTATATATAATATAATTTCGACGACTAATAAAATACCAAACCCTATGAACAAAATACTCATTATCGGCGGCGGACCGGCAGGGATGATGGCGGCGATTCGTGCCGCGGAATTGAAACAAGATGTGACGATCGTCGAAAAAAATAATTCGCTTGGCCGCAAATTGTTACTCACCGGAAACGGCAGATGCAATCTCACCAACGCTTGCGATCTCAATTCCTTTCTTGAATCCTGCTCAAACAACGATTTTTTGAGAGGCGCGTTTAAACATTTTTTCAACCGGGAATTGATGGCGTTTTTCGAATCACGCGGGCTTAAATTAAAAATGGAAGAAAATAACCGGGTTTTTCCCGTGACAGATCGCGCACAAAGCGTTCTTGAGATATTACAGAAAGAAACAGCAAAATATAAAATCAACGTGCTGTACGGGCTTAATATTAAAGAGCTATTGGTTAAAAATGAGAAAGTTTCCGATGTTTTTCTTTCGGACGGAAAAACATTATTGGCAGATAAAATTATTTTAGCAACCGGCGGAGCGAGCTATCCGTCAACGGGTTCTAACGGAGAAGGGATCCGAATAGTGGGCCGTTTGGGGCATGAGATTATTCCGCTCCGGGCCGGCCTCGCTTCTATGGAAATAAAAGAAGCGTATCCTAAAGCATTGGAAGGGCTTACTTTACAGAAAATCCGGCTCCGGTTTCATAGTGATAAAAACGAGATATATTCACCCGTTGGAGATATTTTATTTACAAAAAATGGAATTTCAGGGCCGCTTGTTTTATCGTTAAGTGGGAAAGTTGGAGGATGGTTTGGCGGATCTCAAAAGGTTTTTATCGACATTGATTTAAAGCCGGAATCCGATCAAGCAAAAATTGATTCGGAATTTCTCGCACTTCTTCAGGCAAATCCGAAGAAGCAGATAAAGAATGTTCTTCAATTGTTGATGCCGGACCGGTTTGCGGCCGTTTTGATTGACGCTGCGAAAATTCCGGGAAATAAACTTGCCAGCCAGATCAGCCGAAAAGAACGGACAGAACTCGTTTCTTTAATCAAAGGGTTCCGGATGGAAATTTTGAAAACAGCGCCGATAGATAAAGCCATGATTACCTGCGGCGGAGTTTCGACGAGAGAGATTAATCCGTTGACGATGGAATCGAAAATAGTTCGCGGGCTTTATTTCGCGGGAGAAATGATTGATGTGGATGGCGACTCGGGCGGTTTTAATTTGCAGATCGCATTTTCAACCGGTTATTTAGCCGGGCAATCTGCGGCCAGCGAATGAAATCAGCAGTTCAAGGCGGTGTTTGCCCGCTCGGACAGCGTAAAAAGCTAAGCGGGGAGACTATGCCGCTTTTTCCGAACTCGCGGAGAAACACCGCCTTGAGCTGCCGCTTATTATCCAAGCTACGGAAAATTTTGTTCGAGAAAAATAACAATGAAAGAAAAAAGGCGTAACATGGTGGTTATCCGCGAGTTCGGGAAAAGCGATTGACTTTCACTAATTAGCTTTTTCCGCTGTCCGTCCTTGAGCCTCATTAAATTTTATTTATTGGGGAAGCTCAAGAACGGTACTGACTACCGAATTAATACTATCTTTGCGTTTCTTAAATGAAAGTCAGTGCCGAGCGGGAACCACCATGTTGCGCCGGTGGGTTAAGGTGTCTATGAAAAAGGAAAAATTTTCCTTTCCACCCAACTTCCTTTGGGGCGCAGCCACGTCCTCGCATCAAGTCGAGGGGGACAACCGGAATAATGACTGGTGGGAGTGGGAAGAAGCGGACCGGGTGAAGGAAAAATCCGGAAAAGCCTGTGACCATTGGAACCGGTTTCGTGCGGATTTTGCGCTTGCGAAATCGCTCGGCCACAACGCGCACCGGTTTTCCATTGAATGGAGCCGGATCGAGCCGGAAGAAGGCATATTCAGCGAAGAAGCGCTTTATCATTACGGTGAAATGATTAAGACGCTCCGGATATTCGGAATCGAGCCGATGGTGACATTCTATCACTTCACGATTCCGCTTTGGTTTGCGAAAAAAGGAGGGTGGCTTCTCGATGAATCTCCCGAAATTTTTGCGCGCTATGTGAGAAAGGTGGTTGAAACAATCGACACGCCGGTCCGTTACTGGATTACGATGAATGAAATGATGGTGTATGTCTACAAAGGATTTATTGCCGGAGAATGGCCGCCGGGTGAGAAGTCATACGAAAAAGCATTTCGCGTGTTGGGGAATTTGTTAAGAGGGCATGTGCTTGCCTACCAAGTCATTAAAGAGATAACCGCCACTCACCCCCTCCACACTAATGGCGGGCAAGCTAACCCTCTCCCTCAGGGAGAGGGCAGTCCAAACTCCCACAGGCAGTCCTTGCAGCGAAGCGGAGAGGGCAGTCCAAACTCCCACAGGCAGTCCTTGCAGCGAAGCGGAGAGGGCAGGGGTGAGGGGTTGGTTGGTGTTGCGCAGTTTTCGGCCGTTTATGCGCCTTGTTCAAAATGGTCGTGGCGGCATCGCTTATCGACATGGTTCCGGGCAAAAATGACAAATCATCTTGCAACCGAAGCGATGGTTTACGGAAAAGTGAATTATCCGGGTTTGTTTCAAATTAAACTGCCGCGTGCCAGGACGCTTGATTTTATCGGGATTAATTATTATACGCGCTATTTCATTCACAATCGCGGATTTAACGCAGCAGGCCTTTTGGGTGATGATTGCACGCTCGAACATCATCGCGATGTGGGCAAGCGAACCATGATGGACTGGGAAATTTATCCTCGCGGACTTTCTCAGCTGGTGAAAGAATTTTCAAAATATAAATTGCCGATTTTGATTTCCGAAAACGGAATAGCAACCGCTGATGACAATGAACGCGCGGAATTTATTCAGAATCATTTGGGCGAACTCGCTCGCGCGATGTCCGAAGGTGCAAACGTCATCGGTTACCTTTATTGGTCCCTTCTCGACAATTTCGAGTGGGCCGACGGTTTTTTCAAACGTTTTGGCCTCATTGAAATCGATTACACCAACCAGCACCGCCGCGTCCGAAAGTCCGCGGAAAAATTTGCAGAGATTTGTGCTCACGGAGAAATTTTGATATAAAAATAAGTTAAATTAGAGCTGCAAATTGAGCATGAATCTCCTCTAAACATAGTGTACAATGGCGCCTCTAAAATCAGACTGAACTCGGGAGGTATTTATTTATGGCATTAGCGGTGGCAAAAGAAACAGAAAAAGATCAGCTTCGGCAGAAAACGCTGGATGTGGCGAAGCGGCATAAAGCATCATGGATTGAACTTGGCCAATATCTTTACAGCATTCATAAGGATAAACTTTTCAAAGGGTGGGGCTATTTAACATTTGAAGGGTATTGCAAAACAGAGCTCGGAATTAAAGAAACGACCGCCGCGAAGCTTCTGAAATCATATTATTTTCTTGAAAAAGAAGAACCGCAGATTGCAAAGGGAGATTTCACCGAAGAAGACACGGCGAAAACAATTCCGAATTATGAATCAGTCAATATTTTGAGGCTTGCCAAAGAAAATAAAAATATTGCACCGGCGGATTTTGCAGATTTGCGTTCGGCCGTTATTGATTCCGCGAAAGAACCGAAGGAAGTAAAAGCGCAATACCGGAAGTTACTTTCGGACCGGGAAGTGAAGGATCCCGTTGAAGTCCGGAAAACGCGCCGGAATGCCGCGATTAAACGGCTCATTACGATTCTTGACAATACCAAGCATGAACTTGGCAATGAACATCTTCTCCCGGATTATTTGCTCAAGCAGATCGATGATTTGAAGAAGAAGCTGCAGGACCAATTAGAATAAAAAGGCTAATGACCAAATCTGCCCGCTAAACAACATGAGGCCTGTCTGTATGGCACCGGAAACGTTTTGCTTCAAGCAATCATAGAGACAGACGTTTCCTTTTACCTTCAACTTATCGGGTGCGCTTGAATGGATAGATTAAAAAGATTATTTTTATTAGGATTGCTTTTTTTTATTCTGACTGGCGCCGATTATACTGATTATGAAGAATTCAAAGTGAAGTGGATCCACAGTGTGGCACAGGAAGTGACGCTGAAAGGGGAGTCCGGCATTTATCCCGTCAAACCGTGGACTAAGGAATGGGACACAAATGGGGACTTGAAAATTGATTCCCGCGAAATAGTTCCGATGCTGAAATTTGTCGAAGATTGGCGAGTCCACCGGTTGTGGCAGGTGGTCCACAAGATTGATGCCGAAGGGGCTGATAAAGTCCATATTACTCGGAAACGTTTTCTAAGTAAGTGGGACACAAACGGCGATTGGTACATTGACTCCACGGAAGTTGCTCCCGTAAGGGAAGAGTTAAACAGGGTGAACGATCAGCGTCTTCAGGACGGACACTATTAGCATAATACTCGTAATAATTAAATATAAGTCATAAAAAATTCCGGAATATTTTCTCGCGATAACGCACCGGCGGGCAGACAAACGTTTATTCCGTGGCCATGTAAAAAGAAATCATACAAGTAAAATTGTGGCCTTTCGTGTCATTCCCGCGAAAGCGGAAATCCATAGTTCGATGGATCTCCGCTTAAAGCACGGCGGAGCAGTGCTGCTTCGCTGCATGAGGGGATGACATAAAGTACGGCGCCAAAGGACACAATTTTAATTGCATGCTCTAAAAAGACATCCCCAACCAATTCACTTTCCATATCTCTTAATCATTGCTATAATTATTCCTTTCGGAGGAAAGCGAGAAAGTATGCCTGTTGCCAGCCAAAAGAGACAATCCGCCAAGCGGGAAAAGTTTGACCAGAAGCTTCTTACCAATTGGGATAAACAGTTTATCTGGCATCCGTTTACGCAGATGAGCGATTGGGAAAAAGAGGATATTCTCGTTATCGAGTCGGGAAAAGGATCTTATCTGAAAGATGTGAACGGGAAACGTTATTTAGACGGCGTTTCTTCGCTTTGGTGCAATGTTCATGGTCACCGCATAAAAGATTTGGATCAAGCGGTGAAAAGCCAGCTTACCCGGGTTGCTCATTCCACTTTTTTGGGGCTATCGAACGTCCCCGCCATTTTGCTCTCAAAGAAATTGATCGAAATTATGCCGGAAGAACTCACACGCGTTTTTTATTCAGATTCTGGTTCGGAAGCCGTTGAAATTTCGCTCAAAATCGCATATCAATATTGGCAGCACAAAGGGGAGAAAACGCGGAAAAAATTTTTAAGATTGACAAACGCTTATCACGGAGACACGATCGGATCGGTCAGTGTCGGCGGAATGGATTTATTCCACGAAATTTATAAACCCCTTCTTTTTGATTCTGTCGAGGTGAAAGCACCGTACCGTTATCGCGACGCATTCATCGGGGGTGAGGAAGAATATACAAATGATTGCATTGAGCGGCTTGAAAATGTCCTTAATCAACACAAGAATGAAATCTGCGCATTCATCATGGAACCTCTTGTGCAGGGCGCGGCAGGCATGATTCTTCAACCGCCGGGGTATCTTGCGGCCGTCCGTCAAATAACGAAGAAATACGATATTCTTCTCATCCTTGACGAAGTAGCAACGGGGTTTGGCCGGACGGGAAAAATGTTTGCGTGCGAACATGAATCGGTTTCGCCGGATATCATGTGCGTTGCCAAAGGGTTGACCGGCGGATACCTTCCGCTGGCCGCGACATTTGCAACGGAAGAAATTTACCGGGCATTTCTTGGAAAATATGAAGATGCAAAAACGTTTTTTCACGGACATACTTATACGGCCAATCCGCTTGCGTGCGCGGTTGCGCTTGCGAATATCGAATATTTTGAAAAAGAAAATGTTCTTCAAAATTTACAACCCAAGATCAAAATCTTATGCGAAGGCCTGGAAAATTTCAGGGAGCTGAAACATGTCGGTGACATCAGGCAGTGCGGTTTCATGGTGGGCATTGAACTTGTCAAAGGCAAAAAAGATAAAACCCCATACGAAATGAAAGAAAAAATAGGAATCCGCGTCATTCAGAAAGCGCGTTCTCTCGGTGTGATTTTGCGGCCGCTCGGGAATGTCATTATTTTAATGCCACCGCTTGGGATCACCGTTGTGGAGCTCAGGAAATTATTGCGCGTGACGTATCAATCGATCCGGTTTGTGACTGAAGGATAAAAGCCCCTCACCCCACCCTCTCCCTTAGGGAGAGGGGAAGGGTGAGGGGGCAATTTTAGAGAAAAACGGGGAAATCATCATGGCTAAAGGAATTTTTATTACGGCAACGGATACCGGCGTTGGAAAGACTGTGATTGCGGCCGGGCTTGCGATGGTTCTCAAGGCGAAGGGTATGAAAGTAGGCGTGATGAAGCCGATTGCGACGGGTTGTAGCGGCGACAATCCTAAGCGGCTGATTAGTATGGATGCGGTGTATCTTTTCGAAGCGGCGGAGAATGAATATGCGCGCCTCACCAGTCCTGTGCGGTTCCGGAATCCTATAGCCCCGAGCGTTGCAAGCGTTTATGAACAGAAAGAAATCGATTTAGATTACGTTCGCCGCGCTTATGAAGAGCTTCAGAAACATTATGATTTTGTGATTATCGAAGGGATCGGCGGGATTTTAGTGCCGATTAAGAAAAATTATTTGGTGGCCAATATGATCCGCGAAATGGGGCTTCCGATTGTGATTGTGTCGCACGCCAGTTTGGGCGCGATTAATCATACGCTCCTGACGGTGGATGCCGCATTGATGCGCGGATTTGTCATCCGCGGAATTATTTTTAACCGTGCGCCTATCGTTAATTATTCTCTCGCCGAAATGACGAATCCGCGGGTGATCCACGATTTAACCGGCCTGCCGATTCTCGGATCACTTCCCGAGCTCGAAAGCGTGGATGTCGAACGCTGTGAATTCGGGAACCTGAAGGAAATGTTTGAAGACCGGATTAATGTGAATGAAATTTTGAAGTAAGGAACGGTTTCCATTCTCATGCCTAAAAAAATCTTAGTCGCAATGTCCGGCGGTGTCGATAGTTCTGTCGCAGCCGTTCTGCTGAAAGAAAAAGGCTTTGAAGTTGGCGGTGCAACCATCCGGATTTGGCCGGAAGGGCATTGTGAAGAAAAAAATGAAAATTCGTGCTGTGGCCTCCGCGGCGTGCGTGACGCACAGAGCGTGGCGTTAAAACTCGATATTCCCCATCACGTTTTCAATTTTTCCGCACCCTTTCAAACGGGTGTGATTGATTATTTTGCAAATGAGTACAAGTCCGGGAAAACACCGAATCCGTGCATCGCTTGCAATCAATACATCAAATTTACGCTTCTTCTTGAGCGGGCCCGGCTTCTTGGGTACGATTCGATCGCAACCGGCCATTATGCGCGTGTTTGCTTTGATCAGAGAAGTGGACGTTATTATATTTCAGAAAGCAAAGATTTCTCAAAAGACCAATCGTATGTGCTGTTTGGACTTCCTCAGGATGTGCTCGCGAACCTTTCGCTCCCGCTCGGGGATTATACAAAAAAAGAAGTAAGGGAAATTGCAAAAAAAACAAAATTGAAAGTGGCTGACAAACCTGATTCACAGGACATTTGTTTTATTCCGGATCATGATTACGGAAAATTTCTGGAGCGGGAACGGGGAATGAAACCGATAACGGGTCCGATTGTGGATTTGAAGGGGAAAAAACTGGGAGAACACGAAGGATACTATCATTATACGATCGGGCAGCGAAAAGGACTTCGAGTCCCGTTTCAGTTTGCGCTTTATGTTGTGGCGATTGATCCTGAAACGAATACGGTTGTGGTGGGCCCGAAGGCTGCGGTGAAAAAGAAAGAGTGTTTGGTTGGAAACGTGCAATGGTTTTTACCTCCGGATAGCAAAATCCAAAAACCGATTGAAGCAAAAATCCGAGCGCGGCACAATAAAGCACCCGCGAAAATTGAGATCGTTTCCAATGACGAAGTGAAAGTTGTCTTTGATGAGCCGCAGGACGCGATTACGCCGGGGCAGGCGTGTGTATTTTATGATGGGACGCAAGTACTGGGCGGCGGCTGGATTGAAAAATTTCCATGGCCACATCCTTTTGCGGCCGGTTCTGCCGGTTACCAAAAATTGAAGCAAATTATTTCCGGATATCAAAGTGTGGTCGTCGCATTTTCCGGAGGGGTTGATTCGGCCCTTCTGCTTAGAGTTGCTTATGATGTATTAGGCCGGGATTCGGTTTTAGCCGTGACTGCGGCCAGTGAATCGATCGCTTCGCGTGAACTCGAGGAAGCCAAGCGGATTGGGAAGGAAATCGGCGTCAACCACCGGATTGTTTCAACGATGGAAATCAAAAATCCAAATTATATATCAAACTCCAACCGGCGCTGTTATCACTGCAAAGGGGAATTATATAAACAGTTGAAGGATTTATTGAAAGAAACCGGATTCAGAGAAATCATTTGCGGGACAAATATGGACGACCTTTCTGATTTTCGTCCCGGGCACGATGCCGCAAGCGAATATGGCGTCAAAAATCCGCTTGTTGAGGCGGGGCTTCATAAACATGATGTCCGGGCCCTAAGCCGAGAGCTGGGCTTGCCGGTTTGGGATAAACCGGCCTCGCCATGCCTTGCCAGCCGCATTCCTTATGGAAGCGAGATTAAACCGGAAAAATTACGTCAAATCGAGAATGGGGAGAACTTTCTGAAAGATCTTAGTTTTCGGGAGGTCCGGCTAAGGCATTTTGGCCAAAATGCAAAAATTGAGCTTGGCGAAGAAGAGTTAAATCGATTGAAAGATCACGAATTGCGTGAGAAAATCATTCAGTTTATTCGCTCTCTTGGCTTTGAAACCGTGGTTTTTGAACCGTTTCGAAGCGGCAATTTGAATGACAAGCGAACGGAAAATAACCAATGATCATTTCTTGGGCATAGTCCGCCACTAAAGCGTTTGCGCCAAAAGGCTCGGCGCATCCGCCGCGTCGTGTGGTGGAGGCGGATCCGACCACTTTTTTTGGCGGAGGATTTGGGCATTGGAATTTTTAAGCAAGAGGTTCAGGATGAAGTATTTAAAGCGAGGGGTTCATTTACCCGAGAAAAAAGAGCGAAGCCTTTTGACGACCAATATTGTCCGCTCCTCAACGCCGCGCTTCATCGCTATTTCGCTTTTAGAAAAAGGGAACATTTCTGCGGTTTCATGTGTTTTCGAAGGGGATCGTGTGCTGGTCGGAACAAAAATTGCCGATGGCGTTGATTTTAAAGCGGTTCCCATTCATTCCAGTGTCAGCGGATTCATTTCTAAAGTAATGCCGGAACAAATTCAAATTGAGTCAGATGAACGGGACTCTTTGGACCCTGTCATTCAGCCGCAATTGTTTGTTTCTGAAAATCCGGACGAACTGATTGAAATTGTAAGACAAGCCGGGTTGGTTGATATGGGAAGCTGCTCGATTCCGCTTCATATGAAATTAGAAGAAGCGAAGATGGCCCATATTCATACGCTTGTCATTAACGGATGCGAGTCGGAGCCCTATTTAACGGCGGATCATGTTTTAATGCTGAATCATGGGCTCGAAATTTTAAAAGGGACGGAATCACTTCGCATCGCATGCGGCGCCAGACAGGCGGTGATCGCGATTGAAAGAAATAAATTGGAAGCGGTCGAAATTCTCAAAACTAAAAATTATAGCCTTCGCTTGAATCAAATTGAAATCTGTTCGTTTCCTGTCAAATATCCGCAAGGGACAGAACGGGCGCTTTGCGAAACCCTTCTTGAGCGGCCGTTTCGGAAAGGCGAATCTGCGTTGAAAGCGGGAATTCTTGTATTGAATGTCGCTACTGCTTTTGCGGCTTATGAAGCGATATATGTCGGGAAGCCTTTGATTGAAAGGGTGGTGACCGTGACCGGCGAATGCATTGCCGAAGCAAAAAATATATGGGCAAGAATCGGGACGCCGCTTTCCTATCTCATCCATCAATGCAGAGGGCTTCTTCGCGATTCGGTCCGTCTTGTGTTGGGCGGTCCCATGACGGGGGAGGCGATCAACTCTCTGGATTTTCCTGTGACAAAAAATACGACGGGGATTGTCGCGCTTCCGGTCGAATCAAACGATGTCGAAAAAGAAGCCCCTTGCATTCGTTGCGGTTTATGTGTGGATCGATGTGTCGCATCGCTTCAACCCGAAATTTTGGTCAAAGCCATCAGAAAAGAAAATTTTAATTTAGCGAAAGAATATAAACTGGAGGAATGCATTGAATGCGGAGTGTGTGCGTATATTTGTCCTTCTAAAATTCCTCTTTTGGAAATGATTCAAAACGGGAAACGGGCATTTTTAAAGAAAACCGAACCCGCACCAATACCTGAATACCATGATGTCGAGCTCGCCACTCATTCCTAAGCTTGAAAAGATTTTTTCAATCGGGCCCAATCCGCATATTTTGTCACAAAATTCCGTCAATAAACGAATCGGTTGGAACCTGGCCGCATTGCTTCCGGTGTGGCTTTCCGGTTTCCGTGTTTTTGCCTGGGATGCGGTCTCTATCCCGCTGATGGTGATTGTTTTCAGCGTTGGTTTCGAATGGTTATTTTCAAAATGGATTCATAAAAAATATATGTTCCAAAATGGATACACTGTTTTCCTTGCAATTCTTTTTGCGCTTTTACTTCCGCCCGAGATTCCGTGGTGGGCAATTCTCGTGGGCGTCTTTTTTATGACGATTATCGCAAAGGAGATGTTCGGCGGCTTGGGCGGAAATATTTTCAATCCTGCGCTGATCGGATTAGCTATGATCATGCTTTTATTTCCTTCGTATTTTTTAAGTGAATCGGGATTTCAAAGAACCATTCAAATTTTTTCCGAAAGATTTTTACAAGCGCCATTTCGAGAGCTCATGTTTAATGGCCGCGCGGAATTGCTTGGGGAAGCAAGTGCGATTGCGGTGATCATTGGCGGAATCATCATGATTCTCTCTCGGACGATTAGATGGGAAACGCCTTTGATTTATTTGTTATCTGCCGGAGCAGGTTTTTTTCTTGCGGGAGAGGAATTTATGTTTCGGACATTCCAAACCGGCATTTTATTCAGCGCTTTTTTCCTTGTGACTGATTCCGTGACGACACCGATTACTTCTTCTGCCCGGGTGCCTTTTTTAATCCTTTGCGGGTTATTACTGGTTATTTTTATACAAAATGGTTTGAGCGAGGTCGAGAGTGTCGTTTACTCGATTCTGATTGGAAATGTGTTAACGCCGCTGCTGGATGCGGTGACTTATAAGAATGACGCTATTTCAGGCGTGGTCGGATAGAAGCGGTTTCGTAAGTTCGCACAAGTGTCATTCCCGCATGCTCTTAGCGGGAATCCACAGATAATGGATCCCCGCTTTCGCGGGGATGACAGATCTTATGAAACCGCTTCGAATAAGTTTTTGGAGAAAATATGGAATATGCTTTATTTCTTTTTACCGGTGTCGTAACGGCGAAAGTCCTTCTTTATCAAGCCCGATTAAAAAATATTCAAACCCAGTTTTTTTATCTTTTCTTCTATTACCTTTTGATATTTTCCGTGACACGTTATCTTCATCAATGGAGCCTTCGTTATCACTTTGTGCTTTATGAGCCACTTCCCGTAATGCTTATCGTTTTTGTTTCTTCGTGGTTAGTCCCAAAACGATTTCGCATAGAAAAGACCGGAGCTCGCGTGCTGAATTTTTATATGGTTGGCGGGCTTTGTGCCGGGTTGAGTTGGCTCGTTTTTTTATCCGGGCAAATGGTATTTCTTGACGCCGCTTGGGCGTTTGCAATTCCGCTGTTATATATGATGCTGACGGCTATTTGGGAACGGCTTGCTATAACCGTTGTGCCCGGAAAATTTTCCGGGATTCCAATTTTTTTAATTTCTGTCGCGTTGCTTCTTTTGAGCTTGAACGGACTTTGTTCAATATTTAAATAAGTCCGAAAAATTTCGCAGAAAATAGCCTTGAAATTGGTAATTTACAAATGCGGTGTTATACTTATTCAAGGAAGACGTAGAAACAGAATATTAACCCGCAACCCGGATTGCAAATGGATATTATTGAAATTTTGAAGGAAGCGCTGACGCGAGGCGCTTCGGATGTGCACCTCTCAGTTGGCCGCCCTCCGACCTTCCGAATCGATGGAAAAATGGTTTCGATCGGAGATCAAATTTTAAACGTCAAAAATACAGAAAATTTTATACAATCTATAACCTCCGAACATCACCGTTCGCAAATCGACCGAGTCGGCGGCGTGGATTTCGGATTTAATTTTGAACGGGGAGTCCGTTTTCGCGCATCCGCTTTTAAACAACGGGGATCTTACGGTCTTGTCCTGAGATTGTTGCCGAGTAAATTTTATACGTTTGAGCAAATCGGCCTTTCTCCGAAGATTGTTGAATTATGCAACCGTCCGCGCGGCCTTATTTTGGTGACAGGGCCGACGGGTTCGGGAAAAACGACCACGCTTGCGAGCATGCTGAATTTTATTAATGAAAACCGGGAATGTCATATTATTACGATTGAAGATCCGATCGAATATTATCACGATCATAAAAAAGCGGTAACGACTCAGCGTGAAGTCGGGACGGATGTCCCGTCGTTCTCGGAAGCCGTGGTAAAAGCATTGCGGCAAGATCCGGACGTGATTTTGATCGGGGAAATGCGCGATTTGGCAACGATGGAAGCGGCGATTACTGCGGCAGAAACCGGACATTTGGTTTTTGCAACCTTGCATACAACGGGCGCTGCGCGAACAGTCGATCGTATTATTGACGTTTTTCCGGCGCATCAACAGCCTCAAATCCGGGCGCAATTAGCATCAACGATGATAGCGGTGATTTCTCAAGTATTGTTGGCGACTGCCACTGAAGCCGGTCGTGTGGCAGCTTTTGAAATTATGATTTCGACACCGGCTATTTCCAATTTGATTCGCGAAGGCAAAACATATCAAATCTTTTCCGAACTTCAAACCGGCGCAAAATACGGTTCATGCACGTTAGACAGCCAATTATTGGAGCTTTACCGGCGGGGAACTGTTTCTTACGATGAAGCGATTGCCAAATCTTACGATCCTGCTTTATTTGCTCAAGCGGCCGTTCAGTTTATGGACAAGAATGCCGCCAAAAAGATGGGTGTTTTTTCCAAAAGATAATTCTTGGCCGTGCAAGCGAAGACGAAATTTTAGAGTCTTGGAATCGTATCCTTTTGGCACATAAAAAGTTATTATCGGATAAAAAAGCACTTGATTTTTTAAGAAGCATTCAGTATCCTGTTTCCTGGAGTTGATGGTTAATCCTTTCGTAATGTGACCTCTCTCAAAATTTAATCCGTATGATTTCAGGAAAATTAGGTGGATTATAAAATCAAGTAGGTTTAGTTGGTGCTAACCCGACCTTCTCATCGATTTGGCAAATCGACGAAAAGGTTGCTTTTGGCGCAATAAGGTGCGCCCAAAGTTTTGCGCCCTGTTTTAACAAGGGCGCAAAAGATAAGCCCTGCGTCGCAAAGATGCAAACCATCTTTACACCGCAGCTCTTACGAGCGGAATTTCTCATCAGCGATAAGAAATCCGGGCTAACGTGCCTGCCGAAAAAAATCCGTTTAAGGTGATGGATTCAATTTTATGAAAGGTCGCTTAATTCTCATTGACGGACAATCTTTCTGCTATCGGGCTTTTTATGCGATTCGGAACCTCACAAACTCAAAGGGGGAACCGACTAATGCCATTTATGGTTTTATTACCATGCTTCAGAAAATAATCCGCCAGGAGAGCCCGGATTATATTGCGGTCTGTTTTGACAGGAAAGAACCGACATTCCGGAAGGAACGGTTTCAAGCCTATAAAGAACACCGGAAGCCGATGCCGGACGAATTAATTTCGCAAATGCCGCATATCAAGGAATTTATTCAAGCATATCAAATTCCCGTTTTTGAATTGGCCGGTTATGAGGCAGACGATTTGATCGGAACGATTGCCCAAAAAGCGGAAGAAGCAGGGTTAGAAGTGGTCATTGTGACTGGGGATAAGGACATGATGCAGTTAGTGAACGATAAAATTAAAATATTTCATACCTATAAAGAAGAACTCGTGGGCGCTCCTGGGGTTGCCGAACGGTTTGGCGGACTTGCGCCCTCTCAAGTGATTGATGTTCTCGGGCTTGCGGGTGATGCATCTGATAATATTCCGGGCGTTCCCGGTATCGGCGAAAAAACAGCGATAAAATTAATTCATGAATTTGGATCTCTTGAGAAAATTTATCAAAATCTCGAACACATTAAATCGGAATCATGCCGGAAAAAACTTGAAGAAAATAAAGATCAAGCGCAACTTTCGAAAGAGTTAGCGGTGATTCATTGCGAAGTTCCGATCGAAATTAACTTTGAAGAGATGAAATCGGGTCCGCCCGACGAAAAAAAGCTTGTTGAGCTTGTCAAACGATTTGAATTCCGAAGCCTTCTCAAAGAATTAACCCCGACACAAGCCGGAGAAAATGAAAAGCGAAATTATCAAACAATCAATACGAAGGAAGAACTTGAAACGCTTGTGAGAAAACTGGGAAGGGCGAAATATTTTTCGGTTGATACGGAAACCACTTCAGAGAATTCATTTGAAGCGCATTTGGTCGGGATGAGTTTTTCGATGAAAGAAAAGGAAGCATATTATATTCCGGTTTCGTCACGGTTTCATCAGGGGCCGGGGATCCCGTGGGAAGAAGTCCGCAAGCTTGTGCAACCGGTTTTGGAAGATGAAAAAGTAAAAAAATGCGGGCAGAATATAAAATATGAAATCATTGTTTTGAAACGGCACGGAATTGAACTTAAGGGCATCTGTTTTGATACGATGCTTGCCTCCTACTTGATCAATCCCGCGAAATTCAATCACAATTTGGATGATATTTCTTTTGAGTATTTAGGGGTTAAGAAAATTAGTTTCAAGGATCTTGTAGGGACGGGACGGAAACAAATTACAATGGATCAAGTGCCGCTCGAAAAAATTTCGGATTATGCGGCGGAAGATGCGGATTGCACGTATCGTTTGCTGGAGCCGCTCGAGACATTGCTTGGGGAACGGGAAGCGATGAAGTTATTTAAGGATGTCGAGCTTCCTTTAATTGATGTACTTGCCGAGATGGAAATGAACGGGGTTGCGATTGACGCAAAATTTCTTGAGGGAATTTCGAAATCGCTTGAAAAAGACCTCAGCGCTTTGACCGTAGATATTTATCACGAAGCCGGAGAAGAATTTAATATTAATTCAACGAAACAGTTGGCGGATATTTTATTTAACAAGCTGAAACTACCGGTTATTAAACGGACGAAAACAGGATATTCAACCGATGTGAGCGTTCTCGAGCGTTTGGCGCAAACGTATGGGCTTCCGAAGCTTTTGCTGGAATACCGTGAAAAAACGAAATTAAAATCGACGTATGTAGATGCGCTGCCTGCGTTGACGAATCCGGAAACAGGAATGATTCATACGTCATTCAACCAAACGGTGACGTCAACCGGAAGGCTTTCAAGCTCGGAGCCAAATTTACAAAATATTCCGATTAAAACAGATCTTGGGCGGCAAATCAGGCGTGCCTTCATTCCGCGGGCAAAAGGGCGGAAAATTTTATCTGCCGATTATTCGCAGGTTGAATTGCGGATTTTGGCGCATTTTTCGAAAGATCCGAATTTGATGAAAGCATTTCAAAATGATTTGGATGTCCATCAATTTACTGCGACACTGCTTTACGGGGTAAAGCCGGAAAATGTGTCACGCGAAATGCGAAATGTGGCCAAAACGATTAATTTCAGCATTGTCTACGGAGTGAGCGCTTTTGGCCTTGCCCAGAGTCTTGAAATATCGATGACTGAGGCGCAATCATTTATTGATTCCTATTTTATGCGGTATGTGAAGGTGAAAGAATTTATGGAAGCCGAAAAAACGAAGGCGCACAAGCAGGAATTTTTAGAGACTATTCTCGGCCGGCGGTCCTATTTTCCCGACATCAATTCAAGCAATCCCAATGTCCGGCAATTTGCGGAGCGTGCTGCGATCAATGCGCCGATCCAGGGTTCCGCAGCCGATATTATTAAACTCGCCATGATCCGGATTCAAAAAGAACTTGCGGTGAAGCGCTTGAAATCGCTCATGATTCTTCAGGTTCATGATGAACTTGTATTTGATGTTTTGGATTCCGAATCGGATGAAATGACGCGTATGGTTCGCGAACATATGGAAAACGCATACCAGCTTGACGTTCCGCTTAAAGTGGATATTCGTTTGGCGGAAAGCTGGTACGACGAATAAGAAGAGTTGAAGTGAAAAAAAACAGTCGAGTTCGAACGAAAAAATTAGTGATAGGGTTGACGGGGACATTCGGAAGCGGAAAAAGCACGGTCGGCCGCATGCTCGGGAAAGCAAGCGTTTCCAAAGTGATCGATTGCGATGAATGGGTCCGGGAAATTTTTAGCACAGAGAACCCAATTCAAAAGAAAATCAAGCGGCTGTTTGACATCCAAGGGGCAACTGACCGGAAAAAAATTGCTTCCATTGTTTTTTCAGATCAAAACATGCGCCGGAGACTTGAGGCGCTGATTCATCCGTATGTGTTTCGGCGGATGAAAGAGGAAATCAAAGCGGGAGAAAAGGGAACTATCGTTTTTGAAATTCCTCTTTTATTTGAAACGGGCGCGGAACGTTTTTGTGATGCGACAATTGCGGTTTATGCGAATTTAAAAAGCATCATGAGGAGGCTTCGCAAAAAAGGTTTTAGCGTCCAGGAAATCAAGGCAAGACAGCAAGCACAGTTTTCGCAGCAGGAGAAAAAAAGGAAAGCGGACTTCATTATAAATAATTCTTGGGAAAAGGAAAAACTTGAGAAGCGTGTCAAAAGGGTTTGGACGAAATTGATTTCACGTGACGCGTTTAAATCTAAAAGAGGAGTGTAAATTTATGGCAAAAGAACAACACACAAAACCAGCAAGAAAACATCAACAGGCGGAAGAACCGGTTTCGAACAATCAGGAGCCGGTCGTCAGTACCGCAACAACCGAAACGAAAAGTCCCGGGGAACTTTTGGATGTTGCGGCGCTTAAGAAAATGAAGAATACCGAACTTTACGAAATTTCCAAAAAGTTCAACATTCCCGGGACGAGCGGAATGAACAAGCAAGATCTGATTTTCAAGATTTTGCAGGGACAGGCAGAGCACTCCGGGCTCATGTTTGGAGAAGGCGTTCTTGAAATTTTACAGGACGGATTCGGATTTTTGCGTTCTCCAAATTATAATTATCTTCCGTCACCGGACGATATTTACGTATCGCCCTCGCAAATTCGAAAATTTAATTTAAGGACCGGTGATACGGTGAGCGGGCAAATCCGTCCGCCGAAGGAAGGGGAGCGCTATTTTGCGTTGCTGAAAGTGGAAGCGGTCAATTTTGAATCGCCGGAATCGGTCCGAAGCAAAATTCCGTTTGATAATTTAACACCGCTTTATCCGGACGAACGGTTGTTGCTTGAATCCAATCCGGACGAACTATCGACGCGCGTCATGGATCTTCTGACTCCGATCGGAAAAGGCCAGCGCGGATTGATTGTGGCGCCACCCTATAGCGGTAAAACAATTCTTTTGCAGAAAATCGCAAATAGTATTGTTAAAAATCATCCGGAAGTTTACATGATTGTTCTTCTGATTGACGAACGCCCGGAAGAAGTGACCGATATGCAACGATCCGTTAAAGGCGAAGTTATTTCTTCCACGTTTGATGAGCCGGCGGAACGGCATGTTCAAGTAGCGGAAATGGTTATTGAAAAAGCCAAACGCCTTGTCGAATGCAAGCGGGACGTCGTGATATTGCTCGATAGTATTACGCGTCTTGCGCGGGCGCATAACACGGTTGTGCCGCATTCGGGAAAAATTCTTTCAGGCGGTGTTGATTCAAATGCGCTTCACAAACCGAAACGGTTTTTCGGCGCAGCGCGAAACGTTGAGGAAGGCGGGAGCTTAACGATTATTGCGACGGCGCTTGTCGATACCGGTTCGCGAATGGACGAAGTGATTTTCGAAGAGTTCAAAGGAACGGGCAATATGGAACTGCAGCTCGATCGAAATCTCTTCCAAAAGCGGATTTATCCGGCGATCGATGTGAAAAAGTCGAATACGCGCAAAGAAGAATTATTAATGCATCCGGACGAACTCCAGCGGGCGTGGATTTTGAGGAAAGTATTAAATGAGCTCAACTCGTCGGAAGCGATGGAGCTTTTGCTGGAGCGTTTGAAGAAGACGAAATCGAACGCAGAATTTTTAATGAGTTTAAATAAAGGAGATAAGTAAAATGAACACGCAATCTTGCGGTTCGCAAGTTGCAGTGTGAATTTTATCCCCGCAATGTTTTAAGCGGGGATCTCTAATGCATGGATTCCCGCTTCCCCGGAAATACAGGGCCAGCCCTCGCTTTACCGAGGGAAAGCATGCTCGCCTCTGCGAAGCTAAAGCTTCGCTACGGCGGAGCAGGGCGGGAATGACAAACAGTAAGAAATAAAGAGAGGAAATAAGTTTATGAAGAAGGATATTCATCCTAAGTACGGTCCAGCGATCGTGCGGTGCGTTTGCGGAAACGTAATTGAAACAAGAAGCGTAAAACCTGAAATCAGTGTGGATATTTGTTCGGCATGTCACCCGCTTTTTACCGGGAAACAAAAATTGGTGGATACTGCCGGACGTATTGATAAATTTAAAAAGAAATTCGGCGGCCGCGTTTCCCACAAATCAACAGATCAAGCGTAAGCCTAAGTGATCGAAATTTCGATGATATTGCAGGAACCTTTTCGGCAAGTCAAAGCACGGGTCCAGGAACTCGAGACCCAGCTCGCTAATCCGGGAGATCTTCTGAAAGATCAAAAGGCTTATCAGGGGCGGACGAGAGAATTGGCCCGCTTGAGGCCGATTGTGAATGATATTGATACCTACGAACGGCTCGGACATGAACTTGAAGGTGTTCGCGCGCTTCTTGCGGGTAAAGTCGAAGATGAAGAGCATCGGACGCTTTACAAGCAAGAGGAATCTGATCTTGATCAGAAAATGAAGGAACTGGAATTTGTGGTCGAAGAAAAAATCTTAGCAGGTTCCGATAAAGATGCAGATCGCGACAGTATTATTGAGATTCGAGCCGGAACCGGAGGGGAAGAAGCGTCTCTTTTTGCACGGGATCTTTTCCGGATGTACAGCCGTTTTTGTGCGGAGCATGATCTGAAAGTGGAAGTGATGGATTCGAGCATTGCCGGAAAAGGCGGATTTAAAGAAATTATTTTTGGTGTGAGCGGTCCGGGGGCTTATGCGAAATTCAAATTTGAAAGCGGAACGCATCGTGTTCAGCGTGTTCCCGAAACGGAAGCCAGCGGCCGGATTCATACGTCGGCGGCGACCGTTGCCGTTATGGCGGAGCCTGACGAGGTTGAAATTGAAGTGAAACCCGATGATCTTCGTATTGATGTTTGCAGGGCCGGCGGGCCCGGGGGGCAGGGCGTCAACACGACGGATTCTGCGGTTCAGATTCTTCACATTCCGACAGGCGTGATGGTTCGCTGTCAGGATGAGCGGTCACAGCATAAAAATAAGGCGAAAGCCATGCGTGTGTTGCGCGCCCGGCTTTACGAATTTGAGCAGGAAAGAACAATGAAGGCATACTCGGAAACAAGAAAAAAACAAGTCGGAAGCGGAGACCGGAGCGAAAAAATCAGGACCTATAATTTCCCGGACCGCCGCGTGACGGATCACCGGATTGGCTTAACGATTCATGCGCTTGATCAGTTAATGGATGGGAAGATGGAAGAATTGATTGAGGCGTTGCAGAAAGCAGAGCGTCAAAAAAAACTGGAAAACTTGGGCGATGAAACAAAAAACAATTCTTGATTATGTGAGATGCGGGACGGACTATTTAGAGTCTCATTCGGTTCCCGAGGCACGGCAGTCGGCGGAGGCCTTATTAAGTTATGTGCTTGAGAAGCCGCGGTGGGAAATTTATTTGAACGGAGCATGTGAAATCAATTCGGACGCAAGCGAACAATTTGAGGCGCTTTTAAAAAAACGGGCGGGGCGGTATCCGCTGCAATATTTATTGAAAACAGTTCCTTTCCGTGAGGTCATGATTGAGGTCGGCGAAGGGTGCTTGATTCCTCGCCCGGAAACCGAAATTTTAGTCGGGAAAGCCTGTGAAAAATTGAAAAAAATGCCGGGCAAAACGGCAGTGCTTGATGTTGGAACGGGATCCGGGAATATTGCGATTAGTTTGGCAAAAGAATGTTCAAATGTTTCCGTGATTGCGACCGATATTTCAATGGAAGCGCTCCGGTATGCAAAGGAGAATGCATTGATTAACGGGGTTCGTGATCGCATTCAATTCATACAAACGGATCTTTGGCAGGGGATCGAAGGCATTCGGTTTGACATGATTGTGGCGAATCCTCCGTATTTAGGCCGGGCGGAATTGAATGAACTTCAGCCGGAGCTTGTATTTGAACCGGTAATCGCTTTGGATGGCGGTTACGACGGGATTGATTATTTTCAAAGAATCGTGTATGGTGCTACAGGTTTTTTAAAGGTTGGCGGGTGTGTTTTGTTTGAAGTTGGAGCCGGCCAGGCAGATCGAGTCGCCATCGAATTAAAACAGAATGGTTTCCAGGGTGTTGAAATTGATGTGGATGATACCGGGATTAAGAGAATTGTTTCGGGGGTTTTAAGTTAAGATGGATAAGATTGTTATTCACGGCGGGAAAAAGTTAGTTGGCGAGGTGATGAATTCAGGATCGAAAAACGCTTCTCTTCCAATTATGGCTGCGGCGCTTTTGTCCGCTGAGCCGTCAAGAATTGAAAACGTTCCTGATTTGCGCGATGTCCATACAATGGTCAAGCTCCTTCGCGTCTTGGGTGCACAAGTGGATTACACGAACGGGGTTGTTGAAGTGTATCCGGGGAATGCGATTAAGTCGAATGCGCCGTATGACATTGTCAGTACGATGCGCGCATCTGTTTGTGTCTTGGGGCCGCTTTTGACCCGTTTAAAAGAAGCTGACGTTTCTATCCCCGGCGGTTGTGTGATTGGCGCGCGGCCGATAGACTTGCACATTAAAGGGCTCGAAATGTTGGGCGCGGATATTTTGATCGATCATGGATTTGTAAAAGCAAAAGCGCCTAAAGGGTTAAGAGGTGCGGATGTGTATTTAGGCGGCAATTTTGGTTCGTCGGTTCTTGCCACGGCCAATGTACTGATGGCCGCAACGCTTGCGAAAGGAACAACTTATATTGAAGGCGCGGCGTGTGAACCTGAGCTTGTGGATCTTGCCGAATTTTTAATTAAAATGGGCGCTAAAATTAAAGGGCATGGTTCGCATTTGATCGAAATTCAAGGAGTTAAGAAACTCCATGGCGCAAATCACCGCGTCATTCCGGACCGGATAGAAGCAGGAACTTTTATGGTGGCCGGTGCGATGATGAACGGAAATGATATTTTAGTCCGGAATTGCATTATCGATCACAATCACGCGTTGATTGATAAACTGAAACAATCCGGGGCTTTGGTGCTGAAATCAAAATCATCGATTCGCCTCAAGCGTCGCGGCCGGCTTCGTCCCGTGGATGTGACGACACTTCCTTATCCCGGCTTTCCGACGGACTTACAGGCGCAAATGATGGCTTTAATGACGCTGACGCCCGGCATCAGCGTGATTACGGAGAAAATTTATCCGGACCGGTTTATTCATATTAGCGAACTCACGCGTATGGGGGCGAAAATTTTCCTTGAAGGATCCACGGCGATTGTCAGCGGTGTCGGACATTTGAGCGGCGCGCCTGTGATGGCTTCAGACCTGCGAGCGAGCGCGGCACTTTTACTGGCCGGTCTTGCGGCGGAAGGTGAAACCGAAGTGAACCGTATTTATCACCTCGATCGCGGATATGAAAAGATTGAAGAAAAACTTTCGGCTTTAGGCGCGGAAATTTTCAGAAAAAAAGAAGAATCGCAGAAAGAATTAGCAGCGGTAGCGCTTTAGGGAACCATTAATTTTTAAAAAAGAGAACAAAATCATAGTTAGTCAGAATAGGAGGGAATTAAATTGGCAGTAAAAATTCGTTTAAAAAGAGTTGGAACGACTAAAAAAGCTTTGTGGCGTGTGGTGGTTGCGGATAGTAGGATGCCTCGCGACGGGCGCTTCATTGAAGAAGTCGGGACCTATGATCCGATGAAGGATCCGGCGGTTGTTTCTTTGAATGCCGATCGGGTTCGGTATTGGGTTTCCAAAGGCGCAAAGCCATCGGAAACGGTTCAGAACCTGATGAAGACAAAGGGCCTTTGAGCTTGTGAATGAAACGACCGCATCTTGTTATTGATGTGATAACGCTATTCCCCAAGCTGCTTGAGGCGCCGCTGAATGAATCGATGGCACGGCAAGCGAAACTGCGAGGGGCGGTGCAAATTCGGATATGGAATCTTAGGGATTATGCGCTTGATAAACGGCGGACGTGTGATGACAAGCCGTTTGGCGGTGGGGCAGGCATGGTGATGATGATCCAGCCGATTGACGATTGTCTTAAAGATATCGGAAAAAAGGGTTGGCGTGTCATGGTCTCTCCCAGAGGACAGAAATTTTCTTATGAGATTGCAAAACGTCTTGCGGAAAAGAAACATTTAATTTTCATGTGCGGGCATTACGAAGGAATCGACGAACGGGTTCATGAACATTTGATAGATGAGGAAATCTCCATCGGAGATTTTGTGACTACCGGCGGCGAATTCCCGGCGCTTTGTATGATTGACTCGATTATGCGTCTTGTCCCCGGAGTTTTGGGAAATGAAGCATCTCTTGATGCGGAATCATTCACGCACGGGATGCTTGATTATCCGCATTATACGAGACCAAGAGAATTTAAAGGCCGACAAGTGCCGGCGGTGCTGCTTTCGGGGCATCACGACGCCATTCAGAAATGGCGGGAAACAAAATCTCATGAGCTGACAAAAAAGTTGCGACCAGATTTACTAAAGAAAAAAATTGGGGGTAATCAATATGAATAAAATGGAAATGATTGAAAAAGATTATTTGAAAAAAACCATTCCTGAATTTAAAGTAGGCGATCAGGTGAAAGTCCATCTCAAAGTTCATGAAGGCGAAAAAACGCGAACGCAGATTTTCGCCGGAACGGTGATTGCAAAACGCGGAACCGGAATCGGTGCAAGTTTTACGGTCTTGAAAGATGCGCGCGGGGAATTGGTAAAGAAGGCGTTTCCCGTTCATTCTCCGGTTGTTGAGAAAGTTGAAGTGACGTTTCCCGGAAAAGTGAGACGTGCCAAGCTTTATCATTTAGCAAAAAAGAAAAATAAAATTTAAGCAACAAGTCAATTAAAAGACATTGTGACCGACGCACATATTCCGCTTGAGTCTGAATATTGGCAAAAAGGGTTCCGATGGATTGCGGGGGTGGATGAGGCCGGCCGCGGTCCTTTGGCGGGGCCGGTAGTAGCGGCAGCGTGCTTAATTCCATACGGTGTTGAGCTGAAGGGAATCCGTGATTCAAAAACCCTTTCCAAATCCCGCCGAGAAAAACTCTATTGGGATATTGTAACGCAAACCCTTGTGGGGGTCGGCGTTGTTGACGAAAAAGAAATCGATCGCATCAATATTTTTCAAGCCTCATTGCTTGCAATGCGAAAGGCGGTCCTTGCCCTTCCCAAAACTCCGGATATGATTTTTGTCGACGGTAAGTTTCCATTCGATATTCCTATCCCGCAAATTCCGGTTATCAAAGGCGATCAAAAATTAGTTTCTGTCGGCGCCGCTTCCATTATTGCAAAAGTAACCCGTGATGCGATGATGGAAAAACTCGACTTGGAATATCCCCAGTACGGATTTAAACAGCACAAAGGTTATCCGACGCCTGAACATATAACCGCGCTTTCGGTATACGGACCAAGTCCGATTCACCGGATGAGCTTTCGTCCGGTTGAGGAAGCGGCAAACAATCTGGCTGCGGCGCTAATGGAAGTTTGACACGTTTATGGATAAACGCCAAAAAATAAAGCATGATCTAAAAGAAACAGGAAATTTAGGCGAAGATATTGCGACAGAATATTTGAAAAGGCGCGGGTATAAGATTATTCAAAGAAATTGTCGCTCGCCTTTCGGGGAAATTGATTTGGTTGCACAAGACGGAAATACATTAGTTTTTGTCGAAGTTAAAACCCGCCATGGATGTGAGTTTGGATTTCCGGAAGAAGCCGTTCATCAAAAAAAGCGGGAACAGCTGATTCGTTTGGCGACCTGGTATTTAATGAAACACACGAAAAAAGAAATGCCTGTCCGATTCGATATTTTGGCAGTCGAGCTTAAAACAGGGGAACCGGAAATCCGGCTGATTCAGAATGCCATCGAAGTTGAATAAAATTTAATAAAAAATATTTTTATGCCGATAAATAAACTTAAGAAAGAGCCTTCTGTTATGGATGAAAAACAGATAGGCGTCCGGTTGATTGATTGGAAAATACCGGTTTTCACTGTTTTGATTTTAATGACAGGAAGTTGTTTGTTTGCTTTTTCTCGAGCCCAGAAAGCAATCGAAGAAGTCAAAAAAGCTGTTCCACGTTTTGCGGAAGTTGTTCCGGGCATTTATCGATGCGGGCTTTTGCAGGAGGATGTTGCGCCGTATTTAAAAGAAATGGGTGTCAAAACAGTTCTCAGCTTCCACGATGACCGAACCATCGCAAAAGACGAAGAAAGTTTCCTCAAAGATTCCGGCATCAATATGGTTTGGCTTCCCTTGCAAGGTTTTGACCGGCCGAGTGATGATTTGACAGAAAAAGCGCTGAAATTGATGTCTACTTCCGAATTACAGCCGGTTTTGGTTCATTGCAAGCGCGGTGCGGAACGGACAGGGCTAATCGTTGGACTATATCGGATCAAATATCAAAAATGGACCGCCGAGCAGGCGCGTCAGGAGATGAAAACTTTCGGGTTTCGTGAATTTTGGTATGGACATTTGAAGCAGTATTTGTATGATTATGCAAAGAAGCAAGCAAGTCAAAATGTTCAGCCAATCGGTTTTTGGGAAGAATTGAAAATTAATACGTTGTATTATTTGTATAAAGTTAAAAAGCTCAATCCTTTTGATTAATAGAAGTTTTAATAAAGGAGCTTATCTTGGGGCGTTTGCGCAGGTTTTTGCGGATATGCGTTACAATGGGTGTTATTGCGCTTATCGTTTTTCCCGCCATTTCTTTTGCCGAAGTTTCCTACGATAAATATACTCCGACTTGGAAATATCCAAAGGCCTTTCAACCGGGTGAGGCCAACAGACAAAACCGTCAGCAATTTATGCTGAGGATTTTGGAACAGCCGATTCGCCCTTTTGGTTACGGGATTGGGGAAACTGCTGAGTGGGTTGAGCGACATCATATTGATAAAAAAACAATTTGGTTCTTCGATGAATTATCTGAGCGCGGAATTCATCCGAAAATGAGAATTTCCCAGAGCAAAGGGACTGGTCCGGCTCTCGAACTTGAATTGGATAAACTCTTCAAATTCACCAACGAATATTTTTCATTAAAAACATTTGAGGGCGCCGGAGTTATTCCGAATGATTCCGGTCTCAGCTATGATTTTGGCGGAAGTTATCGATTAAATCTCCCGCCGGAAATTCCGACTTATCAGGAAACCGTTATTTATTATGATAGAAAAACCAGCCAGAACTTTTTCGGAATCGGACAAAATACAAGTTTAGGCGATTGGTCAACCTATGCGCCTGAAGAGCTGAAATTAAACACATTGATGGGGGTGAAGCCGACGGAACAAATTGAAGGAAAAATGGGTTTTGTATTTCAACACATGAATATTGGAAATGGCCGGCGCGAACGGGTCGGTAAAATAAAAGAGCATTTTATGAATGCCGATATTCCGGGGATTAGCGGCGGAGATCTGATAGGCCTTGAAACGTCAGTTGCGCATGACACGAGGGATCATCAAGATGACCCGAAAAAAGGCGGAATCCAGAAATTGCAATTCGGCTACTTTCATGATGTGGACAGCAACGACTTTCAATACCTGCAGTTTCAAGGATCTCTCGCTCACTTTTTCTCGCTTGGTTCTGACCGTCGCGTGCTTGCCTTGAGGTTTCATTTAGAAAAAGATCAAGATGTCGGGAACGGAAATATTCCTTTTTATAACTTACCCCGTCTCGGCGGTGTTACTTCCGGCCAAGAAAGTGAGCTTCTAAGATCTTACCGGCATAACCGGTTTATCGAAAAAGGCTTAATGCTTGCCGACCTCGAGTATCGTTATAGTATTTGGGAATATGGAGATTGCGGAGCGGATGCCTTTCTATTGACGGATGTCGGAGAAGTATTTAAAGAATTTAGCGGTTTTGGTTTTGAGGAGCTCAAAGGATCTTATGGCGGCGGAATGAATATAAAATTCAGACGGAAAACGGTCCTTACAATTGTTTGGGCAGCAGGGAATGAAGGATCGAGATTGTCGATGCAGACAAAGGCGTCATTTTAGTTAAATGGATGGAATAAAATGAAACGATTAATAAATTTGGAAAAGAAAGAACGAGTTCGTTTATGGCAGCGTGCGGTGACAATGTCTTTAATTTTCACCTTTTCTGCTTGGGGTTTGGTTCCTGTCAACGCGGTTACCGTTCAGGAACTTGATCAAACGATTAAGGGGCAGGAGATTTCTTTTTATCGGGAGTTTTTTGAGAAGGTTCTTTATAAGCCGGTTTCACAATTCTTGCGATTAGATTGGATCATCGATAAGGCGACGATGCGGAAGCATTCTGCCCTTGATGTAAACATTTATGATGAAGTTCCGGATTCCGGATTTTTTACAAACCGTCACGGGAAGAAACGTTTATCTAAAGAAGAGCTTCAGAGGGGAGCGAATCAAGGATCGGGGCCAAAACCGGAAGGTCCGTGGGCAGTTCTCAAAGGAAAAGCGAGCGGGGTAACCCCCGGACTTGTTATTCAGGATTTGGCCGGGGATCGTTATCTTCTTAAATTTGATCCGCAAGAAAATCCGGAAATGACGACCTCCTCCGAAATTATTTCTCAGAAATTCCTTCATGCGATTGGTTATCATGTGGCCGAGTATTATCTGGTTCAATTTTTGCCAGATATTTTGAAAGTTAATCCGCAAACAACTTATTACAATAAGGACGGATTTAAAAAGCCACTCACAAAAGAAGCGTTAACAGATTTACTTTCGGATGTTCCCAAATATAAAGGTGGTAAGGTTCGTGCTTCTGCGAGCAAAATGCTTCCGAAGCCGAATAAAGGGAATTCCGATTTGGAAGGGAGAAACAAGAAAGATCCGGACGATTTAATTCCGCACGAAAACCGCCGGTCGCTCCGGGCGTTGCGCGTTTTCGGTTCGTGGCTTAATCATTATGATTTGAGGGAAGGAAACACGTTGGATGTTATTGCCGAAGAGAACGGAAAAGCCTATATAAAGCACTATCTTATTGATTTTGGGTCGACGCTTGGGAGTTCGGCGTACCGGTCGAAAGTCCCTGCGGCAACGCATGAGAATGTGGTAGACTGGTTTGAAACGGGAAAAGCAATGGGTGAGTTTAAGATTGTTCAGAAACCCTGGGAAAAAAGATGGGATAAAAACGATCGCTTGATTGCCGACAATTCAATCGGGTATTTTGATAATTTATATTTCAATCCGGGGCGTTGGAAAACGCAACTCCCGCATGAGGTTTTTGAACGGCTGACTGTCAGTGACGCGTTTTGGGCGGTGAAAATTATGATCGCATTTTCAAACGAGGATATTCAAGCGATGGTGGATACTGCGGAATATTCAAAGCCGGAAACAGCGAAACTCTTGACGGACATTTTGATTGCGCGACGGGACTTGATTGCGAAAGATTGGTTTGACCGGATGACGCCGCTCGATGACATCCAATTAAGTATCGGTCAAAAAGTGACGGGGGAAGTTCAGTTTACGGATCTTGCTGTAAAAGCAGGATTTGTTAAGGCGGAAGAAACAAGTTATCGGTATCGATTAACCAGCGGATCTTGTCATGCGAAAAAAGGTATTATGTATCAAGAGTTTAAGTCTCCGTCTTTTTCTTTTCAAATGCCTGATCCCGGCAAGAAAAACTGCTCCGTATTGGAAATTCAAGTCAAACGCGTAGGGCAGTCTAAATGGAGCTGCCCGCCGGCAAAAATTTTGTTGAGCTCACCATCGGGCGAAGCCAAAAATATAATTTCTGACATTGACCACGGGCTTTAATCTGACTGAAATAGTTTCAATTCAGATCACATGGTTTTCTAATCGTAAACTTCATGATAGATTGGATCACTCGAGTTATTCAGCCGATAGTTCCGATTAAACGTGAAGAATGGACAAAATCCATTCTCATGTTTTTTTATTTCTTTTTTACGATCACGACTCTCTATATTTTAAAACCCATCCGGAATTCTATTTTTCTTGAAGAACACGGCGCGAGCAGCCTTCGCTACGCGTACATGGGAGAGGTGGTATTCCTATCGGTGATCGCTTTTTTCTATGCCAAAATTGCGAATTGTTTTAAACGGAAAAATATTCTGGTTTCCATCACCATTTCTTTTTTTCTGGTAAACAGCCTGATATTCTGGGTTATTTTTAAACTCGGCTGGGCAAAATGGGTCGCATTTTTCTTTTATATTTGGGTTGCGTCGTATTCGATTACGGTTGTGACGCAATTTTGGACGGTTGCGAACGATCTTTTTAACGTAGATGAGGCAAAACGCCTGTTCGGTTTTATTTCAAGCGGCGGCGGATTGGGCGGAATGTTTGGAGGTTGGATAACGGACAAAACAGCGCTTGTGCTCGGATCGGAAAATTTATTATTTATTGTTGCCGGATGCCTGCTGATTTCAATTGTTTTTGTAAACAGTATTTGGAAAAAGGAAGAACCCGCTTTTAATCATCAGTTGGATCAGGAGCGCTTGACAGCTCAGCGCCAGCCAGACCAGGGTTCCCACGTAAAAGATTACACAAAAAAAGCGTGGAAAGTCATTTTTGATACAAGATATATTTTGTTGATTACCGCGCTTGTCGTGATTACGAAAGTCGCTTCCACGCTCATCGATAATCAATTTAATGCCGTTGTGGAACTAAATATTGCCGGCAAAGATCTGAAAACAAAATTTTTCGGCAATTTTTTTTATTATTTGAATTTTATTACATTTATTTTACAGCTTCTGATTGCCAGCCGTGTTCTTCGCTACTTCGGAATCGGAATTCCGCTTGTCATGCTTCCGGTGGGATTGCTTTTCGGTGCGGGATTGACGTCTTTTATTCCAATTCTTTTTTTTGCCCAATTTACGAAAATCTTCGACGGCAGTATGAATTATTCTATCAGCCATTTAAGCAAAGAGATCCTGTATCTTCCGATCCCGTTGAATGTGAGATATCGAGTCAAGCCGATTATTGATATGCTGGCGTATCGGGCATCAAAAATGATCGCCGGATTGCTTATTATTATTGTTTCTTTTATATTTCCTATAACAGATGAGAAATTGGGCTATGTGGTTTTGTTTTTAGTTCCCGTTTGGCTTGCCATTATTTGGGCGACGCGCCGTGAATATTTATTAACGATTAAGAAGTTGATTTCGAAAGTGCGCAAACAGAAAAAAGTTTCATCTGCCGTTCAAAATCGGGCGATCGAGGCATTGACCACACTGGAAGGCGAGAGATCGTATAAAAATTTGAGAAAACTTCTTGTGCATCGTTCGTCTGCGGCTGAAAAAATTTCAAGTACGGCATGTTTAGCGCTTTATAGCGGAGCGAGTAATATTGACCGCGTGCGTCAGCTTGCCCATGAAATGATTCGTTATGAGGCGCTTGAGCTTAAAGAAATTAATATGGAGGAATTAGATCAAATGCTATGCCGGACGGATTTTGAAAAACCGACGGTTTTGGATGATTGTCTCGCGAAACTTCTTGAGCAAGACGAGCGGTACCAAGGCGATTTAAAGGTTTTATTTCAAGAGCATGAGTCAAGACTCCTGTTACAAATTATTAATTTCCTGAGAAACCCGAAAGAAGAAATTGCGAATAAACATAAGGCCGTTCTGATTTTAACGCTTTTAAGAACGCAAGGTGCAGTAGATGTGTTATTGGAGAATCTGAAATTTTCGGAAGATCATTCTTATCGATTTATTTTAATTCAAGGGCTTAATCGGATTTGGGCAAAAGAAAAAGGAGTTCTGATCAGTCCCACGATTGTGAAAAAAGAAATGATAAAAGAAATTCATGAATATAAAGCCATTGATTCTGTGTATTGGGAATATAAAGACAGAAAAAATGTGATACGGACAGAAGAAGATTATTTGATGGCGACACTTCATGTGATTCGCGAGGAAGCCGTGGAGCGAATTTCCAGATTGCTTGCACTCCTTTATGAAAGCGATCTTATCCGTTTGATCTATGATCGCTTTTCTGACGGGGATGCCGAGAAACATATACGGGCGAATGCGCTTGAACTTTTGAGACATGTCGCAGAACCAGGAATCCTCCGGATGCTTAAACCCGTGATTGATCCAAAACATAAGAAAATTTCAGATAAAACGCTTGAAGAGATACTTAAACGATTTGTGGGGGGGCGTGATAACTGGCTTGTTATTTGCGGGCTTTTCCTGATCCTTGAGCTGCATTTAAAGCATTTATATCCTTCCATTCAGGAGAAAACCGCGTCAGAATCGCCTCTGATACGCGAAACGGCGGAAATTATTCTTGCCAAGTCTGCCGGTGACGATAAAAATCTCCGGTAATTTGGTAACCGTTGATTTTTACTGCAAACCAATATTATAATAGATACTTATTAATTAATAAGGGAACCTGTTGTGTACGAACTATTTTTGATTCTGAATTTGATTATGTTTTTTACGACCGGCTGCGTGGTTCAGCACGCTGTTCCTGTTCTGCCTGCCATCTCAACGGAAGGAATTCGGTTGTATTTAAGCGAAGAAGCCTCTTTGGCGCGCGCGATTGAGCAATATTACCAAGTTCGGGATCTTTCCTCCGAGGAAGGTAAAATCGATTATTTAATTAGCCGGGCGCAAAGCTCAGCTTATATTTTTGTAAGAAATGGCGTGGAATATAGCGGCCGTTTTTCCGCGGAATTTATACGATGGAAATTGGGCCGGGTTCGTGAGCAAAAAATTAGTTCGGTTGACACAGCAGAAGTTTTTATTGAAAAAGTAGCTTCTAAATCAAAAATGAGTGGCAAACCTTATCTCATCAGGGTAGGGAATCAATATTATTATTTTGAGGAAATTCTTAAAAACGAGTTATATTATTTGAATGAATTTTTAAAACGAACAGAAACATTGGAACAAGAAACTAAAGAGTCAGGCAATCCGGACCCGGTTTTAGCGTCAGCGGCGGAACCAGTTTTTGCGGATTCGAAAATAGAAAACTCTGCTTCGCAGGCATCAGAGGCTATTCTGTCCGAAAATTCTTTAAGCCAAGAAACCAATTCCTGAGGAAAAAAATAAATATCGTTTTTACCGAAATTGAAATTGATTATTTGAGCTATCGGGAAGTTTTTATAATCTGTTCCGATGGCTCATCCCAGCGCACTTTTTTGTGCGCATGGGATGAGCCTTAGGCCCCCCCCGACCCCTCGATTATTTGCGGGCTGTCATCGACTTTTTGTGTTCTTTTTGTCCCGTGGTTAAAGAAGCGTAAATTGCTTTGATGATTTGTTCTTCCGACTGTTCGGGATCGGCAATAGGATAAGAACCGATAATTGTTTTGAGAATAACGGAACCTGTGGGAAAGCAAACAGGTTGATTTTTAAATGCTGTTTGTAATCTTTTTGTGATTTTTATGTGAGGGTCTGGTTTTGTGTGAGGAAGCAGAATCATAAATTCGCGATCACTCAAACGTGCAATATAATCGGTTGTCCGAAGAGAGTTTTGAAGGGTTTTACTTGCATGTTTTAAGATTAACTCTTTTGACGTTTGGTCTGTTGTTGAAATGTCGTCTATTTGTATGATAAACGCACTCAAGGGCGTCTTATATCGTCGGCTCCATGCAAGTTCGCGAGTCAGAATTGTTTCAAAACCACGGCGATTTAAAAGTTCCGTTAAAGAATCAAGCAGTACCAATCGATTCAAATCATCTGATTTGCCTTGTAATTCTTTTACCAATTGATTGCGTTCCACAGCGTAGCGAATCATTCGGACGAGAGAGGATTGTCCCAGCTCACTTTTTAGCAAGTAAGCTTCTATTCCGCTACGGATAAATTCGATTTCCAAATTTTCGTCATCTATACCCGTTAATACCAGAATCGGAATATGAGGGGCTTTGTCTTTTAGCTTTGAAATTGTATTTTTTGCTTCGCTGTCAGGTAAAATTAAATCTGTAAGGATCACGTCAATATTGCCGCGCGAAATTCTTTCAATCGCATTTTCAAGACGGGTGGTATGTTCTAAGGTGTGATTAAAATTAGGAGCTCGTTCAAGGCGTAATTTCATGATGTTGGCGTCTTGGGCATCATCTTCAATGAGCAATATTTTGATAAGCGATTTCATCATCCGGTTCGCCGTAGGTTTTCCCGTTGGAAGGGTTTTTATTTTTTTATAATGTAGAGATTGTAAACCTGTGGACATGGTTAAGTCAAGAATCTCGGGACGTAGGGGACTTATTTTTCAAAAGAGCGTGGGTGGAAGTGTACGCGTATCCTGATAAGTTAACCGAAATCCGGAGCTAAACGGAATAAACTTATCTCGTTTATTTGCCGTTACTTATGGAGAGATTTTTTGGCTTATTGGCCTTTTTTGGGAGCAGAAAGGAATAATGATGTCAGAAGAAAGTCATCTATGCACAGATAGCGAAAAGTTGAAAGAATCAATTTCCAAAGTGATTCAGCCTGATAAAGAATTAAAAACGCTTCCCCCGCTTTTCGGCCAGCCCAAGAGGATTTTGTTAATTGTCCCGCCCGGGACGCCGGAAGAGTCGTACGGACGACTTTCTGCTGCGGCCGGAGAACTTCCAATGCTGGGCCTTGCTTATATTGCGGCGTCTTTACGGGAGCAGGGGAACTTGGTTAAAGTGATTGATTGCGAAATTCATGGTTGGCCGATCAGCAAGATTTCAGAAGATATTCGATCATTCAGTCCTGACATTATCGGCATGACGGCATATATTACCAATATGAAGCGCTGTGCTGCCGTTGCGCGGGTAGCAAAGGAAATTAATCCGAGAATCACAGTTATTTTAGGAGGGCCTCAGGTTTCGACGGCACCCGAAGAAGGATTTCACTCGCCCGATGTTGATATCATCGTGATTTCTGAAGGAGAAATTGTTATCCGAAACGTCATCAATGCGCTTGGTGATGATCATCAATTAAAGCAGGTTAAAGGAATTTGGTTCCGCGATAGAAGCGGTCATGTTATCCAAAATGAACAGGAAGGATTAGTGGCCGATATCGATTTATTTCCGCCACCGGCGCTCGATCTTTATGAAATGGATCTATATTTCCCACCGGTTCATATACGCGGCGAGAAGGTAGCGCATCTGATGACGTCTCGAGGATGCCCCTTCCAATGTACTTTTTGCGAGACCAAGTTGACTTTTGGGAGAAGTATTCGTTATCATTCAATTGAGCGGGTGTTACGGGATTTGGTGGGATTAATTCGACAAGGATATAAAAGTTTTCAATTTTACGATGATATTTTTACGCTCAATCCAAAGCGGACGGAAGAACTGTGCTGTCGCATCATTGAAAAAGGATGGAAAATTGAGTGGATTTGTTTTACACGAACGAATTGTGTGAATGATGATTTACTTTCTGTGATGAAAAGGGCGGGTTGTTATTTGATCGTTTATGGCTGCGAGTCGGGTGATAATGAGTTGCTGAAGCTGATTAAGAAAGGATTGACGATCGAGCAGAATTTAGAAGCGCTCTGGCTCGCAAAAAAACACGGTATTTTAACGCTTGCCAGTTTTATGCTTGGACTTCCGACAGAGACGTATGATCAATCCCTTAAGACCATTCAGTTTGCTCTGAACCCTTGCCTCGATTATGCAGCATTTCCAATTTGTGAACCGTATCCCGGAACGGAATTATGGATAGATGCGGTTAAATATGGAACATTTGATACATCGGGGCGGTATCGAAATAATCTTCTCTCGGAAAATGCCGCGGTATGGATTCCTCATGGCCGAACACGAAAAGAATTGGAGCAACTGTCAATTTACGCAATGAAAAGATTCTATTTCCGGCCGCGGATAATTTGGCAGGGTTTTAAGAATTTTTTTCATCTTCCTATTAAACGGGCAACAAATTATTTCATTGCCGGTTTCAAATATTTCTTTTTTAGCGAGTCAGATTCTTCTGTCCCCGGAACCCGCTTTTAATAGGAGCTGGTGATTTACATTCTCTCAAGTTGTTGCTCTGTAATTACTTACATCAAATCATAGATTTTATAAGTTTTGCTCTGAAATACTGCGGGAAGATCGAGATCTCTTTCATCTACCAGATAGCGCGCATTGGCGAGATGTCCGAATTTTCTCAGAACATCAGGCGTTTTGAACTTTTTCCAATAATTCATCCGGACAGCCATATACCATTGTTTTTGGTTATGGGTTGTGAATTCTTTTTTTAAATTAAGAAGACCGATGACTTGGTCATCAAACGCTTTGAGCCGTGCGTCGGGAAAATAAAAGTAATAACGATCAGGAAAAATTCTGTAGAGGGACCGCTCGCTAAAAGAACGCCACGATCCCACATAAGAGATAAAACGGTCAAGCGGCTTCGTATTGTTTTTCGCCCATATTTGGGCATGATAGAAATCTCGATTTCCCTCACTAGAAAAATCGTAGAAATTATTTATACTGAAATAACACAAAGAAATCATGATCAAAAAAATGACCAAATGAATTGATTTGATCTGAAGCGCCGGGAGCTTTCTCAACAAAACCCATCGATTTAAAAAAGGGAACAAGGCCGCACAAATAGAACCGAAAGAGATCAGAAGTTTATGAGGGGTAAATAAAAATATTTTCAGGTCCACTAAAAAGTCATACCGGAAATAATCGTATAGACTCCAACTCTTTCCGATATTTTCCGCGGTGAAAGGATCCGGTTTGGGGGATTGGTAAAAGATCCAAACGGCGGTCCAAGCAATGCCAATGACGACCATGGTTTTCTTCAAAAATAATTTCAAGCGTGTATTTAGCGGAGAATTTTCAAGAATCAAATAAAAACCCAAAAAAAGAATCGGCGCTTTATCAAGGCCCGTGGGACGGCCAACGATCATGAATAAAATAATAAAGGCTGTGGTTGCGCGAACGAACCATGAAGAATGGAGTAGATGATCTCTGAAAAATAAAACCATAACGGGAAGCATGACGACTGCCAGAAGTGTCGGAGATCGAAGGCCCATTAATTGAACAAGTTTCGGGAATTGAATCCAGTGACCCAGAAGTTGGGAAAAGCATAAACAAACGGTTGCGATGATGGAGCTAATAATTAAACGGCGATAAGAGTTTCCCATTTGGCCCCATGCAGGGTAAGTCAAAAATACTAAAAGCGTAAAAGCAACCGCATTGGGGAAATTAACCCACCATGTATATGATTCCCACGGGGTTGCATGCATATTGAGGCGCAGTACATTTAAAATATCGTCCATTGAAACGCGTGGATAATTGCTGTTAATCAGAAATAACGTCGGAGCTAATGCGCAGACCAACGGAATCAGCAAAAGGAAGAGTTTGTAAATTCGGGGTGTAGCACTTTTGAAACAGGTGAAAATGAAAACGGTTAAAATAGCGTACAGTGTAAAGGATGGATGGATTAACCCCGCAACTGCCAGCAAAAAATAACCGGTAATTTTTTCTTCTGAAATAAAACACAACCCCAACCATAGAAATGGTAGAACCAAAATGCCCGCGTAAGGGACACTGATTTCGGTAAAATTCCCAAAATTCCAACAGGAATAGCCTGATAGAAGCATGAAAATCAAGCCAAACAGGAGTTCTGTCCGGCTCAGCTTTATATTTTTATGTTTTGTTAAAACGAAGAGAATCGATAAGGGTAAAGCAAATAATTGAAAAAAAGTCAGGAAGTGATGAATCCACAGAATGGAAATATGAAGATAATTGGCAAGAAACAGCGAACCGTAATTTAAAATCGATCCCAAAACATTTTTTCCTAACTGATAGCCTAAGATATCGTTATGAAAACGCTCAAAATATCTTGAAATAATGTAATACGTATAGATGTCGTCGTCTGAGTTTGCTAAGGCGATCAGATACTTATAATTGGCAAAATATGGGAAAGCGTGAATTCCGATTAAGCAGCTCAAAATAAAATAAAACAAAATTTGAGGGGTTTGAAAGAAAGGAATTTTTTTTTTTGGAAAATTCATAGGATTTAACGGATCAACTTTATATGCCGTAAAATGTTTTAAAACTATTAACCACGTACTCCATCTGTGGTTTTTCAAGTTCCGGGTAGATAGGGATAGCGATGGTTTCTTTAGCCGCTTTTTCGCTTTCAGGAAAATCTCCTTCGCGGTAGCCTAAGTACCGGAAGCATTCCTGTACGTGAAGCGGGAGCGGATAATAAATTTCACAGCCAATAGTTTTTTCTTTTAAGAACGTGATTAATTCATCCCGTTTCGGAACCCGGATAATAAATTGATTGAAAATATGACGATTTGTTTTAGTTTCTGGTAAAGAAAGCGGTACTTTCTTTACCATGCCTGATTCTATAAACAAGCGCTCATAATATTGGGCGTTTTCTTGGCGTTTGTTTGACCAGCCATCCAGGTATTTGATTTTTACGGTGATAACCGCTGCTTGAATACTGTCCAATCTGAAATTCCCGCCGATAAGCGGATGATAATATTTTGGGCTCGAACCGTGGGCGCGAAGCATTTTAAGTTTCTTTGCCCTGTCTTCATCGTTTGTTACGACAATTCCTCCGTCACCGAAGCAACCCAAATTTTTCGACGGAAAAAAAGAAAAGCAACCGTAATCACCGATGGAGCCGGCGCGTTTTCCTTTATATTCTGCCCCGATGGCTTGACAGGCGTCCTCAATTACCGTTAATTGATGTTTTTTTGCGATTGAGACAATGGGATCCATATCGGCTACCTGGCCGTATAAATGGACGGGCATGATTGCTTTGGTTTTGGCAGTTATTTTCTTTTGGATTTGATCCGGCGCAAGGTTGTAGGTATCCGGGTCGATATCGACGAAAACCGGTGTTGCACCGACACGGGCGATTGATCCGGCCGTTGCAAAAAAGGTATATGGAGAAGTAATCACTTCATGCCCGGTGCCTATATTTTCGCACATCAACGCGATGATCAAGGCGTCTGTCCCGGAGGAAATACCGCAAGCGAAGCGCGTCTTGCAATACTGAGCAACGGCCGTTTCGCAGGATTCAACGTCAGGGCCTAAAATAAACTTTTGAGATTCTATGACTCGATGAACCGCTTGATCCAATTCCTGTTTGATAGAGTCATATTGTGCTTTTAAATCTAAAAGAGGTATATGCATAGTTAATCCTTTGTCTGAAAACTTTAATTCCGAATATTGTATGTAAAACTTGCGGTGTTGGTCAAGTCTGTAAAACCGAAATATTTTGAGACAAATCGTAAATTTTAAATGTCTTATTACCGTAAACCTGCGGAAGTTTTAAATCTCTTTCTTCAACTAAATATTTACAGCCCGTAATTTCGCCAAGGCGTCTAAGCTTTTCGGGAGAGGTAACTCTTGCATAGTAATTCATTTTTGCCGCAAAATACCATTGTTTGAGATTGTATGTTTTGAATTCTTCCCGGAGGCCCAGCAAATAGATGATCAGATCGTCTATTTGTTTAATTCTGCGGTCGGGATAATAAAAATACCGACGCTGAGGAATGACCTGGAAAGCGGCGCGTTCGCTGATGCTGCGCCAGGCCCCGGCAGTTGTGAGAAATCGATCGTAAGGATCGGTATTGTTTTTTGCCCACAATTGGGCATTGTATAAATCGCGCCTGTATTGACTGCTGAATGATTTGAAACGATGAACAGAAATAGTGCAAGTCATGAACAGACAAAGGCAGAGAATGAATGTAATTGATTTAGCGATTGAGAGTTTTTGGATTTTCAGGGATCTAATGTTCGACACAAAAGGGACGAGAGATGTGAATAATGCGCACGCAAAGACGAGAAGTCTTTTAGGCAGATGGATGCCGGGTTTATAGTCGAAAATACCACTATACTTAAAATAGTCCCACACGTTCCAAAACCTATCAAGATTTTGACTTGAAAAGGGATTGGGTCTGCGGCCCTCATGCAGAACCCGAAAAATACTCCATACTAAAACTAACGCCAGGAGAATTCTTTCCAAATAAAGCGAATTTATTCTTGTCCGTAATCTTGCTTGCTTCAGAAGGAAAAGCAACCCCAGCAACATGATAGGGGTTTTGTCAAGACCGTATGGGTGAAGGATCAAGATAGAACTTACAATCCAGGCGCTTGTGAAGCGGATGGAGAATGATTCGTGAGATAAACATTCCATAAAAAAAAGAATAAGAATGGGCAATATCACAATAGCCATTAAGGTTGGAGAACGAAGCCCAAGGATTTGCACCAGCCTATAAAGTCCAAAATGATAACCGATTAGATGGCTTATACAAAGGAATACAGTTGCAATCAAGGTGCTGACGAGCAGCGTTCGATAGGATTTCCCAAGCTTGTTCCATCGGGGGATGGTTATGATAATGAGGAACATGAAAGCGATGGTATTGGGAAACCCTTCATACCAATTGGTAAATGGAGAAGCCCAGGGGGTGGCATGCATATTCAGACGCATGACCATTTCCAATCCTTCCGCATTGACGCGCGGGAAATTGCCGCTTAAAGCGATCATCGGAGGAACAATCGCGCAGGCGAAGGGAATGGCAAGCAGAAAAGCTTTTTTTATTTGAAATGATCGGTCGTAGAACATATTGAAAACAAACACAGCCAGAATCGCATATAAGCCGATTGACGCGTGAATGAGACAAGTTAAAGAGAGTAAAAAATATCCTTTTTTCTTTTCCTGCGAAAGCCAGTACAAACTGAGCCACGCAAACGGGTGAACAAAATTTCCGGGGTAGGGAACGTCAGGCATGCCGTAATTTGCAAAATTCCAATATGCATAGCCCGAAATAAGGGTGAAATAAAAAGAAAAAAGCATTTCGGTCTTGGTAAGATTGAAGCGTCGTTTCAGAAATAATACGAGTAATATGGGAAATGAGAATAATTGTAAACACATCAGGCACTGATAAATCCAAAGAATCGGAATCCGGAAAATGTTGGCCAGGAATAAACTCCCATAGTTAACTATGGATCCTCCGACATTGCCTTTTATCAAATAGCCGACGACGTCATTTTGGAACCGGTCCAGATATTTTGTGATGACGTAATAAGTATAAATGCTGTCATCATCCACAGCTTCGGCAATTAAATATTTGCAGTGCACCAAATAGGGCAGGAAATAAAGAAGTACCGAAGAAAATAAAATAAATGCGAATAAAAGTCGTGAAAAATCAAAAGAATTAAACGGACGTTCTCTATTTTCCATAAGATTTAAATTGATGAACGTTCATAGAAATATTTTGAAGAAGCCATGTGCATCATGGAATATTTTTTTCCGGTGAGCAGGGAAATTGCCGGATTTCCGGGGATTAGTTTGTCTGTTAGGAGCGGTTCGCCGTTCGATTGGAAAATAATTTCACGTTCAATCGAGTAATTTAATCGCGTGCATTGTCTCATAAGAAACCGGACCAATGCTTTTTTCCCCAACTCCCTCAACCATTTCAATTTCCAGAATGTAAGATTTAAAAAACGAAGAATTAAAAATGAAAACGGGTCTGGCAACGGGCGTTTGATAGCAAAAACGGGAGACTTAATTTTAATCCGGTCCGATTTCCGTTCTACAATATTCAAATCCGACAGCATTTGCGTCGTTCCGAACATTCGCCCTTTTTTTTCAAGCAGGATTCCGCAGTCGTCCAACCGTACCCGGTTCGTTGATTTATTGAAAGATTTTATAACACCGCCTTTTTTCCAGCTGATGACGGTGTAAAATTCTGTTGAGTTGCGGATGTCAATCCCGGCTTCCTCAAAAGTTCTTTCGAAATCCAAATTTTCATACGGAAGTTTTTGTTCCGGAATTTTCAAGATGTCGTTTTGTTTAAGAATAAATTCCGCAAAAAGGACATTTGAGAAGAGAGGAGTCAAGTTTTGCATGTCAACGCTTAACGGTGTGACAGTCCTGTTCCCTTGATATGCCGAGATGCACCAACCTAAAAGAGGAGCGGCGCACGGAATGTATTTGGCAAGAAGCGCAATTCCGCCGGGATAAATGATTTCACAATTTCTTGAACCATACTCTCCCCCGAAGGAGCCGTCCGGATGCGCGAAATAAGAAACAAAATCGGTTGCTTTCCGAAGGCTTTCCCATAGCGTCTCATTCTTTGTCATTTCGTAAAGTTGAGCTAAATAATAAACACAAAGTGTTTGATAGCTTGGATCCGCGCCGTTATATTCAAGATACCAGCCTTCTTCGGATTGACGGGACAAAACCCGGTTTTCGTAATAGTTTGACCGGTTTTTATATTTTTCATCATGCGTTAAAATAAACAATTTATAAAGTCCGGTTGCTGCCCCTGCGAGATGATTGCTGATAAAGCCGTGTTCTTCGTCATGTTGAATAAGATAATTTCCCGCATGGATTAACATCTCCTGATATTCGACGAAGAGCTGATGGTCGCCGAGGCAGATTTCGGTAAAATCACATAATAAAAAAGCGGAGAGCGCGTGAGAATGTTCATTGGGAAAAGCCTGATCAAAAGAGCCGTCACGGTGTTGAATTTTTGAAGCGAAGCGAAACACGGCATTAATTTCAGATGTGTATTTTTCATGGTTGATAAGATGGAGAAGCAAGGCAACTCGCTGCAAAGCCGCATCCGGATAATCAATTAATTTCCAGCCCCAATAAAGACGGTCTGCGCAGCCGAATGAGGGAGAAAACGGATCCCGGTCGATCGAGGAAAGAATCCTCGGAAGATTTGCAGCCCGGTAATCCGGAAATGTATGGAATGTTTCTTTATGAGTCAAGGAACGTCCTATGCCAAAGTTCGACACAAATGAGTCCCCATACGCCCCGCATGGAAGGAAGGTTCTCATGAAGTGCCTGTTCAAGATTTTGTGTTTGATAAATTCCGCGCTGTTTGAATTTTTGTGAATGAATCATATCCATAACAAAATGGTGAACGGGATTGTGAGGATCCCGAAGCCATTCGGCGAGCGGAACCGGAAACCCCATCTTGTCTTTCCGGTCAATAATTGGTTTCGGGAGGACTCCTCTCATCATTTGAAGAAGAAGGTATTTAAGTTTTCCATTTTTAAATTTAATGGTCGGAGGGATTTTCATTAAGAGTTCAACGATGCGCCGATCAAGGAACGGGACTCTGGATTCCATGCTGACAGCCATGGAAATGCGGTCTTCTACCTGAAGCAGAGCCGGTAAAAGTGTTTGTTGATCGAAATAGGACATGGCATTGAAATAAGAGAAAACGTTTTTTCGTTTAAACAATTGGTCAAAGCGGTTTTGGATTTTTTGCGTATCGATTTCGTCTGTTATAAACAGATCACTTATGTTTGAAGCTTTGTTGGTGAGACGGAAATATCTTTGATTCAGCGGACCAAAGAGGCCGTCCTGCCAGAAGTATTGAAGCAGCGGCTTATATTGTTTAAGGGAGCTTAAACTTTCGAGAATGGATGAAAACGTGACGACGTACGGGCGGTCGTCAATGGTTTCATCAATGGCTGCGCGAATACATTCTTCAAGATACCCGATTAGATAACGCGTGTAACCACCAAAAAGTTCATCGCCGCCTTGTCCGCCCAGAACGACCTTCACATGTTGCTTGGCAAGTTTGGACACGAAATATTGCGGGAATGAACCGGGGCCTGCAACCGGTTCGTCGAGATGATAAATGATTTTTTGAATCGATTCCGTGAAATCTTTTGGGGTGATGGAGGTTTCGTAGTATTCTGAATTTGTTTTTTCCGCGACTAATTTTGCGTATTTCGACTCATCGTAATTGACACCTTCCGGGAACTTCCCCGTAAATGTTTTGATTCCGCGTTTTAATAGATCTGAGGCAAGAACCGTTACGGAGGACGAATCCAATCCGCCGCTCAAATAAGCGCCAAGCGGGACATCTGATCGTAATTGAATGCGAACGGAATCGGTGAGAAGTTCAATGAGTTTGTGCGTGAAGCCTTCTTCTGTGTGGTAAGAGTCGACAGAGAAGTTAGGTTCCCAGTATCGCTGGATTTTAATATGTCTCTGGCGGCTGACCATTGCGTAATGAGCCGGCTCGAGCTTGAAAATATCCTTAAAAAATGTTTCGTTTCCCAAGGTGAATTGGAAATGTAAATAATCATGATAGGCTGTTTGATCAAGGCTTGCTTTATAATCTGGCGCCGCCAGAATGCTTTTAATTTCAGAAGCAAAATAAAAACCATGCGGGCCGTTCCAGTAATAAAGGGGTTTGATTCCGAAGGGATCGCGCGCGAGAAAGAGTGTTTTTTCTTTATTGTCCCAAATGGCAAAAGCGAACATGCCGATTAATTGATTCAGGCATTCCGGTCCGAAAGCGTGATATGCATTTAACACGACTTCGGTATCCGATTGGGTTCGAAACGTATAACCTTTTTGATTCAATTGTTGCCGGAGTTCAAGGTAGTTATAAACTTCCCCGTTATAAACGATGGTATAGCGGCCATCCGTTGTAGTTTGCGGTTGAGAGCCTGTTTGTAAATCAATGATGCAGAGCCGCCGGTGGACCATAGACAGGCAATCATTTTCGAAATAATTGAGTTCATCAGGTCCGCGATGAATGATACGTTCGCCCATTTTTTCAACTTGATGGAAACGCTCATTTTGCGGGATTTTTAAACTTAAAATTCCTGCGATTCCGCACATAAATTAATTTGGATGGTATTAATTTGAAATAATTTGAAATCGTTTTAATCGTTTTTTGACCAAGCGGTCGAATAAAATTCTATCACCGCGGTATGATTTTGATACGCCTTTGTATTGATATTTCCAGCCGCCAAACGGCCAATGATAAAGAAAAGCCATGGTAAAATAACCGAGCGTTGTAACGCTTGAAATCATTTTGCTGGGGCTCCGTTTGCGGTCGTAGTGCAAATAGTGCCCGATTTCCGAAAATTTTGCGCCAAGAAGATTCAGCTTTACCAATTTTTCAAGCGTTCCGGTAAATCCGAGTCCTTTCAACTGGATGAAGCTGTTGCCGTAAAGTTTAACCGCATCTTGGATGAGGGAAGCCCGGTATGCTCTGAATCCGGATGAGTAATCCCGGACGCTTTTCATAGGGAAAATCATTTTCATAAATAAATTAGCCGCGTAACTGACCGCGGCGCGATAAGTGTTAACACCCGCTTGTCCGCCTCCTTTTTGAAATCGGGAGGCAATGACGACATCGGCTTCGCCTTTTTTAATTTTTTCAGCCATCAAATGGATAATCGCCGGGTCTTGCGTGTCATCGCAGTCCATGCGAATGATCATATCGCTCGGGAGAGCATGCGCGGCGGCGTATTCAAATAAATCGCGTGCCGTTTCTCCAAGCCCGCGATTAATGGAATGTTTAAGAACCGTGATCCGCAAACGGTTTGAAAAGGAAGCAGCCAATTCGGATGTTTTATCCACACTGCCGTCATCGAGCAAAATGACGGAAATGTCGAGATCATCTTTGCAGGCAAAATCGATTAATTTATTGAACAACCCAATAATCGAGGTTTCTTCATTAAATGCCGGCAGCAATAAATGAATCATCGGTTGACCATTTCGGGTAATGGCTGTTCTTCATCAATATCCAAACATTTTAAAATACCGGATTTTGTTTCTTTATAGCGGAACCCGCTTTCCGGGCAGGTCATCGCGCCGGTTTTGTCGGGTTTTGGCAACCGGACTCCGTGACGGCTCATCCATCCGGTTTGTGCGGCCGGGACGCCCATCATTAAAGCGTATGGGGGAACATTCCGGGTAACAACGGCCCCTGCGGCGATAAAGGCGTATGACCCGATTTCTACTCCGCAAACGATGGTGGCATTGGCGCCGATCGTCACTCCGCGGCGAATGATGGTTTTTTTATAAAGTGAATGGCGGTTAATTTCAGAACGCGGATTAATGACATTTGTCAGCACGCAGGAAGGGCCAAGAAATACTTCGTCTTCAATGATCGCACCCGTGTAAACTGAAACATTGTTCTGAATTTTAACGTGACTTCCGATGACGGCATCTTTTGCAACGAATACATTTTGCCCGAAATTGCAGTTTTTTCCGATTTTTGCGCCGGATGAAATATGGGAAAAATGCCAAATTTTAGTGTCTTTTCCGATTTCACAGGGTTCGTCGATGATGGCACTTTCGTGGGCAAAATAAGGTTTTTGTTGAACATGCAGCAAGTTAATTTTAACAGCAACAGCCTCACGATCCAAATCGCAGCTGGCTTGCTCGAGAATTTGAAGAACTTCTAAAGCACTTTCCCCGCCGGCCGTTTCTACGGGTTTCCCGTCCAGCCGGCCGATGAAATATTCGAGTTCTTTCGCAAGAGGTTCTCCCGGTTCATAAGGGATGACTTCCGTCGCACCGTCTCGCTTGACGGGTTCACCTTTCTGCCAGTCGATCCCTTTTTCAAAGAAAAGAATTTGTTTTTCTTTAGAAGAATCTTCAAATTGGAACATTCCTTTTGACCCGATGACGATCAGTCGGTGTTCTTTGAACGGGTGAAGCCAGCTGACGAAAATATGGCCCACGATGTTATCCGGGTAAGTCAGGGAAGTGATCGTGACATCATGAATATGCGGTTGCAGGAACATTCCGCCGTTTGCAACCACTTTGATCGGCAGATGGCCGATGAAATATTGGAAAATAGAAATGTCATGAGGCGCGAAACTCCAAAGCGCATTTTCTTCCTGCCGGACGGCGCCCAGATTAAGACGGTTGCTGTAAAGGTACTGAAGCTTTCCGATTTTTCCGTTTGCAATTAACGCTCTCATTTTCCGGATGGCTGGATGAAAGAGGAGAACGTGGCCGACCATAAGATTGACTTTGAATTGTTTTGCAAGTTGAATGAGTTCTTGAGCATCCGGAGTGTTGAGAGACAGCGGTTTTTCAACGAGAACGTGTTTTTTGTGTTGAATAATAAATTTTGCAGTTTCGTGATGGGTTATTGCCGGTGTTGCGACGACAAAACCAGCAAACGGTTTCTGAATAGCTTTGTTTAAGTGTGAGAAAACAGGGACGTTCGGATATTGTACGGAAAAAAGTTTTAAACGGGCTGGATCGGTATCGACAATTCCGCCTAAACAGCCCAGTTGATTTAAGGTCCGGATGTGGTTTTGTCCCCAACGGCCGGCACCAACGACACAGATTAATTTTGTTGTTTTTGGCGTTATTTTAAGAGTCTTTTTTGATTTAGCAGACATAACCCATGCTTAAGTTTAAGTTAAAAAAGCGAATCTATTGTCTCATTATTATCGGCCATTTTCACGCAAATCTTTGAGAAGTTTCTCTTTAAAAAAAACTGTAAGTTTATTCATGCGGAGATTCGCAAACCAGAGAGAAATATTCCAGTTTGTTTTACAAAGAATGGATTGGCATAGAGGAAACGGTTTATATTTATGCTTTAGCCGTTTTTATAAAGAGACGATGAATGAATGCTTGCATGGAGAGATGAATGAAAGATCAAGATTGTAAATCAAAAAACTGGTTTGAACAAAATCCTAAGAGAACAACCATGTTTCTTATTCTGGGTTTTGTTTTATCCGTAGAAGCGATTTCTCAAGGTTGTTTTTTCATTCAGCATCGATATTTTATTTTTAATGATCCCTTTAAGGTGCGGTATATTCAGGAGATTCATGATGAAAGGGAATATGCGCTAAAAAAGAATTACCATGATGCGCGTTACCGCATTAACCGTGAAGGGTATCGAGGAGCAATTCTTCAGGGCGATCCGGACATTCTGATGCTGGGTGATTCCGTTCCTTTTGGATCCGGCGCTAAGGAACAGGAAACCTATCCCTATATTTTATCGAATCGTTATGGTTTAAAAGTGATTAACGGCGGAGTCCCGAGCTATTCCTATCGTCAGTCTTTGCTGCGCTGGCAAAAAGATTTTAATGGGATTCATCCCAAAATTGTGACGGTTCAAGCCGCGAACGATACATCGCTTGTCATGGAATATCAGAATGAATGGAAGCCAGGCCGAACGTGGCTTCGCAAGGCATGGATACCGGAAATATCCATATTCGATTACGTTTTTAGCAATAGTGCCATTTATCATTATATCAAAATATTTTTTGCGAAAAATAAAAGCAAAACACAGGCAGAATTCGATCAATCCAAAGAAGAAAGTTTAAATCCGGAATTAGAAAACCGTTTTCTCAATGAGACAGCTTCGGAAATTGATGAGATTATTCGCTACAGCATCGCAACGAAAGCTTATCTCATATTAATACCGGTTAACCCCTTTTATTACATGGAACCGAAAGATTGGGAAAAGAATAAGAAATTGCATCACTGGACTAAAACATATTTTCAATACTTTCATTCCCGGACAGCACTATATAAAAAACTGAACGCAATATTGGAGCGTAAAGCTTCTCAATATCCGCATGTATTTTATTTTGATATTATCAGCGAGATGGATAAAGGGAACCGTGACTTGATGTACCGGGATTATATCCATCATACGGCATATGGGAATTCTATTTTTGCGACTCAACTCTTTGAATTTATGAAGCAAAAAGGTCTTTTGGATATTCTCAAGAAGACTTAGTGTAACGAGTTTTATTTTTTCGCAACCATTTAAAAATAATATCCGCGATTTTGAAAGAGGCTTTACCGCTTCCATAAAACGCTTTCCATGCTCCGGGCCGTTTTTCCGCTTTCAGTAATGTTTTTAAATTTTCGATTTTCTTGCCAACTATCCGGTTCCAGCCGTTTTTCGTTGTTTCAATCCATTCTGTTTCAGTGCGAATCGTGATGCACGGTACTTTCTGTAAATACGCTTCCTTTTGAATGCCTCCCGAATCCGTTAAGATTCTAAAGGCATGTTTTTGCAGCATGAGCATATCGAAGTAACCAACGGGCGGAATGAAGCAAATCGTTGATTTGAATTGTTTTTTGATAGGTTTTAATATTTTTTCGGTGCGCGGATGAACGGGAAATATCGTTTTGATATTTGCCGTGTCTTGAATAAGACCGAGAATCTTTTTTAACTGATGTGGATTGTCGACATTTGAAGGGCGATGCAGCGTTAAAAGTTGGTAATCCTTAGGATTTAAGCGAAGCTTTTTCATGATGTACGAACGTTTTTCTGCAATTCTTGAAAAATGAAGAAGCGAATCATACATCACATCACCGGTTAAATGGACGTTCTTTGTGATTCCTTCCTTCTTTAAATTGAATAGAGCTGTTTGAGTTGGCACAAAGAGCAGGCTTGATAATCGATCCGCTGCTATCCGGTTGATCTCTTCCGGCATGGCTTGATTGCATGAACGCAAACCGGCCTCTACGTGAAAGATAGGGATATTTAACTTTGCTGCTGCGAGGGCGCCTGCGAGCGTCGAATTGGTATCCCCGTAAACGATGACGGCATCCGGCGGATGTGAAAGCAGCTCCGATTCGATTTTTCGAAGCGCTTCCGCTGTCTGTGTTCCGTGACTTCCGGAGCCAACATTAAGGTTGACCGCCGGTTCCGGAAGCCCGAGTTCCTCGAAAAATATTTTCGACATTTTAAAATTATAATGTTGGCCGGTATGAATCATCCGTTCGGGAATTTTTTTCTTTTTTAGCACAGAAGACACCATGGCTGCCTTGATGAATTGTGGCCGTGCGCCGACGATTGATGTAATGAGCATGCAATCTTTCCGCTTTATTGAGTTTGTGAAGCAAAATGGTTCCTAATAAGATTACGGCCGGATGAAGGTTTTCTATAATCGGTATCGGATGAATTCGCTTAATAAATGTCTTCAGCTTGACGAAAATAAGTTGAAGAGGTGAGGGGCTTTCCTCCGTTAGCTGTGGCAATGTATAAATATTTGTAATTATTTAGTGTTTTGAAGGTATTCTCTGTAGACAGTATGTTCATTTCTGTCATTCCCGCGAAAGCGGGAATCCAGACGAACAGCTGGATGCCCGCTTTAGGCATGCGGGCATGACACAACTGGATATTGCCGTTACTTCAAAACGCTATAAATATTTAGCAGAAGGGTTTTCTTGATGATAAAGATTCGGTTTCCTTTTAAATATCTTCTTGTTGTTGTTTTTTCTATCCTTATATTTCTACTGGTCGGAGAAGTTTTGATCCGCTTGTATTTACATTCAAGAATTATTTATGACATTGAGATGTCCCGTTATTCAATGGCTGCAAAAGCAGATTCCCCGAACTCGAAAATCGAACATGTCCATAAACCGAATGTCCGGGGAAAATTTATGGGGGTTCACCTTCGGACGAATTCGGACGGTTTGCGGGATGATGAATACCCCGTTGGAAAAACAGGAAAATACCGGATTATTTTTTTGGGTGATTCACTGACGCTCGGATGGGGCGTGGAAGAGAAGGATACGTTTGAGAAAATTTTGGAATCCAAATTAAATCAAATCCGTCCGACCGAGATCCTTAATTTTGGAATCGGGAATTTTAACACGGAACAGGAGGTGAATTTATTCCTCGAAAAGGGTTTGAAATACGAACCGGACCAGGCCGTCTTATTTTATTTTATCAATGATGCAGAGCCGACGCCGAAAAAATCAAAGCTGTGGTTTCTCGGATATTCACAAATCATTACGTTTTATTGGTCGAGGATGCATGCGGTCATCAACCGGTTTGTTCCATCTACGAGTTTTGGAGGCTATTATTCAAACCTTTATCGCGAAGATCAACCGGGTTGGACTCAAACAATGGAATCGTTTAGTGCATTAAAGAAAATCTGTGCGGAGCGCAGTATTAAATTGCAAGTTGTTTTGCTGCCGGAATTACATTATTTAAAGGAGTATCCTTTCAAGAAAGAATATCAGCAAGTGAGCGCACTTCTCGCGGCGCTTGGCATTGAACATCTTGATCTAACGCCATTTTTTAAGAATATTGAAAATCCGATGGAGCTGTGGGTTGCAAAGGATGACGCTCATCCGAATGCTAAAGCGCATCGGTTGATTGCGGAAGATTCGTTTGATATGCTTTCCAAACCGCTTCAGGGGAAAGCATAAAGGATGTAAAATGAAAAATTTTTTTAGCAAATATAAAATTTTAATTCTGGTTATGTTTTCATTGCTTATTCTTAGCACACTGATTTTAATTTTATTTTCTGCGGGACCTCAACAAGGCGCTTTTATTTATCAGATTCATTAACCCGGATTTATCATTGCTAACCCGGTTTTCTCATCGTTTTTCACACTCGATGAGAAAAACCGCTTTGGACAGCACGACTATTGGACGTGCTGTCCAAAGTTTTGCGCGCATAGACAAAACAGCGCGCAAAAGACAAGCCCTTTTGCGAAAGCAATTTAAATGATTTCCGCAAAAGCTCTTCGAGCGCATTTCTCATCTTTATGGATGAGAAATGCGGGCTAATGAGAAATTCCGCTCATAATACATTTTTATTATTTTGATTTATTTTTTCAGGTTTTAATATCTTCAGATCAGTCGCTAACTTTCCAGCCATGAGCGCGTAGCCTTTTGGAGTGGGATGGCCGTCATATTCCATGCGAAGGCCTTTTTCAGTGAGATTCCAGCTGGAATAATCGAGGTATTGAATACCGGCGGTTTTAAAATAAGGAATAATTTTAGGCCCCAGTTTTTTTTGTTCTGGTAAAATAATGACAAAAAAATTGTTGCTTTTGAATTTTTCTTTGAATAAATCACGCGAACGTTCGAGAATTTTAGCAACCAGTTTAACATCGGAAAATCTTATTCTGGGTGGAAGGTCAATTTTGAAATATTTGAGAATTTGGCTTTTTCCCAAAAAGCTGTAAAATCTTGATAACCACGGCCGTCCGGTTCGAAAATCTCTACGACGGATGAGCTGGCCGTCTCGAAGTTGATAATAAGGCATGGTGCGTCCCCACGCGTTATAAATAACCATCGAACCGATTGCGCGCGAAACATCTCCGTCGTGGAGAAAGTAAATTGCGACCCCGTCTTTTTGAGAGATTTCTTTTTTAAATTCCGGTCTTCCAAGATGCGCTAACATTTCTTGAGGGCCATATCCGGAGCAGCTGTAGTTATAAGGATAATATTCGGAAGCAAACCGTGCCATAAACGCAGGCAATGTGACTTCATCATTCACCCCTTCGCCAAAAGGAATGGATCCGCCAAAGAACAAAATGAATTTATCACGAATTTCTGGGTTCCCCATGGGGGCAATACGGCGGCTATAAGTGTCAGTCGTATATTTAACCCGATATAAAGGTTTTGCACTTACTTCTTTAAAAGCGAAAGTTTCAGTATTCGGTTTGGGTTTATAACCGATGACAGGATCTACTGAATATAGAGATTGGGAAAAGCCGGATGATTCTTTCAGTTGATTTTTTCGTGCTTTATTCAGAATTCCGCACGCAAACTCTGCGCAGCAAATAAGAATAACATATGCCAAGAATCCAATCAGGCAGGCCCCCAAAATCTGTTTGAACTTAAAAGTTGACATCACGAATCAAAAGTAAAAGTTTCTAAGTTGATAATCCATTTAATGCATATCGCCATATTAATCGACTTCATCGCATTTTTCATTAGTTTTTTATCTTGAGAAGCGTATAATTTCATCTACTAACCCGACTTTCTCATCGATTTTATGAATCGACGAGAAAGTCGCTTTGGGCGCAATAAGTTACGCCCAAAGTTTTGCGCCCTTGTTAAATCAGGGCGCAAAAGATAAGCCCTGCGTCGCAAAGACGCAAACATCTTTGCACCGCAGCTCTTACGAGCGGAATTTCTTATTAACCCGCATTTCTCATTGCTAAAGATGAGAAATGCGCTCGAAGAGCTTTTGCGGAAATCATTTAAATTGTTTTCGCAAAAGGGTTTATCTTTTGCGCGCTGTTCTATTTGGGCGCGCAAAACTTTGGACAGCACATCCGTATTAGTCGTGCTGTCCAAAGCGGTTTTTCTCATCGAGTGAAAAAATCGATGAGAAAACCGGGTTAACGATGAGAAATCCGGGCTAAAAACTAATTATAAATTCTGGCAGACGATTAGGAAATGAATGGGCAGTCGAAATAGATTAGAAACCGGTGCTGTTTACGATATCGCGGGTTGGCTTCTTGTCGCTACGGCGTTCATTTATACGGTTTTCCGGGCGTATTACCTTCCGATTAATCACGATGAAGCTGTTACTTTTCTGACTCAAATCTGGAAGCCGAAATCGGTTTGGCAGATTATCACCTATTCTATTCCAACGGTTAATAACCATATTTTAAACACGCTTTTCATGAAATTGCTTTATTCGTGGTTTGGTGCTTCTGAATTTGGCTTCCGCATTTCGGCTTTATTCGGACATTTGCTCTATTTGATAGGAATTTATCTGATCTTGAGGCTTTTTATGAAAGGGCCCCGATTTTTGATCGGATTGCTGTTGTGTGTTAGTCATCCGTTTTTGCTCAATCATTTTTCCATTGCCAAAGGATATCCGCTTGCGCTTGGTTGGTTCACGCTGGGATTATACTTTTCTTTTAGAGTCGCTATGGAAAACGATTTTAAGAAAAATAAAGAGGTAGCATACATTGTTCTTTCGTGTGCGATGCTATCGATTGCGGTGCTTGCCCATCTGACATTTTTAAATGTGTTTCTCTCGATGATCGTTCTCTTTATTATTTTAGAATTTGAAACCTGGTGGAACGAATTTCGGCGAGGGTCCTTTTTATTGCCTTTGTGGAAAGTGGTTTTGAATAAAATAATTTTACCGATTTTGCCATGGTGTATTTTTTTGGCGCTTATTTATACGGGACCGATTATTAAATTACGGAAGTATCACGAATTTTATGTCGGCGGCGATCAAGGATTTTGGGCTGATACCGTTGCGAGTATGATTCAAGTGAGTATTTATCGTAAGCTTGATTGGGCGGGGGTGCTTATTTTCGGCGGAGTTGCTTTCATTGCAATTGTTTATGCATTTGGAGCGTTTTTAATTTTGGAAAAATTATTTAAGCGAAAGCCGTTTGAGTTGATCGACCGGCTGCTATCTTGGCTGGTTCTGCTCATGCTTTTTTGCTCTCTCTCAATCGTTTTTCAGCATATTCTTTTTGCGGTGAAATACGGCATTGACCGGACGGCAATTTATTTCATCCCCATGTTTCTTCTCTATTTATGTGTATTATGGGAAAAAATCCAGGGCATGAGACCGTATTTAAGACGGATTTTAAATCCTCTTTTTTCCGCATTGGCTCTGATTTCCATTGGGTATTTTATTTCTTGTGCAAACGTCAAAGAACATTACGGCAAGAACGGCGCTGATATTGATCGATTGATGAATGATGTCCTGTCTTTGCGAAAAGCCGGAATTTTGGCAAAGACGCCGGTTGAAATCGGTTCCGACTGGCCGGATTCTCCGATGATTAATTTTTATATCATCAAGAATAAAATGGATTGGACGCGCCCTTTGCCGCGATATCAGAATTTTGATCAGATCCAAAAGCGATTTGACTGCTACTATTTAAGAAAAAGAGATGAGCTTTTTATTAAAACACACCGATTGAAAATCATTAAACATTATGAGTTGTCAGATTCTTATTTAGCGATTCCCGTTGAATATGCGAAGCTTTATGAAGAAAAGTTAATGGCCGTTAAAAAAAATGGGCGTTCTGAGTGACGGACCAAAGACGATCGCCCCCAAATAGGGCTGAATGAGGAGGGCTGCATGATGAATGATCAAATGTTTTTGCTTCAGGGTATGTTAATTTTAATCATGGGGACAGGAACCGGAATCGGCTTTTTGTCGCTTTTTTGGCCGCTTCAATCGATCCAACTTTATCAATGGATCATGAAAATATTCAATTGGAAAGTTGAGCCGATAGACTTGAAGCGGGAACTTTCCACCACGAGAGTTCTAGGTTTCATTGCGATGGTGCTTAGTTTGTTGATTTTTGTCGTGATGAGATATGTGAATGGGTAACCCCTTTTATTTTTAAAGAGTAGATTCCAAGGCTATCATCATTTTTCAAGTCCGTGGAAAGGTGTTTTGCGGAGCAAAATTCAAGAAATAGCTTCTGCGTCTTTGGTCAAAATAGTGACTTGATTATTTAAAACTTCAATAATCCCGGAGCCGATTTTGAAGAACCGGTCACCCGATTGATCGGCTTCATTGATTTTTAACCGGCCGCCGTTTGAGCAGGCGATCAAGGGAGCGTGATTCGGGAGGATGCCGAAGGAACCGATGTTTCCGGGTGCGACCATGGAACTTACACGGCCGGAATAGAAGGCTTTTTCCGGAGTAACGATTTTTAGAAGAAATGGTTCAGCCATAGTTAAACTTTTTGTTTTTCTTTTTCGTGTCGTTCAATGACTTCTTCGATGGGGCCCGCCATATAAAATAATTGTTCCGGAATATGATCAAGTTCCCCCGAGGCGATCATTTTAAATCCTTTGATCGTGTCTTCGCGCTTCACGTATTTGCCTTTCCTTCCCGTAAATGCCTCTGCGACGAAAAAGGGTTGTGATAAAAACTTTTCGATTTTGCGGGCGCGGTTGACCACCAGTTTATCTTCATCTGAAAGTTCATTAATGCCGAGAATGGCAATAATGTCCCGAAGATCTTTGTATCGCTGAAGGATTCGCTGGGTGTTTCTTGCGGTTTGATAATGATCTTCTCCTACGATTCGCGGATCCAACATCCGTGATGTTGAATCAAGCGGATCAACTGCCGGATAAATGCCGAGTTCGACAATTTGGCGCGAAAGCACCGTCGTTCCGTCAAGATGAGAAAACGTGGTGGCCGGTGCGGGATCCGTCAGGTCGTCAGCCGGAACGTAAATTGCTTGAATGGAAGTGATCGAGCCTGATTTCGTGGATGCGATTCGTTCCTGAAGCTGCGCCATTTCGGTTCCAAGCGTTGGCTGATAACCGACGGCCGAAGGCATTCTTCCGAGAAGTGCGCTCACTTCGGATCCGGCTTGTACAAAACGGAAAATATTATCGATGAAAACAAGCACATCTTGATGGGCTTCTTCGCGGAAATATTCCGCCAAGGTTAATCCCGTGAGTCCGACGCGGAGGCGCGCTCCGGGCGGTTCATTCATTTGGCCGAATACCATGGCGGTTTTACTGATGACGCCTGATTGATTTAATTCGAGCCATAAGTCATTTCCTTCGCGCGTGCGTTCGCCGACGCCGCAAAAAACCGAAACACCGCCGTGTTCGGTTGCAAGATTGTGGATGAGTTCCATGATGATAACGGTTTTTCCGACACCCGCGCCGCCGAAAAGGCCGACTTTGCCGCCTTTTGGATAAGGAGCGAGTAAATCAATCACTTTAATCCCGGTTTCGAAAATTTGCGTGACAGGCAGGAGTTCTTCAAAAGATGGGGCAGGGCGATGAATCGGATATCTTTTTTTGCCTTTGAATTCGCCTTTGCCGTCGATGGGTTCTCCGAGTAAATTGAAAATACGCCCCAGGGTTTCCTCTCCGACGGGAACCGAAATCGGCGCGCCGGTATCAATCGCTTTCATTCCGCGGACCAGGCCGTCTGTGGACGCGAGCGCGATACAGCGGACAACGTTGTCGCCGATATGCTGCGCGGTTTCAAGCGTCAGGTTGATTCCGCGATCCTTCTCTTCGATTTTAATGGCGTTGAGCAATTTCGGAAGTTCTTCCGAATCAAATTGAATGTCAACACTCGGTCCGATGACTTGTACGATTTTTCCAACTCCCATGACTCCTCCTACTCTTGTCCTTTTAGGGCTCTTGACCCGGATACCACTTCGATAATTTCTTTTGTAATTTGTGCCTGTCGTGCTTTATTCCGCTGAAGCGTCAAAGCGTCGATGACTTCTTTTGCGTTTTCCGTGGCTTGTTTCATCGCCATCATGCGTGACGCTTGCTCGGATACCATCGCATTTAAAAAATAAGCGGCAATTTGTGCGTTTATAAATTCAGGGATTAATGTTTCCAAAATTTCTTTCAGATTCGGCTCTAAAATGTACTTCACCGGATTTTTTTCATGATGTTTAGCCGCCACAGCCGGTGTTTTCCGTTCTTCTGTCAGGGGAAGAAATCTGTCCGCCACCGGATAAAGAGAGCCCAAGGATTCCGCTTTTGTATAAATAAAGTAAACCTCGTCGGCTTCATTTTGAACGAAAGCATTTTGGACGAAAGCGGATGCGTCGTGTGTCAGGTCCTGTATGAATTGCGGACGCGGAACTTCATATTTTTTAAGAACGGGTTGCTTCAAAAAGTTTGCGATACGCTCTCCGTGTTTACCGATGGCGAGAAAAGAAACACTCGCAAGATCTTTTTTTTCGCCGACAAACTTCCGCGCCTTTTCAAAAAGGTTGGTATTGTAAGAGCCGCAAAGGCCGGTGTCTGATGCGATCAGAACGGCTAAAATCTTTTTTGTCTCCGCCGTTTTTTTAAGAATGGGATGATCGGCGCCAGAGAGGCCTTCCGCCACATGCGAAAGAATCCGTTTGAGTTCTCCTACATATTGGCTCGAATGCCCGAGCATTTTTTGGAAACGTTTGAGTTTTGAAGAGGAAACCATTTCCATGGCGTGCGTGACTTTTTTGGTGTTTTCGACGCTTTTAATCCGGCGGCGGATCTGTCTTAAAGAAAGCATTACGCTTTTATCCTTTCGAGAAAGCCGGCTTTGAATTTCCGAACGGCAGATTCCAACGCTTTTATCATTTCATCTGAGATCACTTTTTTTGTTTCAATGTCATGTTCGATGGCCGGATGTTTTTCTTCGATAAATTTAAAAAATTCAGCTTCAAACTTTTTAATCCACTCAAGCTTGAGGTCGTCGAGATATCCGCGTGTTCCGGCAAACAAAATCAGGACTTGTTTCGCAAGCGGCATGGTCGAAAGAATGTCTTGTTTTAAAATTTCCACCATTCGCTCGCCGTGAGTTAATTGATCGCGCGTTGATTTGTCGAGATCTGCCGAAAGCTGAGCAAACGCCGCGAGTTCGCGGTATTGGGCTAAGTCAAGGCGGAGCATTCCGGCCACTTGTTTCATAGCTTTGGTTTGCGCATTGCCGCCGACGCGTGACACCGAAAGGCCGACATTGACGGCCGGCCGAACCCCTGAATAAAACAGATCACCTTCCAAGTAAATTTGTCCGTCCGTAATGGAAATGACATTGGTCGGGATGTAAGCCGAGATATCGCCGGCCTGTGTTTCGATAATCGGAAGGGCGGTCAAAGAGCCAGCGCCTTTTTCATCGTTTAATTTTGCCGCGCGTTCGAGGAGTCGGGAATGAAGATAAAAAACATCTCCCGGATACGCTTCCCGTCCGGGCGGGCGCTGAAGCAGAAGGGAAAGCTGGCGGTACGCTTGAGCATGTTTCGAAAGATCGTCATAAACACAGAGTGCGTGTTTTCCGTTATACAAAAATTCCTCGGCCATCGCGCAACCGGCGTATGGCGCCAAATATTGAAGCGGAGCGGCATTTTCGGAAGAAGCGACGACAATGGTGGTATATTCCATCGCGCCTTCTTTTTCAAGCATTTGCGCGAGCTGGACGACCGTCGAAAGTTTTTGCCCGATCGCAACGTAAACGCAATAAACGTCTTTGCCTTTTTGATTCACAATGGTATCGATTGCGATCGCCGTTTTCCCCGTTTGCCGGTCGCCGATAATAAGTTCGCGCTGTCCGCGTCCGATCGGGATCATGGAATCGATTGCTTTAATTCCGGTTTGAAGCGGTTCTTTGACCGGCTGGCGTTCGATCACGTTTGGCGGAATTTTTTCAATGGGCCGGAATGTTTGTGCCGCAATGGGGCCTTTTTCGTCAAGCGGTTCACCAAGCGCATTGACAATGCGTCCCACCAACGCTTTACCGACCGGAACGGATGCGATTTTTCCGGTTCGCCGGACCAGGCTTCCTTCTTTAATATTTTCATCCGATCCTAAAATGACAACGCCGACATTACTGGTTTCAAGATTAAGCACAAGCCCGATGGTTTTATCTTCAAACTCCACAAGTTCGGCCGCCATCACGTCATCCAAACCGTAGACACGCGCAATTCCGTCGCCGACTTGGACGACGTAGCCGACCGATTCCATGTTGAGTTTCTTTTCATATTTTTCAATTTCAGTTTTGATGGCCGATGTCACTTCTTCTGGTTTTAGCATAATGGGTTACCTTTTATTGGTAGGGGCAATTCCTGCCTCGCCGGCAGGCGGGCATGAATTGCCCCTACGTTCTAAGAATGCATGGTACACAACTCACGTTTCAATTCATTTAATTTTGTCCGAAGAGTCCCGTCAATCAGTAAATGGCCGAGCCTGAGTTGAATTCCGCCGATGAGATCGGGCTCGACTCGTGTTTTATAAATGACGGTTTTCCGCGTTCTGGCTTCCAAGGCTTTGCGGATTTTTTCTCGTATATTTTCCGAGAGAGATCTTGCCGCAACAATGGTGGCTTCGACGAGCCCTTTTCGTTCATTTAAAAGATTGCTGAAATGTTTTGAAATCGATGGCCACAGCTCGGTCCGGTTTTTTTCAATTAAGACAAGAAGGAATTTTTTGACAAGCGATTCCGGATTGGATTCGAATATTTTACTTGCCAGCGCACGTTTTTCGGATTTGTTAATAACGGGGCTGTCAAACAAGGCGAAGGCACGCGAATTTTTTGAAAAAAAAGCGGAAAGTGCTTCAAGCTCCACAAGTGCCGAATCACTCAAATTTTTATTTTCTGCAATCTGAAAAAGCGCTTTGGTGTATCGTTCGACTGCGAGGTTTGTTTTCATTTCTGTTTCTCGATTTCCCGGATGATATCCAAAATAATTTCCTCGTCTTTTGCGGCGTCGATTTTCCGTTGGAGCAGCCGTTCGGTTGCTAAGATGGTTAGACCGGCAATCTCGTGTTGCAAAGATGCTTTTGCTTTGTCGATTTCGAGCTCAATATCGCTTTTTGCTTTGTCTAAAATCGACCGGGCATTTTGACGCGCTTCATCCTGAAGTTCGCGGCTGATGCGTTTCCCGTCGGCAATGACTTGTTGAAGTTTTTCTCGCGCCTGATCTTCAATTTGTGCCAGATGCATTTCATAGGTTGTCCGAAGCGATTCGACTTCTTTTTTTGCCTGCTCAATCTTTTCAAGCTCAAGACGGATTCGTTCCCGCCTCGCATCCATGGCGCCCAGGATTTTTGACCAAGCAAAGGTTTTGAGCACCCATAAGATGATGAGGAAAGCGATGAGCTGAACAAAAACTTCTTTTAGATTAATTGCGGAAGCAAAGAAATCCATAGGTAACCGGATTAAATTTTACCCATCAGCGCAAACCCGAACACGAGCGCGTAAAGCGTGAGTGCTTCGATGAGCGCGCATCCTGCCATCATATTAACGAGAATTTTCGTGCTGGCCTCGGGTTGGCGCGCCGTTGCGTCCATTGCTGCTGCGACTGCTTTACCGATTCCAAACGCGGAAGCGAATCCCGTGATCGCGAGTCCGATCGGAAGTGCAAAAGCTAAAGCCATGTGTGAATCCATTGTAAAGTCTCCTTTCTATTTCTAATGGTTGATTGTTGTTGGTGAATGGGCCAATTCTTTTTCCTCATGGGCCCCATGATCCTCATGAGGAAGTACTTGTGAAATATAAACGGTAGATAATAGCATAAAAACAAAAGCCTGAACAAAACTAAACGCAATGGCTAACAAATTAGCAAACAGCTGCAGTAAAAAGGGAATGCCCTTAAACATGACATTTAATTCAGCAAATTTAAAGAGAAGCATATCTTCGCTCGAAATATTCGCAAACAAACGAAGGGAAAGGCTCAGGGGAACGGCGACCCATTCGATAACAATATTGATGGCGAGCATGAGCGGAATTAACACCAGTCCGAACGCATTGCTCGGATTTCCCGCCATATGTTTGAGATAACTAAAAAAGCTCTGTTCGCGAATCCCTGTGTATTGAACATAAACCATTACGCAAAGGGCAAGAGCGATTGTGGTGCTCCACGAGGAAGTGGGCGATTTCATGAGGGGAACAAGCCCGCTCCAGTCCATGAGGAGAATATAAAGGAATAAAGTTCCGAGAAAAGGCAGATGTTTCCTTCCGTGAGACCCAAGAATGCTTGAGACAAAGCCTTCGATGGCTTCCACGATAAATTCCCAAACGTTTTGAATGCCTTTCGGGATGATACTTTTTTGCCTGGCTGCATAAAGAGCCGTTAGGCAAATCAATAAGGCAATCAGGGTACAAAAAAAGATGTTTTCCCATTGATGAATGAAATGAAAAAACAGGGAATCCGGCCAAAGCTGGCTCAATAGGGTTGTTATATTGGGAAGTTCATGACTTCCCGAATGAGCCGCGTGAGACGCTCCGGCGTGTGCCGCAATTTGATGCGCTGCTTGAAGAGTTTCTTCCATCGTTACGCCTTCGGTTGAGAATTTAAATGTTTCTGAAGATTTCGAAGCAAATGATAAACCTGAAGGCCGGAGCCGGCCATTCCGAGAACCATTAAAACCGGAGTCCAAATTTCATTGAGGCCAAAATACTTCAATAAAACATAATGCCCGATGAGGTATCCGCCCAGCGGCCCGCTGATCAAAATCATGGGCATGGTTAAAGCAAGTCCAAGCACCCATAACGTTCGTTCCGGTTTTTTTTCATTTAGCATCAAAGACATAGCAGTGAGAATATTTTATAAGTTCAACGTTATCAATTATTTGCGGCAATTTCCCCGCGGGCCATTGAATTAACTTTAATCATTATGTTAAAACAACCACTTTAAGTCAATTGTAAAGATAGAAGAGCTTTTTTAAAGGAAAGCTACATTATTTTTGAATTTATTCGATAATATTATTATCTTACATACTCAACCTGACCGTTTTTTTTGATTGAGCAGTTTACAACACTTTATGCTGCGTCATTCCCGAAAGCTTTTGTCGGGAATCTACAGCCTTAGATTCCCGCTTAAAACTTGCGGGAATGACAAAAAACCGGTCAACCTGAGTTACATAGAAAGGTTGTTCATAACATATGCGAAAAAACGATTACGACGAATTCGAATTAAAATTTTTTGAACGACTTTTGAAGGCCAATCCCCATTTTGTGGACGCGATGCATCCTTTGGCAGAGGCGTATACGCGCAAAGGCCTTTATGAAAAGGGGCTTGAAATCGATCGACGGCTTTCTAAGTTGTGCCCGGGAGATCCGATTGTTCATTATAATTTAGCGTGCAGCTTGGCGCTCGTGGGCTCGAAAGAAGAATCCTTGAATGTGCTCAAGACATCCATTAAAATGGGTTATCGCGACTTCCATCATATGCAGCGGGATCCGGATTTGAAAAGCTTGCGAGAAGATCCCCGGTTTCAGAAGCTGACGAAGAAAAGCTAACCCGACTTTCACATCGATTTTGAGAATCGGTGCGAAAGTCGCTTTGGGCGCAAGTGGTTGCGCCCAAAGTTTTGCGCCATTTTTAAATTAGGGCGCAAAAGATAAGCCCTGCGTCGCAAAGATATAAACCATCTTTGCACCGCAGCTCTTACGAGCGGAATTTCTTTATTAATGATGAGAAATCCGGGCTAATATTGAAGCCGGCAGATCGGGAGGCTTGAAACATGATTAATCTTGTTGTGGCGTTGCCCGCAGAAGCAAAACCGATTATCCAGCATTTTGATCTTGAAAAAGCAAACAACCCGGAACCTTTCCAAATTTATCAGAACGGGAATTTTTCCCTTATTATTTCAGGTGTCGGTAAAATGGCGGCTTCGTTTGCGACAGCCTACCTTTATGTTTTCCTCGGAAAAAAACCAAATCAAGCATGGCTTAATATCGGAATTGCCGGGCACAGACGGTATTCGATCGGCGAATCATTTCTCGCGCATCAAATGATCGATCGAGAAACATCGCGAACATGGAATCTTCCTCTTGTTTCGCAGTCGCTATGTCCTTCAGAAACTGTATGTACGGTTGAGCAAGCCGAAGAGCTTTATACGGAATCTTATCTTTATGATATGGAAGGAAGCGGTTTTTATGCAACCGCCCGGCGATTTTCCATCGCGGAATGCATTCAATGTTTTAAAATCGTGTCGGATAATCCTAATTTTCCCTGTAAAAAAATCACCGCTTCGATGGTTGAAAAATTAATCCGGTCAAAACTCGACACCATCGAGGCGATTACGAATGAATTAGATGAATTCATTTCCCACCAAAGCAAGGTTGTTCTCCGGTAACGTTTTACGTAATCACGTTTCCACGATGCCACGCAGCCACGAAAAAGAATAAAATTCCCGGCTGTTGTCCCGCACTCTTCTGACGGTGGTTTCTAAAAAACCGGGAACTGGGTGAGGGCTTTTTCGATGAGGTGAATGACGTGAGACGGGAAAATGCCGATGAGAAGGACGAAGACAAAGGTTGTGATCAATGTGAGTTGAAGTGATAAGGGATTCTGAATGGGGGTAACGGTTTTATTTGTCCGCAAATACATGGCGCGGATAATCCGGAAATAATAATAGGCGGCGACGGCGGAATTAAGGGCAATTGCGATTGCAAGCACGATCGCATCGGCTTTTAGGACTGCCATGAAAATGAAAACCTTTCCGACAAATCCGGCAAGAGGAGGGATTCCCGCAAGCGAAAGAAGAAACACAGCCATTGAAAGCGCAAGGAACGGATTCCTTTGGGCCAGGCCGTCATAGGCGTCCACTTCGTTTGAATCGGTTTCACGTTCAACGGCGATGACCGTAAAAAAAGCACCCAGGTTTGTAAATAAGTACGCCAGCAAATAAATTAAAACCGCGCGTAAGCCAAGCACACCCGGAACCGCGAGGCCTGCGAGAACATATCCCGCTTGAGCAATGCTTGAATAGGCAAGCATGCGTTTAATGTCTGCTTGTGTGATTGCAATAATATTTCCGACCGTCATTGTCAAAATCGAAAGGACGGCAAGCAGATTTCCCCAGTGGCTGGCAAGATGAGGAAAAGCGTAAAACAGGACGCGAATGATTACGGCAAATCCGAGAGCTTTCGGTGCGACCGTGAGAAGTGCCGTGACCGGCGTCGGTGCGCCCTGATAAACATCCGGGGCCCACATGTGAAACGGAACAATTGAAATTTTAAACCCCAGTCCTACCAGCATGAAAAGGAGCCCGACTAAACCGATCGCGTGCATCCCGGAGTTTGCCGATTGAAATGCCGAACCGATTGCCAGCAAGTCGATCGATTGCGTTGCGCCGAAAAGGAGGGACATTCCGAAAAGCATGGACGCAGATGAAACCGCGCCGAAAAGTAGATATTTGAGGGATGCTTCCGCGGATTGTTTGTTGAATTTTTGAATTCCGGTCAGAACATAGGAAGTCATTGAGACCGATTCGACAGCGAGAAAAATCATCAAAAGATTTGTTGCGGCGCCCATGACGGTCAGTAGCACACCGAAGCCGAGCAGGAGGAAATAAAATTCACCGTGAAGCGAAACAGGGATTTTTTTAAAGGCGAAGCTTGCGAGAATCGTCAATCCGACTGCGGTCAGAGCGAGAAGTCTAAAAAATTGAGCGAAAAAATCAATCGTAAAGAAATTAAAAAAAAGACCGGTGGCCGGATATGTTTGCGTGCCGGCAAATATTAAAGCTGCGCCGACGGATAAGACGCTGATCCAGCCGAGCAGTTTTTTATTGGAGATAAAAAAGTCCATCACCAGAACCATGAAGGCGGTTCCGATCAAAATAAGTTCTGTGGTGCAAAACGGGAGGCTATTGATTGCGTTCACGCCTGAACTCCCATGATATTAAGCAGGTTTGTAATGCCGGTTGTCATAAAATGGAGCGCGACTTTCGGATAAATGCCGATCAAAAGAATCAAAATCATAAGTGGCACGAGCGTAAAAATTTCGCGTGCATTCATATCCGGCAAATTTTCCCATTTCGGATTGAGTTTTCCGAGCAGAACGCGCTGGATCATGTAAAGAAGGTAACACGCGGCCAATAAAATACCCAAGCACGAAAACCCGGTCATCCACGGATGAACCGGAAAGCTTCCCATCAGGATCATGAATTCACTGACGAATCCCGCAAGGCCGGGAAGTCCGAGGGATGCAAGTGAAATAAAAATCAGAAATCCGCCGTAAACGGTCATTTTAGCGAACAGGCCGCCGAATCCGTCAAGATCGCGTATATGGGCCCGGTCATAAAGGACGCCGACGAGTAAGAAGAGCGCGCCGGTGATGAGTCCGTGCGTGACCATTTGCATCATTCCGCCTTGAAATCCGGCCAGCGTGAATGCGGAAAGGCCGAGGAGGATAAAGCCCATGTGGCTGACGCTCGAATAAGCGACCATGCTTTTAAAATCTTTCTGCGCGAAGGCGACGAATCCTCCGTAGACGATTCCGATCACAGCCAAAATGCCCATGGCCGGTCCGAACCAAACGGCTGCTTCGGGCAGGATCGGATAACTGATCCGGTAAAATCCGTACGTGCCCATTTTGAGGAGAACGCCTGCCAGAATGACGCTGATCGGTGTCGGTGCTTCGACGTGTGCGTCGGGAAGCCATGTATGGAACGGGAATATCGGAACTTTAATCGCAAAACCGAAAAAGAGCGCGAGAAAAACAATCTGCTGAAATTGAAGAGGGAAGGATTGTTTTGCGAGATCCATGATGTCGAAAGTGTGAGAGCTGCTTGTAAGATAAAGCGCCAAAATTCCAAGTAGCATGAATAAACTTCCGGCCAATGTGTACAGGAAAAATTTAATGGCGGCGTATTCTTTTCTCGGCCCGCCCCAAATTCCGATCAGAAAATACATCGGCACCAAAACGATTTCCCAGAAAATATAGAAAAGGAAAAGATCGATTGAAAGAAAAGTGCCCATGATGCCGGTTTGGAGCAGAAGGTAAAGCGCGAAATATTCCTTTAAGCGTTCTTTAATCCCAAAAGAAGCGATGCAGGCCAGAAAACCCAAAAGGCCGGAGACGAACACCATCGGAAGATTGATCCCGTCGATGCCAAGATGATAGAAGACATTCATCTGCGGAATCCAACTGAAATGTTCAACGAATTGGAGTCCGGTTGCTTGTGCGTCAAACCGGAACAAGAGATACACGGAAAGCACAAATTGGATTCCCGTGATCATTGTTGCGATCGTTTGAATCAACCGGCGGTTATCTTTGTGCAAGCAAAGAATGATGATCATTCCCGCGACCGGCAGAAAAATTAACGATGATAAAATAGGCATATAAAACTCCTTTTGACTGTTATTCCCGCCCCGTATCTGTGTCATTCCCGCGAAGGCGGGAATCCACATGCCGAGTAAATCTCAGCGAGAATTATGGATCCCCGCTAACCCCGGAAAAGCTGGGGCCGGCCCTTTCTTTCCCAAGGGAAACTTGCGGGGATGACAACGCTTTAATAATGTCACTTTATTTTACTGCAACCAATAACATGACCAATAAACCAACCACCATAAACAATAAATAATTTTGAACAAAACCTGTCTGAATCATCCTGAGAAGCCCGCTCGATACCTGTGCAGAAAAGCCGACAAAATTGACCAAACCGTCCACAATATATTGATCGATCCACCGTTTGATGCGGCTGGTCAGCACCGTTTTCCGGCCGATTTCATTCACGGTTCGATCGATAACGTTTGAGTCAAACCGGAATGAAATGCGCGAAATCCATTTGAAGGCGTGGATAAATGTTGAATTATAAATTTCATCAAACCAAAGTTTATTTCGCGAGGCGTCATAAAACATCCAAAATTGTCCGGCCAAATGCTGAGGAAGATCAGTTTTAACGAAATAACAAATAAACGCAATGATGAAGCCAATCGTGGCTGACGCAACCGACATGATCATCACAAACGTATCCATGTGAACCGCGGCATGGGGTTCAAGAAAATGCTGGAACCAGTGTCCCATGAACGGTGAACCGGGAAGGCCGATTAAAACAGAGCCGATGGCCAGGACGGCTAACGGAAGGGTCATGACTGCGGGCGATTCGTGAGCGTGGATATGTCCGCGGGTCTTGCCGGCGAAAGTCAGGAACAGCAGGCGGAACATGTAAAACGAAGTCATCATGGCGGTGATCATCAGAATCCAGAAAATCACCCTGTGATTTCCAAGATAAGCACTTGTGAGGATTTCGTCTTTGCTCCAAAATCCGGAAAGCGGGGGAACTCCGGCAATTGCAATGGTTGCGATGCAAAGCGGCCAGAATGTATTCGGCATGGCTTTTCTGAGCCCGCCCATTTCACGCATGTCCTGTGTGCCGGTCCCGTGGATGATGCTGCCTGCGCCCAAGAAGAGAAGCGCTTTAAAAAATGCGTGAGTCATCAAGTGGAAAGTTCCGGCGCCCATTCCTCCGACACCGAGCGCCGTGATCATAAACCCAAGCTGGCTGATGGTTGAGTAAGCGAGAACTTTTTTAATGTCAAATTGCGTGATGGCAAAGAAAGCACCCAGGAATGCCGTGGTTGTTCCCACGACGGCAATCGTTTGAGAGGCGTTCGGAAATGTTTCGAGGACCGGCCAAAGCCGCGCGACCATGAAAACGCCTGCCACAACCATCGTCGCGGCGTGGATCAGCGCGCTCACGGGTGTCGGGCCTTCCATGGCATCGGGAAGCCAAACATGCAACGGAACTTGCGCTGATTTTCCGATGGCTCCGCAAAAAAGCAGAATGGTTGCAAAGGTGAGAACAGCTGTATTTGCGTAAGGGTGCATGAATTCCGGCGTGATATCAATAAAGCGGATCGTGCCGGTCGTATAAAAGAAAAGCGCGATTCCGAGGAAGAAGCCGACATCGCCGATCCGGTTTGTAATAAATGCTTTTCGCCCGGCCTGCGCGGCTTCATATTTTTCAAACCAGAAGCCGATCAGAAAATAAGAACACAGCCCGACCAGCTCCCAAAAAAAGTACATTTGAACAAGCGTTGACGATAATACCAGCCCGAGCATGGAAAATAAAAAGAGTGAAAGATAAGCAAAGAATCTGGAAAACCGCGGATCATTGTGCATATAGCCGACGGAATAAATGACAATGAGTGAACCGACAAAAGTTACGACAAAAAGCATGACGGAGGAAAGCGGGTCAACGAGGATTCCGAATTCAATCGGTTTCCCGTTAATCATGAGCCATGTGAGTGATGCGTGAAGGGCAGTCCCGTGATTCAAAATGACCGGCAGAACGACGCTTGCCGATAACAGGCACGACCCGACACTTGCCGCAATGGCGATGAGTGCGCTTTTTGTCCCTAATTTCTTTCCGAAGAAAATAATCATCGTGAAAGAAATTAGCGGCAGTAATGGAATTAAAATCGCTTGAGTTACCATTTTAAAAGGTGAATTTCATCCGTGTAAATTGTTTTTTGGTTCCGGTAAATATTTAACACAATCGCCAAGCCAACCGCTGCGGTCGCTGCGGCGAGCACGATGGCAAACATGACAAAGATTTGTCCGCTTTCCGGTGATGAAGCAAAACTTCTCGAAAATGCGATGAAATTGACATTGACCGCATTCAACATAATCTCGATGGAAATTAGAATTCCGACGGCGTTCCGCCGCGAAAGCGCGCCATAAAGCCCGATCAGGAACAGGATCGATGTGAATACGAGGATATGGTCGATCGGAATGTGCATGGTTATTCGCTCCTTGCGATGACAATGGCGCCGATGAGCGCGACTAAAAGAACAAGAGAAACCACTTCGAACGGGAACACGTATTGATTCATCAACGCTTTCCCAAGCGTCACGGCATTCACGGCGGTTTGCGGTTCGGAAGTTTCCCACGGCGTTTTCAAAATGGCGGAAATCAAAATGAATCCGACGAGGCCGAGCGGCAGGAAAACAATTTTTTTATTTTTAAAACTTTGAGGGACTGCCGGATTCCCCATCCGCGAAGTGAGCATCACGGCGAAAACAATCAGCGTCATAATGGCGCCGACGTATAAAAGGATTTGCATCGCGGCGATAAATTCGGCTTGAAGAAAGAAATAAAGCATCGCAATTCCGATCAACGTAAATGCGAGAAAAACCGCGGAATGGAACAGGTTCCGCACGGTGACGCAGAGCGCGGCGGCAATGAGAATGCCGAGCATGGCGGCGTAAAAGGCGGTGGTGGCCAGAAATTGAAATAAGGTCATAAAAGATTCCTGAGTGAGAAAATCCCAATGGCCAAGTACGCAATGACCAACGAGATTCCCAAAAGAAGAAATTCCAATTGGAATTTATGATTTGCCAATTTATTGGTCATTGAGATTTGGTCATTGATCATTTTATTCATATGCATACTTATAAATTCTTTTCTTCGGTGCGACTTTTCTGTTGGCGACGTAAATCATCAAAACAGAAACGGTTAAAATACAGAAACTGAGGATGTCATTCAACGGGAAACTCAAATGCACCCAAAGTGCCGCAGCCAATAAATTAATGAATGCAAGCGGAAGGAGTCCTCGCCAGGCGAAACCCATGAGCTGATCCACACGCATTCTCGGAAACGTGCCGCGAAACCACATCATGATTGAAATTAAAACGAATGTTTTCGCGAAAAACCAAAGCCAACTCGGAAGAATCGGCCCCTGCCAGCCGCCGAGATAAACCGTCGTGACAAGAGCAGAAACGCTGAACGCATTCATGTACTCTGCCATATAGAAAAGCGCGAATTTCATTCCGCTATATTCCGTATGAAATCCCGCGATAATTTCCGACTCGCCTTCGGGAAGATCAAACGGGCAGCGGTTGACTTCGGCCACGCCGGTTAAAAAGAAAAGAATGAATCCAACCAATCCCCACGGCGTGAAAACAAACCACTGTAAACCTTCCTGTGCGTTGACGATGGCAACCGTGGAAAAGGAGCCGACGACGAGAAGCGCCGGCACAATCGAAAGCAACATCGGGATTTCATAAGATACCATTTGCGCGACGGCGCGCATTCCGCCGAGGAGTGAAAATTTATTTCGCGAGCCCCATGCAGCCGTAAAAATCCACAAAGTCGAGGTGGATGCCACCGCGAAAAAGAAAAGAATTCCGATTGAAAGATCGGAAGGAATCATGTTCCGGCCGAAGGGGATCACCGAAAAAACAAGCAGGGAAGGGATGATCACGGTAATGGGGCCGAGGAAATGAGCAAAGGGGTCGGCTTTTTGGGGCACGATATCTTCTTTGGTGAACATTTTAATTCCGTCTGATAGGGGTTGAAGAAGGCCAAAGATTCCGCAGCGGTTTGGGCCGTAACGATTTTGCATCCGGCCGATAAATTTCCGTTCGAGGAGCGTCAGATACATCATGACAACGGGTCCGAAAACGCAAAGCGTGACGATGACGATAAAAATAGAAATCAGGATCATCATCCATTCCGGGAGGAACGGCGACAGGATGTCGAGAATGATTTGTTTTGCTTTAATGAATATTTGGTCAATGGTATTTAGCATAGGTTAATTTAAAATCTCAATGACCAAGTGTCAATGACGCAATGAAATCCCAAAAAGATTAATTTCCAATCGGGATTTAAAATATTGAAATTTTCTTGGTCATTGCGTGCTTGGTCATTGGTCATTTCTCTTTTGCCTTCCTTTTTTCTTCAACCTTCTTTGCTGTTTCCGGCCGGATTTTCGAAAAATATTCGGCTGATTTCGCGAGCCGGTCTTTGGTGTACAAGAATTCTTCGGATCGTTCGTACGCTGACAGCTCAAATTGACGGTCCATATAAATCGAATCAAACGGACAGACTTCTTCGCAAATTCCGCAATTCATACAAACGGAATAATCAATATCGAAAAATTTTGGTTGCTTCAAAGGTTTTCCGGCTTCATCTTGTGCCCGGACAATGCTGATGCATTTTGGCGGACATTCCTTTGCGCAGATTTCGCACGCAACGCAGCGGAGTTTGTCCGGTGATTCATCGTAAACAAGAATCGGAAACGTTCGAGCGTGCTCGCTTAAGGTAATCCGTTCTTCGGGATATTGAACAGTGGTTAAACGCTTGCGTGTGAAATAACTGAGCGTAAAATTCTTAATCGTGACCCAAAGGCCCTTTAGAACTCCTAAACCGTACATTCGATCCCTTTCTGCTTCTTAAAACTCCAATGACTCAATCTCAATGCCGCAAAGAAATCCCAAAAAGATAAAGTTCCAATTGAAATTTGAAACATTGGAACTTCCTTGGCCATTGCCTGCCCGCCATGCATTTTGGCGGGGGTTTTGGTCATTGATCATTTTTTTATCTATCTACCTCTCCCAGCACAATATCAATACTTCCTAAAATAATAATGACGTCCGCCACTTTTTGCCCGATACACATATCTTCGAGTACGGTCAAATTGATAAAACTTGGTGCGCGAACATGGTAACGATACGGCTTCCCTGAACCGTCGCTTACAAGATAAAACCCAAGTTCGCCTTTTGGCGCTTCCGTACGCCCATAAGCATCGCCCTTCGGTACCTTTAAGGTGCGCGGCATTTTTGCTGCTTGCGCGCCGGCCTTGCTAATCACTTCGCCGTCCGGGATTTCGTTAATGGCTTGCTCAAGAATCTGCAGGCTTTCGCGCATTTCAAGAATCCGGACATAATAACGGTCGTATACATCGCCCGCTTCGCCCACGGGCACGCGGAATTTAAACCGGCCGTATATAGAGTACTTGTCGATTTTCCGGATATCATACGGAATTCCGGACGCGCGAAGCACAGGGCCGGTAATTCCGGCGTTGACCGCCAAAGCTTTCGGCAAGATTCCGACATTTTGGCAGCGGGATAAAAGGATTTCGTTATGGGTCAGCAACTCTTCGAGTTCATCCAGGAATTTTGGAAATTGATTCACAATCTCCCGGACGCGTAGAATAAAATCCGGCGGAACATCTCGCTTTACGCCGCCGAAACGGAAATAATTGCACATCATCCGGCTTCCCGTGACATCTTCAAATAAATCGAGCAATTTCTCCCGTTCGCGGAATGCGTAAAGGACCGGCGTAAAAAAAGCGCCGAGGTCGTTCAGGAGAAATCCCACGAGAACGATATGGTTTATGAGGCGGGTGAGTTCGGCCATGATGACGCGAAGATATTGCGCGCGCTCCGGGACTTCAATGCCGGCCAGTTTTTCGACGGCAAGCGCGTATGAAAAATTATTCGCGAGTGCGCAAAAGTAATCCAGACGGTCTGTGTAAGGCATGCAGGCGAGCCATGACATATTTTCCATCAACTTTTCATGATTCCGGTGGAGATAGCCCATGACTGGTTTCAACCGGATCACTTGCTCGCCGTCCAATACGACATCCATTTGAAATACGCCGTGCGTGCTCGGATGTTGCGGGCCGAGGCTTACTTCAAGCCGCTGTGTGTCGAGGGTTGATTGTTGATCCATATTTTGTAGGTAAGGGCAATTCATGAATTGCCCCTACGGGTAAGTGTGTTCATATTTTCCTGTCCTGATCTTCCGTTACATAATCTTTCCGCAAGGGATGTCCAACAAAACCTTCCCACATAAAAATGCGCCGCAAATCCGGATGTCCTTCAAAATGAATCCCGAGCAAATCATAGGCTTCTCGCTCTTGGAATTCCGCGCTGCGCCAAATTGAGACGACGGACGGAATTTGTGCCGCATTCCGGTCTGTCCGAATTTTGATCACAAGCGGGCCGCATTCTCTTCCCATCGAATACAAATGATAAACCACTTCCAAATAGTCTTTGTAATCAGTGCCTGTGACGGAAGAAAGGTAGTCAAATGAATATTCCGGATCTGTTTTTAAAAAGGAAGCAATCTCCGGCCACTTTTCTTTTGGAATGAGCAGAGAATTATTTTCGATGGAAATTTGAACGCCGAATTTCGTTTCGATAGCTTGTTTGATTTCTTCGATTGTTTTCATGTGATTATTGTTGTAGGGGCACGGCGCGCCGTGCCCCTACGTACATTACACCGGTACGTTTTCCTTTATTTTAAATACTTCCGGATTATACGGCGGAATAAGTCCGTTCGGGCCGTATTCCGGAACCGGGAATTCGCGTTTGAATCCTTTTTGATACCATTCTGTTTTCTCGACTTCCTGCGATTCGATTTTCTCCTGTAATTTAATTAAAGCTTCGAGCAATGCTTCGGGCCTTGGCGGGCATCCGGGGATATGAACGTCAACGGGAATATACCGGTCAATTCCGCGGACGACATTGTAACCGTCGCGGAATGGGCCGCCTGAAATAGCGCAAGCGCCCATTGCGATACAATATTTCGGTTCCGGCATCTGGTTGTAAAGCCGCACAACCTGTGGAGCCATTTTTTTCGTGACTGTTCCCGAGATGATCAGCAAATCCGCTTGCCGCGGCGATGGGCGGAACAGCCCGGCCCCGAAACGGTCAATGTCATATCTGGCCGCGGCAGCCGCAATCATTTCAATCGCACAGCAGGCAAGACCGGCTGTAAGCGGCCAAATCGAATATTTCCGTCCCCAATTATACAGAAAATCGACGGAGGTCAAGAAAACCCCGCGTTTCTCCAAGTTGGCTTTAAGTTGAGGATTTATATTGTTTTGGTTCGGGTTAAGCATATTTATTCATAATTATAAATTCTCAATGACCAAATCCCCCTCCAAAATGCATGGCGGGCAGGCAATGGCCAAGGAAGTTCCAATGTTTCAAATTTCAATTGGAACTTTATCTTTTTGGAATTTCTTTGTGTCATTGAGATTTGGTCATTGGTCATTTTAATCTATTTCCATTCCAGCACATTCTTTTTCCATGCATAAATTAAACCGAGAATTAAAATTGCGAGAAAAATAAACATTTCTACAAGAGCAAATAAGCCCATTTGCTTATAAGCAACCGCCCATGGATAAATAAAAATCACTTCAATATCAAAAATGACAAAAATGAGTGCGTAGATATAATATTGCACTTTGAACTGAATCCACGATTCGCCCTTCGACTCAAGGCCGCATTCGTAAGTTGATTGTTTGACAGGGTTTGGTTTCTTAGGAGCAAGAAAATAGGCCAATACCAAAGGGATGAAGGGAAAGACAATTGCGACCAGAAAAAACAGGCCTATGAACAGGTACTGATAGCTATATGCGTCTGGGGTCATCCGGTTATCTTTGTTGAAGTAAAAACGCGGTTCATCCGCTTCTTAAATTTTATTCATTAAGGTTATAAGCGTATCGAAAATGAGCGTTTCTGTCAATTTGAAAGACAGAACATTTTTTACTTTCAGAGACGTCTTGACGATATATCATGAATAGAGTGATAGAGTTGCTGTTATTGGGAGGATTCCCGCGATTATTGGGCGAGACGAAAGAAGGTTATTTTAGTTCAGGCCGAATTGTTGCTTGCCCTTTGAAATGGCGAAGACATCACGTTGTAGTTTCGTTTTTCCAATGCGTTAGATCCCGATTTAATAGACGAGATAACTTATTTCGATCTTCTCTAAAAAAATCAATCAATTCTTTCCGGAATAAGGGATCCAACGGCTTCCGTTTGACAAATATCCGATTATGGCGCCTAACCCACGGAGCAATTCCAAACCGTTTCAGACCGGTAAGCGTTTTTATCATACGCATTGCCCAGACAACAGCCGGCGGAAGCGCGGAAAAAAAAGTCGCAAGGCGCGGGTATCGATTTATCTTGTTCCGGTTGATGCGCGGGAACTCGGTGCGTGCATCAGCGGGAACATTCAAAAACTCCAGAACCTCCCGGTAAATGCATTCGGGTGCTGCGGAAAAATCTTCATTTAAAATTACCTTTATTTGATTGCGCGGGAAGATTGAATACACCCGTTCCAACTGTTCGCCAAATTTGGCGATGTCCGAATACAAAAGGAACTTAGGATTGTTGCGGAGAGGCGGGAGCGGCTGTTCTGTCCTTCGTTTTTCGATTGCATTCCACGCGTCTTTCAAATCGGTAATTGGTTCAACACAATTATAAACCAAACAGGCGTGCCATGAAGCCACGAAGTCGACATGATTTCGGATTAAGACAATGATCTTTGATTCCGGATTGAATTTCCGGATTTTTTCTACCGCAACTTTCGAAGAGAGATAAAGCACCGCGCCTTCTCCTGCGGCGATATGAAATGGAGTCGCTTCTTTAAAAAAATCGACGTACTCATCCTCGGTTTTTGCCAAACGCTGTTCCATCCGGCTCGTAGAGAAATCTTCTGCGAAAAAGTGGATTTCTTTGGGGCGGCTCACAAAAACCCGCGGATTTGTCCTGAGATAGTCACAGAGAGAAGTGGTTCCGCATCTCGGCGCGCCAAGGATAAAAAAATTAGGATATTTCATTTGTATTTTATGGTTTTCAGATAACGTATCTATCGCACGGATTCTTAAAGTGAATCAATATGATGATATTCTTTTTTGCGGCATATTTCCATTAGTTGATAATAAGGGGTGCCATCAATCCAACGGATTTTACCAATTTTTCAACAGATTGTCTTTCTGAATTGAAAGAGAAACGTGCTGTTTACTTAGCCCTGATTTCTCATCACTAATGAGAGATTCCGCTCGTAAGAGCTGCGGTGCAAAGAGGGTTTACTTCTTTGCGACGCAGGTTTGACTTTCCATAGATCATTTTATAAGGGAGTCAAAACCAGTCCTTGAGCTTTCATTGAAAGTTAAATTTCGTTTGAGAGTGGCGCAAGGGCAGGGCTTATCTTTTGCGCCCTGTTTGAACAAGGGCGCAAAACTTTGGACGCAACTGATTGCGCCCAAAGCGACTTTCTCGTCGATTCACAAAATCGATAAGAAAGTCGGGTTAGTGAGATTCTACGTCGATACAATAGGAAATAAAGGCGAAATATTGTGAAAGGGGAAGATTTACCATGGGAATAGAATATTATGTTAAACAATTATGGCCGGTTCTCGCCATTTCGGGTTTTTTCGGGCTTGTTTTATATGTGAATTATTATCTTCAGAGAAAACGGACACAAACTTTGCAGCAAGCGGCAATGACGCTGGGTTTTTCATTTGAAGAAGAAGCACCGGAAATGTTCCATGAGAACTTTTCGCTCCCGATTTTTGAGCGCGGACATTCACATCATGTCCGGAATGTGATGCGGGGCGAAACGGCCGGAACGGAAAGCCTCTTTTTTGATTTCCGGTATACCGTAGGACATGGTAAACATAGTTCGACCTCTAATCAGACGATTGCAGCATTTCATTTGGCAAACGGCAAACTTTGCGGCTTTGAATTAAGGCCCGAGTTTATTTTTCACCAGCTGACTGAGCCATTTGGTTACCATGATATTGATTTTCCGGAAAACCCTGTATTTTCCAAGAAATATTTCCTGTGCAGTGAAAGTGAAGCGGCTGTGCGAAACTTATTTAACATGGAAGTTCTTCAATTTTTCGAAAATGCATCCGGCTGGTGCGTGCAGGCAAACCAAGAATGGTTGATTGTGTATCGAAGCGCGAAGTTGGTGAAACCGGAAAACTTTCAGCAGTTTGTGTCGGAGATGTCGAATATCCTGCGGTTGTTCCATCAATAAAAGGTACTTTATAAGAAAAAGGGCAACCCCTCATTTTCAGGAGTTGCCCTCACAAGTTAAACAAATCGGTTTAATTCTAGTAATTTTGGTTTAAAAAATCTTGAATTTTCTCGGCCTCATTGGCGTTGATAAACCCATCCTGGTTTGTGTCGTATTTTTTGACGAATTTTTGTTTTGTAACAGCCGATTTTCCGTCGGAATTTACTTGGTCAACGACGCTTTGTAATGTTTTTTTGACAAATGCGTCATATTTGGTTTGATTGAAAGCGTTTGCATTTCCAATGAAAGTGCCAAATACCATGACGAGTAGCGTGATAGAAATGATCATTGTTTTCATGTTGGTTCTCCTTTGTTGGTTTGTTAAAAAGCGCGAATCATTTTTGTTCACAATTTTATTGGACAATAGGATTGTTTTCAGGGATACCTCCTTCGGCAGGTTTTTTTGTATTTTGTAAATTAGCGTAAACTTCTTGTCCTAAAACATTTTTTGCCAATACGTCTTTATCTTCTCCGTTATCAAAATCGTATTCCATGACGGCGAGAATTTTGATAGCGGTTGGTAATCCTTGGGAAAAACCGGGGGTTTGCTTTAGGAGTTGGCTTACCCCGTCAACGTAAAACTCTGCCGGTTTCCGGAGGATTGCTTTTTCGCGTATTTTAAATAACTCAATCGTGGTTTGAACGGCTTTCAGTTTATAAGCGGGCAAAATGTCGTTCCAGTTTTTTAATGTGCTCATTAATTCATTCATCATCAGCTGATAAATGGCAGGATTGATTTTTTCTTTGCTATTGTCTGGTTGGCGAGAAGCTTCTTTTTCAATCAGTTTGTTTGATTCGCCGGGTTTCTGTTCAGAACACGAAACCAGCGCGAAGCTTATCATGACTATCCATATGAATATTTGCATATAACCGCCTTTTTGCTTTTGGCCTAACCCGACTTCCTCATCGATTCGCAAAATCGATGAGGAAGTCGGGTTAATTTCTTATTGGCTAATAATATGCCACATGGATCATGAAGTTAACGTGACGGAAAAATGAATTTTTCTTCATTTTCCATACGAAAAACAGAGTCGAAAGAGGGTTTTAATAGGCTTTCAAATTCACGCCGTGTTATAATAAAAACGCGTAACGAAAAACGTCATTATCCTCAGTTTCGATAGCTTTATTTTGATGGGTAATGACTATCAGGTTAAGGAAATCCACATGCGTATTTTAATTATTGAAGACGAAGAAAAAGTAGCACGGTTTGTCAAAGAGGGATTGGAAGAAAATAATTTTTCGGTTGATATTGCACATGACGGTGAACAAGGTTTGTTTTTGGCCCAAAACGAAAAGTATGACGCTATTATTTTAGATTTAACCCTTCCTAAACGGGATGGTCTGGACATTTTGAAAACGCTCCGTACGCAAGGCCATTCAGTTCCTGTTTTGTGTCTTACGGCAAGAGGCAAATTAGAGGAAAAACTTGCGGGATTTAATGCGGGTTCGGATGATTATCTTGTGAAACCTTTTCGTTTTGCGGAACTTCTTGCGCGGGTTAGAGCATTGATTAAACGGGTTTATCAAATGGTGCCTAATACCCAGTTGAAAATCGAGGATTTATGCTTGGATCAGCTGACTAGGAAAGTGACGAGAGGGAGTCGTGAAATTTTTTTGACGGCAAAAGAATACGCAATTTTGGAGTACTTGATGCTGAATGCCGGACAAATTGTTACCCGGACCATGATTTCGGAAACAGCGTGGGACTACAATTTCGGATCGATGTCAAACGTCATTGATGTTCATGTGAAGCGGCTTCGCGAAAAAATCGACGGAGATGAGAAAGAAAAATTGATACATACAGTCAGGGGTGCAGGGTATGCTCTTAAAAAAGCGGAAATTTGAAAAATTCACATTCAAAAGTGTTGGTTGGAAACTAACGTTTTGGCATGCTGCGGTATTCTTAGTTTCGATCGTTTTGCTGGCTTCGTATTTGTACTACCGGCTCGAAACAAAATTATACCGAGAAGGGGATTTTTATTTGGCTGACGAAACGAATGAATTTGTTCAATTTGTCACTGACCATAAAGAGGATCTTCGCGCGATTGAACATCAAATACAAAAGGAAACGGTTGCGATCCGGAAATATTATCAAATGTACTATGCCGTCGTAAGTTCCGGCGGGAAAGTTATTCTGGAATCAAGCGAATTCACGCCATTTATCCACGGAACAAAGCCCGTTGTTTCATCGGCCGTTGCGGATGCTGTCGTCCGGGAGTATGCGTTGGGAACCGCGGCTGACATGTATCATGTCAGAGTCGTCACGCATTCTATTTATAAAGGCGAAGACCTTTTGTATTATGTTCAAGTCGGGATGAACCTTTCACAGTTGGAAGCGACCTTACTGGATTACCGGCAGATTTTGATTTATGCGATTCCTTTGTTTTTTATGGTTTCTTTGGGGGGCGGTTATTTTTTGGCGCGGCGCACGATGAAACCGATTTCTGAAATTATGAAGACCGCGAAATCAATCACCGCGTCCAATTTAAGCGAGAAGTTTCATATCCGCGGAACGGGAGATGAGTTTGATGAGCTATCGAGGACATTTAACGAAATGATTGAACGGCTTGAGGAGGCGTATCGTAAACTGTCACGCTTTTCGCAAGATGTTGCTCATGAGTTGCGGACGCCGATTACAGCTTTGATCGGAGAAGTCGAAATTGCGCTCGCAAAAGAAAGAACGAATCAAGATTATAAAACGGTTCTTTTGAGTAATTTAGAAGAACTGATTCGTTTGATGCGTTTGACGGAAAATTTGCTTTTATTTTCTCAGGACGGCAGTCAACTTGAAGTTAAAGAAGTAAATCTTAACGATGTTATTTTAGATGCAGTGGAATTGTTCCGGCCGGTTGCCGAAGAAAGAAATGTCATACTTAAGATGGATACTGTTACCCAAATATTTTTTGTCCGGGGAAATAAATCGCATTTCGAACAAGTTCTTTCAAACTTGCTTGATAATGCGATTCGTTATAACCGGCCGGGAAGCGATGTGTCGGTGTCGCTCAATCAAGTTGACGAATTTGTCGAGCTCGTAGTTGCCGATCGGGGAATCGGAATCCCGGAGAATGAACAAGGGAAAATTTTTGATCGTTTTTACCGGGGAGAATCTTCCGAGGTGCGCAGCGCCGGCGGAACAGGGCTTGGTTTAAGCATTGTCCGGTCGATTGTCGAAGGGTTCGGCGGTACGATTACGGTAGCAAGCCAGTCCGGTGTGGGAAGCGCTTTTACTGTCCGATTTCCTGTGTGTCATTCCGAGTTGGCGGCGGTTTGATTTCAATTTCGATACCCCTTCCAAATGTACGGTTTAACAACTCAAGGACAGCGTTAAGCTCAAAAAAGGGGACAGGTTTTGACGCCATTGAACCAGAACCTGATCCCTTTTTTCTATTCGATTCGTTTCAAAGGGATATACATCCGTACAGGGTGCTGCGGTGAGGGGACCGGGGATTAATTCAAAAAGACCGGTTGTATGAATGCGATTTTTTTCTTGGAATTTGTGATTTTCCCTCTGATATAAATTTCATCACCACGCGGAATATATGTGGCTTTTTTCCCTTCAACTGATTTCAAAATGCGGCCCTTGGCACCAATGAATTCGATGAAATATAAAACCCCGGGTTCCGGTTGTACTTCAATTTTCAATTCTGCAGATTTGGAAAAATCGAGCGTTTTTAGTTGAATCCCATTAGTGGCATAGAAATTTCCATTTTCTATCGCAGCCATGATAGCTTCAGGCGTTAGTTCTTCCGTTTTCGCCCAAATCCAACGAGTCCCCGGGACTAGAATATCTTTGTAAGTAAAATCATCATAAGGGTCGTTTAACTGAACCTGTTCCGGGTGATCATATGTTTTAAATAAGTGGGCATCGTCAACAGCAAGGCCGTAAAGCCGACGCTTTGAGGTCAGTAATTGGTCCCACATATTTTCCGAGAGATAATCGCCGTGGGCCGGGCTCATTAATTCAAACAGATTAAGCCCACGGATTTTTTTAACTTCGTTTGCGGAAAATGCGACAGAAGGGTGATTGAGGACTGCGACTCCACCACCGCTTCGGATTTGCTGCATCACATTTTCGATTCGTGAACGGTTTTTAAGAAGATAAAGCATCCGTCGAATATCTTTTCTCTCAGGATATTTGATTAATAGCGCCCGCGAGAAAGCTTTCCATTTTTCCGAATCTTCGGCATCCGGGTTGTAGATAATTGGTGCTTTTAAGTTCAGGGCATTCATATGTATGTGATGCTGTCGTTCGATGGAGATTTCAGTCCCCGGGATAACAAGCATTTGATGCTTGCCATTTTTTTTTATCATGGTTTTCAAAGGCGGTTGATCATGGTCGGTAATCGCAATAAAATCATACTGATGGTCAAAATACCATTGAATGACTTCTTCCGTGGAAGTATCTCCGCCCGGTGCGCGGTTGGAATGCGCGTGGACATTGCCCTTAAACCATTTCATTTCAGCCGATTGGCAAGGAAGGCTCAGCATACCACTTAAAAGGTAAGTTGTAATAGCAAGCGGCAATATAAGATAGAAGCGGTGCGCGCTGAAAAATAGCAAGGTCAAAACGGCCTTTTTCTTGCGGATTGAATTAGGCGATAACGGGTACAATTGAATTTGTCTCCTGTTGTGAAACCGCCTTTTTGTTTTTTTAATTTCTTTTTTTATTCATAATAATTATGCCACACTCATCATGAAGTTGAAATGACGGAAAAATTAAATTTTCTTCATTTCCGCCATAAGCGGATAACCTCCGCGCATAGATTTGCCGCAGAAGATAGGAAAAAATAAAAGTTTCACCGCGCATGATTAGGATTATAATATTTATTATGTTTTAGGATAGCAACGCGTTAAGGTAAAGAGTTAAAATAGAAATGACGGCAAAACAATTCCTTCTATGAAATATCGCTACAAACCCGATTCTTTTTTCGTTGCTTTGATTGCGCATTTTTTGTTTTACGGATTCATTTTGTTAACGTCACAACCATGCTTTTCTGCCGAAACCGGGCAGGTTAACGTCATAGCGCTGGATGATGCGACGATTAATCCCGTGACCGCCGCTTACATTACGAAAGCGATCGATCGTGCGGCTGAAGATAGGTCAGAATGCCTGATCATTAAATTGGATACGCCAGGCGGGTTAGTTACATCGACGCGCGAAATTGTGAAGAAAATGATGTCTTCAACCATTCCCGTTGTGGTTTATGTGGCTCCGTCGGGTGCGCGAGCGGGTTCGGCTGGTGTTTTCATTACTTACGCGAGCCATGTCGCGGCGATGGCGCCGTCGACCAATATCGGCGCGGCACATCCGGTTGAGGTGGGCGGTGGCGGAGACCGGACACGGAATGTTTGGGATGCGGTCCGCGATTTATTGGATTTGTATTCAAAGAAACTTTCAAAAGAATTCGGCGGGAAACAAATTCCCCAAGGCGAAACGAAGGAGAGCGAGGCAAGTCCGCCTGCGGGCGAGGCAAGCAATCAGGATATTTTGAGCGGCAAAATTTTAAACGATACGCTTGCGTTTATTAAGGCGATTGCGGTCGAACGGAACCGGAATGTTGAGTGGGCGGTGAAAGCCGTTCGGGAAAGCGCATCCATTACGGAAACGGAAGCCAAACAAACCGGCGTAATTGAAATCATCGCGAAAGAAGAACAGGATCTTTTGACGCAGCTGGATGGGCGGGTTGTGAAAGTTGCGGGGCAGGAAAAAATACTTAAAACTTTGAATGTGGTCGTGAAAGAAATTCCCATGAGTTTGAGTGAGCGGATTTTGAATGTGCTCGCCCACCCGAACATTGCTTATATTTTCATGATGCTCGGGTTTTACGGACTTCTGTTTGAAGTGACGCATCCCGGGACCGGTATCCCCGGAATTTTAGGAACGATTTTTATTGTCATTGCCTTTTTCAGTATGCAGATGCTCCCGACCAATTATGCGGGCTTGGCGTTAATTATTTTGGCAATTGTGTTATTCATTGCTGACGTGAAGGTCCCCGGTTTTGGTTTTTTTACGCTTGCCGGTTTGGTTTCGCTCGTTTTGGGGTCGCTTCTTCTGTTTCAATCTCAAGATGAAGTGATGAGGCTCTCGATGTCGATCGTGATGTCTTTTGCGATCGCAACGGCGATGATTACAACCGCGCTGGTAAGGCTTGTGTTTTTGTCTCACCGGAGGAAAATTAAAAGTGGGAAAGAAGCAATGATCGGCGAAATGGGTGAGGCATTTTCGGATTTTAAACCAAACGGCGAAGGAAAAGTGTTCATCGTCGGCGAAATTTGGGATGCGGTTTCGAAAGATGAATTACGGAAAGGGGATAAAGTTAAGATATTGAAGGTGAAAGGGTTGATGTTGGAAGTGGAGAAAGTCAAATGAACGCGCGATCTTACGGAACGTAAGTCGCTGCGTGAATTTGATCCCCGAATGTCTTTATCGGGGAACCATGTTTATTAGATTCCCGCTAACCCCGGAAAAACTGGGGCCGGTCCTTTCTTTCCCAAGGGGAGCATGCGGGAATGACACAAAAACTGTAACGAGAGTAATTAAAAGAAAACACAATAATTTTTAACATCAGGAGGTTCACATGCCGCCAGTTTTAGTGATTGTCGGAGTGGTTGTTTTTTATCTGTTAAGTTCGATCAAGATTATCAATGAATATGAACGCGCCGTGATTTTTCGTTTAGGGCGCGTGCTCGATCAGCCGAAAGGGCCGGGCGTTATTTTCGTATTTGCACCGATTGACCGCGCGGTGAAAGTCAATTTGCAGGTGATGACGCTTGATATTCCGCCGCAGGATGTGATCACGAAAGATAATATTTCGGCCAAAATTAACGCCGTCACTTATTTTCGCGTGGTGGATCCGATTAAAGCAACCGTTGCCGTTCAAAATTATCAGTATGCCATTTCACAAATGGCGCAGACGACGCTCCGAAGCGTGACCGGACAGCTCGATCTGGATGAAATATTGTCACAACGCGAAAAAATAAATGAACAATTGCAAACGATCCTTGACCATCAAACCGATCCGTGGGGAATTAAAGTAACAAATGTCGAGCTCAAACATCTCGACCTATCGGAAGATCTTCGCCGTGCGATGGCCCGCCAGGCAGAAGCTGAACGAGAACGCCGCGCAAAAGTGATTGCCGCGGAAGGTGAATTTCAGGCCGCTGAGAAAATTGTCGCTGCCGCAAAACTCATGGAAGCGAGTCCGATGTCGCTTCAGCTCCGGTATTTGCAAACGCTTGTCGAAATCGGAAACGATACGCAGACGAAAACATTAATTCCGATTCCGATTGATTTGATGAAAATGCTGGGCGGGAGTAAATAGGCTGCCACGTTCTCTGCTAAAATAAAAAAAAGGACAGTACCCTTTTTGCATAGCAAACAGGGTACTGTCCTTTTTAATTATTATTTCAAAATTTTTAGAATCAGTTACGTTTGATCCGTCGGATTTTGTCCGAACGGGTTGTTCTGATAGGGAGGATTGGGGTTGTTGTCCGGAGAAATGGGCTGATACGGGTTGCTTGGCGGAGTGGCAGGATTTTGCGTTTGGGTTGTTTGGGTTGTTGTTGATGGGGTAGCGGTTTTTGACTTTGTGCTTTTTTGGGTGGATTTTGATTTTAACGCTCCAGAGCCTGACCCTGAGCTTGCACCGGTATTTTTGAGGAACCAGTAATAACCTTTGGATCCCGCGTCTGATTTTGTATTCCACGTTGATTTTGAAGTGCCTGCATTTTGAAGGCCCGGAGTTGTTTGAGAAGCAGTAGTAGCTGTGGAACCGGGGGCTGTCGAATCGGGCTGCGTTGTCCCTTGCGGCTGAGGATTGCCGGTATCGGAAAGGCCGCCCAGAGGATTGTTGTTAGAGTCTCCTAAACAGAATGCCGCCGGAGTGCATACTATAATTCCGAGAAATATAAAGATAACAAACGTGAATATTTTCATAAAATGACCCCTTCAATAGATAACATGAAAAAAGGGGATTTGCAAGGGAGAAGTAGGGGCAATTCATGAATTGCCCCTACAAAACGGCAAATAAAATGTCAAAGGTTAATGAAGGTATTCTGGATCCGATTCCCATTTGAGAGGATTTTCTTGAATATATTTTCGATATTCAAATAATTCGTTTTCGTTGCGGATGATGTGTTCGTAATAATTACGTTGCCAGACAGGGGTGCCGGGGGTATCCCGAAGACGGTTGATTTGTTTGGCGGTGTTCATTTTCAAATATCCGATAATTTTTGATAATAACATATTCCGTCGTTTTGGACGGGTGGTTTGTAGGGGCAATTCATGAATTGCCCCTACGGATGCGGTATTATCGGGTGAGATGTAAATGATTCCATGGATATGGTCAGGCATCATGATGAATTCGTCGGTTTTAATATTTTGAAAACGATGTTCCAATTCATTCCATATTTTTGGGACCATAACACCAAAACAGCTCGGGACAAATTCGCTGTTTTTCATATGTCCCAATAAATATTGACGATCTCGTGTGCATATTGTAACAAAGTAATAACCTGATGATGAGTAATCCCAGTATTTTAACCGCAGAGTTTTGCGATTATTCGTCATTGAACCTTGGGATTTTCTACAGGTGCTTCCCACAACTGATAAAATTCAGGCTGATCACTGTAAATTGTTTCAAGTGCTTTCGTCAAAAAACCATTCGTGTAAGCATCAATATTTGCGGTGAGCTCATCAATCCGGAGGAGTGCGTTCATTCGTTCCGGAAAAGATTCTCGCGGCTCGAGGATAAATTCCAGCTGGTTTCGCCGGCGTTCGTAATAAAGCCGCGTGATTTCGCCGAGGAGATCGTTCCGGAGTTCCACCATCATTTTCTGGCGGGAATCGATGGACGTTTGTGCGGAATTAAATAGCAAATCACCGACGTCCCATCCGAGATCAAAATCCCAACTTTCGTCAGTGTCGGCCGGGCCGAAGATAAATTTGTCGGCATCGCTGGTTCCGCCGCGGTCGAGATCGACATTGTTTGATGTCGAAAAACTTTTTCCGATTGAAAATGAAGGAATAAGAGCGCGAAGGCGCGACGTCCACTGCCAGCGTTTGATTTTCCAGTTGCTCACATCAGCGTACAGGATCACTTCCTTCTGGACAGCCCGGACTGGCGGCTCTTCGCGCAGCAAATCATTTAATAAATTCCAGTGGCCGGGCGAAAAAATAACGGGATTTTCAGGATAAAAAACCTTCGGATCAATGGTGATGAAAAAAATACCATCGTCGGTTGCTGCGTAAAGGATTTCAGTCTGGTTTTTCCGTGCTAACATTAATTGCCGGGCGGCTGTGGCCGGCAGGCCTTCGTATAATTCTTTCCAGCCCCGGGATTTTTCATCGTAAAAGAAAACGCCTTTTTCTGTGCCTGCAATAACGGTTTTTGCTTTTGCCGAATAAACAAGATCGAGGACGTTTGTATTCAGAAGGCCTGTTTGCGGAAGGCTCTCCCAGTGATTTCCTTCGTCATCGCTTGTGAAAACTCCGCGCGTTGTACCGATGAAAATCCGGGAAAACGGATACGGTAAAATGAGAATTTTCTGAATTCGGAACGGATTTCGTGTTAGCGCTTCGTTCGATTCGCCGGAGCCGTTATTTTCCGTCTCTTCCATCGTTTCAATTTCCGTCAAATCAGAAAGAACCGATTGCGTGTAATAAATGCGGTCTATTTGACGGCGGGAAGAAATATACCGGTAAAGTCCTTTTTCACTTGCAATAAACATTTCTTCGTTTTCAAAATCTGTTTTTAAATCCCAAACGACTTCGCGCGAAAATTCATTTGTTTCTGCCGCCCAAGTTTTTCCGTTATCGTTACTTTTGAAAATGCCGCCGTGCGTGGCGAGATAAAAAATTTCAGGTGTTTTCGGGTCACGGCTGATGTTAATGGTGTTTTGATCGTTTGGATTCACGCCGTTAAAAATTTTTGTCCATTTTCCGCCGTTGTCTTCCGATATATAAACGCCGTCTGAAGTGAGCAGAAAAAACCGGTTTTCCTGAATGACCAAATGATTCATTTGAAGCTCGGAAGCAAAGGCTGTCAGAGTTTTCCAGTTTTTTCCGGCGTCATCCGAGCGGTATAAATTTCCGCGCCATCCGATAAAAAGGCAATCCGGGTTTTCGGGGTGAGAAATAACAAAGTCGGTTTTTCCGTGTGCCGGCGATTGGGATAAAATTTCCCAGCCTTGCGCGAATGCAAATTTGGTGTATACTCCGCAGATTAGGAGAAAGAGAAGAAAGCTAAAACGTGTTTTTTTGCCCACAAATGTCATCCCCGAATGTTTTAGTCGGGGATCTATAGTTTGTGGATTCCCGCTTAAAGCATGCGGGAATGACAATAAAGAGGGAAAAAATCGAAATAGGTTGTTTTTTTTCATGTTGTTTAGATCTCCTTATAATTGATTTATGATCATAAAGTATATGATTTATAAGAATAATGTCAAGGGGGAAGTTTCAAGGATGAAATTCCAATGACCAAGCACACAATGACCAAGTACACAATGACCAAGCACACAATGACCAAGGAATTTCCAATATTTCAAAATCCAATTGGGAATTTATTTCTTTGGGATTTATTTGCGTCATTGGGTTTTGGGCATTGGTTATTCTAATTTGAGGGAACCAAAATGGGACTTAAAATCGGGATTGTCGGGCTTCCGAACGTCGGAAAATCAACCGTATTTAACGCGCTGACCAAGGCGGGCGCCGCGGTTGCGAATTATCCCTTTTGTACGATTGATCCAAACGTCGGCATTGTTCCGGTTCCGGACGCGCGGCTCAAGAAACTTGCCGACATGTATCATCCGAAAAAAGTAACGCCGACCGCGATCGAATTTGTTGATATTGCGGGGCTTGTGAAAGGCGCGTCTGAAGGGGAAGGATTGGGCAATCAGTTTCTCGGGACCATCAAAGAGGTTGATGCGGTTCTTTATGTGGTGCGGTGTTTTGAAGACGGAAATGTGATTCACGTTTCCGGGAAAGTCGATCCGGAAAGCGATATCGGGATTATTCATACCGAACTTTGTTTGAAAGATTTGGATACGGTGACGACCCGCATTCAACGTCTTGAAAAAGTTTCGCGCACCGGAGATAAGGACGCGAAAACGCAGCTTGAGACACTCAAGAAAGCCGCCGAGCTGCTTGAAGCGGGGAACCCGATCCGGAGTGGCACGTGGACGAAAGAGGATGCGCCTGTTCTTCAGGAATTACAACTTCTGACGCAAAAGCCGGTGCTTTATTGTGCAAACGTCAAAGAATCCGAGCTGCCGAAAGGCGGGCCGTTCGTGGATGTCGTGAGAGCGATTGCTACGAAAGAAAATTCAGAAGTGGTTGTGATTTCAGGGAAAGTCGAAGCGGAAGTTGCGGAGCTTCCCGAAGACGAAGCGATTTTATATTTGAAAGAATTGGGGCTTGAAGAGCCGGGACTTAATCAATTAATTCGCGCCGGTTATAAATTGCTCGGACTGATTACATTTCTAACGGCCGGTGAACCGGAAGTTCGCGCCTGGACGGTTAAGAAAGGGTCCACTGCGCCGCAAGCGGCTGGTGTCATTCACTCGGATTTTGAGCGTGGGTTTATCCGCGCGGAAATTATGCGCTACGACGACCTCATGGAACTCGGCAGCCAGCACGCCGTGAAGGAAAAAGGCCTCTATCGTCTCGAAGGCAAAGAATACATTATGCAGGACGGCGATGTGGTGTATTTTCGGTTTAATGTGTGATGTGTTGAGATATTGAATTCGTTGTTCCTCTTCGCTTTCTTGCGTGCGCCGATTTTAGCCCAACCGGCTAAACAAAATCGGTGTACTCAGCCTATACCAATAAGCTTCGAGCGGAAGCTTATTGGTATAAAGGCGCTCCGAGAAACAACGAGTTCAATATTTTATATATTTTGTTAAGAGAAAATCTCTGGGAGTTGTTCGCCGCGAGTTTGGCGAGCCAAATTTTCAAATTATTTTGGCGAGACACTGTCCGAGCGCCGAGCAACTCCCAGAGATAAATCACTTTTGACTTATTATCAAACCTGCTACAATACGCCATTAACAAGGAGCAGAGCGTATGTTTCGAACCATCATTGAAGATTATAAAGTCGTATTTAAACGTGATCCGGCCGCGCGTACGATTCTCGGCTGGCTTGAAGTCCTGCTGCTTTATTCCGGATTTCACGCGATTTTCTGGCACCGAATCAATCATTTTCTCCACAGCAAACTCCATATCCCATTTTTCCCGCGCTTGATCGCGCAATTAGTCCGCTGGTTTACCGGTATTGAAATTCATCCGGGCGCTGAGCTCGGTCCCGGCTTTTTCATTGATCACGGAATGGGCGTGGTGATCGGCGAGACGACGGTTACCGGAAAAAATGTGATTCTGTATCAAGGCGCCACACTCGGCGGAACGGGATCAGAACGCGGCAAACGTCATCCGACGCTCGGTGACAATGTGGTGGTCGGTGCTGGCGGGAAGGTGCTTGGGAATATTACCATCGGAAACAATGTAAAAATCGGTGCCGGATCAGTGGTGATTCATCCCGTACCGGATAACGCGACGGTGGTGGGCGTTCCCGGTGAAATTGTTCGGGTGAACGGAAAGAAAGTGAGCGACACCGGCATGCTTGATCACGGCGACCTTCCGGATCCGGTACTCGAATTGAAAGAGAAGCTGGAGAAGCTCGAGAAAGAAATCGAAAGATTAAGAAAATAAACTGAAAATCCCAATGTCCAAATCCACAATGACCAAAAAAATCCCAAGAAAATCAAATATCCAATTGGACTTTGGACATTGGGAGTTATTTGCGTCATTGTGTGCTTGGCCATTGGTCATTTAATTCACACGTTTAGCATTATGCGTTTCAAACTCTACACAGACGGCGGGGCACGGGGAAATCCGGGGCCGGCAGCGATTGGCATTTACCTTTGTCATCTCGATGGTGAGGTGGTGCTTGAGCACGGTGAAACGATCGGTGTTGCCACGAATAACGTTGCGGAATACCGCGCTTTAATTGAAGGCCTTAAACGCGCGAGAGATTTGGACGCGAAATCCCTCGAATGTTTTCTCGATAGCGAGCTTGTGGTTAAACAACTCCAGGGTGAATATCAGATCAAAAATTTTCAACTTCAAAAACTGTTTGATGAAGTGCGAAGGGCCGAAGTCAGTTTTGAATATGTTTCCTATACGCATTTACCGCGGGAAAATGAAAACATGCGCAGGGCGGACCAATTAGTTAATTACGCGCTCGACTACGAACAGGGACGGGCCTAGGCCCGTCCCCAAAATCGAACTAAATAGAGAGGTAAACATGACATTGTTTCTAACCGTACTTATTTGTCTTATTGCCGGTTTGGCGAGCTCACTTCTCGGAATCGGCGGCGGAGCGATTCTGGTGCCGCTATTTCATTATTTGCTTAAAATGGATATGCATCTTGCCATCGGTACATCCCTTGCGGTCATTATACCAACGACACTTGCCGGAACCTTTCAACACATCGTGGCAAAAAACGTGGATTGGCGCGTTTTTGCCATTGCGTCCGTCTGCGCTATTATCGGCGCGATCATCGGGGCTAATCTTTGTATGAAGATTGACGCTCAGATGTTGAAAAAGATTTTTGCGGTTTTTATCCTCCTGATAGCCATCCGGATGCTGATACAGTAGGGTTCTATTCCCCTTCAATCTCCTTATAAAAAGTATCTGTTTAGCGTTCTGAAGTGGCGAACACGCCAGGTTCGTGTCATGCCCGCATGCTTAAGGCGGGCATCCACAGTTTCTGGATTCCCGCTTTCGCGGGAATGACAAAAAAACAGATGCTCTTTTACAGATAATCGCTTCAAAGCGCTAAACAAATACTATAAAAACGCCTAAAAATTGTATCTTATTAAATACATTTATAATACATAAAGCACATTTCTAAACAAATGTAAGCTATTTATATATACGTATGTAATAAATATAGTATTCTTTGAAAATACCTTTCTAAATTACTTGAAAAACTTAAACTCAGCGTGTATACTTCAAACTGATTCGAACATTCCATGGTATTCCCAAAAATCCGCAGTACTGGAATGTTAGGGGAACATGAGGGGAAAATCCAGAATACTTAGATCGATAGCAGCGGTGACCGTATTCTTTTTTTTCTGGAATACCGCTACAGCGTACAGCTTGCCGGTTCTCGGACTTTTGCCGGCCAAGTTAGGCACCGTCCAATCCACACCTGAGCATATTCCGTCACAATCAACCGACAAAACAGTTCTGCTTTTATTAAATGCTCATACTTCAAGTGACGCACAAAAAAACATCGCCGAAATGCTGGAGTTCTTTCAGGCTCAAGGCATTGACCTGATTGGCTTAGAAGGCGCGGATGATCGGATCGACGGTGAGATATTCCGCAGGTTCCCGCATAAAGAGTCGCTTGCGAAAGCCGCTTGGCAGATGGTAAAAGACGGAAAGCTGACCGGAGCGGAATACTTTTACGTTACAGCGGAAAAAATACCGGCATTTTACGGGATCGAAGACAAAGCGCTTTATCACGAAAATAAAAATGCATTTGTCGCGACTACCCAATTGCGTGAAAAACTTGCCGTAACTTTAGAAAAGGTTTCAAACGCCGCCGCCGAACTCAAAAACAAAATTTACTCCAAAAAACTCAAGAATTTCGATTCCCTTGTCACACGCCATAAAAATCAGGACACAAGCTTCCTCGATTACTTTTCACAATTAAACGAAGCCTCCGACGATGCGGATATCGCGATTCCGACTTATCCGAATGTTTACGCCTTATCAAAAGCAGTTGAAAAGGAAAAAACCCTCAATCAGAAAAAAGTTGCCAAAGATATCGAAAAAATCAAGAAAACCCTCCCGAAAGACGCAATCCGGGAAGATATTTTTTCAATGGCCGGTAAAAACGATCTTGAATCTCGGAATAAAGATGAAAATGAAGATGTTTTATATATATATAAGAAGCTCTACACGTATTTTTCGGGGTTGGTTAATCCAAACGTAGGGGCGGGGTCATCCCGCCCGTTTGAGAAGGGCGCGGAGACCGCGCCCCTACAATTGAATGATTTCAAACATTTTAAGCGTTACTACGAATGGCTTGAAGCCGTTACGGCAGTCAAGCAGGCATCTCTTTTCGAAGAATTAGATGCGCTTGTGGTGCAAATTTACAGCCGGATCGCAAAATCGGATAAAGAGAAAACGCTGCTTGAAATCAACCGTTCTTTTGAGACATTTCAACAGAAACTTGCAATTCAATTGACGCAAAAAGATTGGGCGAGGGTGAAGGCTATAAAGGTGCCTGGCACGTTTTTTGTGCCTGGCACCTTTTCCGAACTCGGCGACCGTGCTCCTCAAATTTCACCGGAAGAACTCTTATTGATCGAACAGGCGAATGCACAGGCCTCCCAATTTTATGAAGTTGCCGAAAAACGAAACGTAATTTTCACAGATAAAATTATCAACCAGATGGAGACATCACAGAAAAACGTTTCCGTTGTTGTGGTCGGCGGTTTCCACGAAGCCGGCCTCAGAGCAGCGCTCGAAGCAAAAGGCGTTCATACGGCCGTGATTACGCCGAAAATGAAAGATGCGATTTCTGACATTCCGTATATAGAACGAATGACGGGAAAGCCCACCCAGCTTGAAAAAATCATTACCGAAGCCATGAGCGCGCTCGAACGTGAAATCGTGATTTCCGGAAACGCACCGGACGAGATGCGGCGAAATGCTGCAGTGGAACTTGTAACGGCTTCCGTGCTTGAGCGGTTGTGGAATACGGATCCGGCACGCCGGGAACAGGTTGCCGATGAATTGAGTCGATCGATTTCCAGAATAATTCCGGGCGTTCAACTTGGTTTGCAGAAACCGGTTATCCCGGATGATTGCGAAGGTTCGGAAAAGTGTTTGCAAATTCCCGTTGTAATCAACGGAAAACAAATCGGCTTGTCCTTAAAACAGAATGGCGCGTCGAAAACGTTTAGCATAGAGCGGGCAAAAGCCGGGGCGCTTCATGAATCGCCCGTACAACAACCATCCGAAGGGGCAATTTATGAATTGCCCGTACCGGTGAATGAGAATCCAATATTTCCCGGCGCAAAGCGATCTTTGTTCGCTGGTCACCTTGGTGCTGCAGCGGCAGTTGTCATTTCCCGTTCGGAAGTGCGGACCGTTACAGTTACCAGAGAAGAAAATGTTACGACGATTACGTTTGATGACGGAACGACAGTTTCTGATAGCAATGCGCAAAAATTAGCGGAAAAACTCAAAGCGGTACTTCCTGAAAATCTGAGGACAGGAGTTTTAGAGGGAACCGATAAAGCAGCACAGATTTATGTTGTCTCGGGGTCGCGTGGGCGGGATATATACATATGGAATACGGATGAACTTCAAACTGCTTTAAATGAATTATTAACTTCCAAATCCGCAACGCCACAGTTTCCGGCAGCAGCATCTCCGGTTATTGAGGCTCGCTCAGAACACCGTGTTGCTAAAATATTGACTGTGGTGGGTGTTATGGCGGGAGCGATTGCTTCTTACATAATTCCTAATCAAGCGATTCATTTGATCCAGCAATATAATGCGGATATATTTAAATGGGGTTTGATCAGTGTGGCCGGAACTCTTGTTGGGGGTGCGGTCATAGGATTGCTTTGGCATGAAGAAAGAGCGTGGCGCCAGGCCGCCGCGAAAACGCGCAACATAACAGATCGTTCCAGTGCTGATCAAGAGAAAGCCCAACGCTCCGAAGTGCGGATGAACGCTGATTTTGATGATTTGTTCGGTACAAATTTATTTTCGTCAAGGTTGTCATTGGTGTTTGGGGTAATCCTTGTTGTCGGTATCGGCATCGGTATTGCTGTGAATCGGCATGAACGTGGGAATACTCCTTTTCCAACCACTATGCCGGCAGAAAGTGCGCCCTCAAGTAATATTCAACCAGCCACCTGGCCAGCGGCGCGCTCCGAAGTGCGGACGCAAAGATCGCCGGAGGAACTTTTAAACTTGTATGGAAGATTTGCGCGTGAATTTGCACAAAGAGCCGCGCCGTATCCCATAGATGAAGTCGGAATTTTTCACGTCATTAATTGTTTGAGAAAAATCCCCCGCGATACGAGTGACCGGGAAGGAATGGCGGATCCAAGACTATCAAAACCAATCGCTTATGCTATCGTGAAGCAAGCCCAGCAAGATGATGCTGAATCGAAAGCGTTGGCCGACCGATTACATATTCCTAAGATCAACCCATTGTATCTCGCGGCATTTGAACAATACTGGAAATATTTAACTACGCGACAGCCTCCCGTCAGTGACATAAGCCAAACTCTCGGAGTCCCCGTGACCTCCTGGCGGTTTGTGAAAGCGCTTCCGAAAGATTCCGGCGAACTCAAAATTGTTCTGGATTATTTTCTGCAAATGCTGCGGAAAACCAAAGCGCAATTAGACCGGTCCCATGAAAGCATGATGGGCGATTCAACGATAGTGGATGACATTTTAGGCGGAAGCACAATTCCAAACGGCGAACAGGTCGAAGCGATCAGAATGAGTTATGGCGACGAAGCTGTCGAACCGACGTTGAGGGAACAAGTTAAAGAATTATTATCGAAAGTGCCCGCACCGCAAGCCCGGCCCAAAGACCTGCAAAAAATTTCATTTGAGAAAATTCGTAAAGATCCGACAAATGTGGAGAACTGGGAAACGCTGATCGCGGAATTTAATAAAGCGTTTGTTTATTTGCAGGGTTCTATCAATAAGGAAGCCGACGAGATTCGGAAAGATGTAAAAAAGCTACGTGCCGAACCCGGCATGCGGGCATGGCTCGTCAACGGTTTTAAAATCAAGAATTTAATTAGAAAAATTGACCAGGGATACAGAACCATCCAGTTTTATTCGGATATTAGCGCGCAGCTAAGCCAGTTGAGAATTCTTGCCCAGGCGGTCCATGACGCCAAGGCGAGTCCGCAAAAATTGAGAGCTTCTCCCAAGACGGGAAGCGGTCGTTCGGAAGTGCGTGGGTCCTTGAGAGAACGGATGAAAGGTTTTTGGAATGAATTTTCACCGGCTCAACAGCATATTCTCCGCCGTCAAGCTGGGACCTTGCTATTTATTATCGGAGTTGTCGGAATTGCAGTGGGGTCTGCTTTATTTGAACGCAAATCATCGCCGCCGACGACAGCTCCTTCTCCTACAAGTCAAAGATCAGAAATACGGACAACGCCAAGCACAGAGGAATTACTTCGGATTTCCGAATATATGAGGTTTAAGGATTGGCAAATTATTTACAAGGCCGGATCCGGCCATCCGGGCGGAACTCTTTCCGCGACAGAAATTCTGGCAACGCTTTATTCCGACAGGGAGTTGCTTCGTATCGACCCAGTGCGGGACAGAAATACAGACTATACAAAACGTTGGAAAAACCGTGACCGGCTTGTGCTGTCTAAAGCACACGTCGTTCCGATTCAATATGTGGCTTTGTATCTTTCCGGACTTTTGACGCGCGAGGAGATTGAAGCTTTACGTCAAGATTCCCAAGGACTTGCTCAAGGGCACGCGACAATGACGACGTCCGGTATTGATCTTTCGGGAGGCGTACTCGGTTACGGGGCTCCGGCAGCGATGGGAATGGCGGTAGCGGCAAAAATGGACGGCCGCGATTATCATACCTTCACGCTGATCGGCGACGGTGAAATGCAAAAAGGTCCGATGTTCGAAATGATGCAAATCGCTCCGCAGCTCGGCCTCGATAATTTTACGGCGATCGTGGATTACAACCAGTATCAGCAGAATCGCGCCAGCACCGGTTACACGGCCTTTGATTATGACAAGATGTCGAGTGTGTGGGAACTCGCCGGATGGAATGTCATCAAAGTGGACGGAGAAGATTTCAAAGACAACGCCCGTTATATTGAAGAATTGCGGAAAGGTCTTCGCGATTCCAAGAAAATGAAAAACAGCAAACCGACGGTTGTGATGGTGAAGTCCATCAAAGGCCGCGGCATTTCGGTCGCAGAAAATTTATTCCGCGCCGGCAATACAAAATTTCATGGTAGCGCTCCGAATGCACAGCAATATGAAGAAGGCGTGCGGGAAATCGCACCCCGGCTCGGCGTGAGTGTTGAGGACAGAAATCTGGCAGATATTGAAAATGATTTAGAAACAATCGGCGACGAACTGCGGGGAAAATTCCATGACAAATGGCAGATTAGGCAAGGCGGCTTTTTTGGAATCGATCAGAGGAATGACACGTCAGCAGCCCTTGCTTACCGGGAACGGGCGGCAAAGGTTGGCCAGATTCAACCCAAAGCATACAAACCCGGAGAGGAAGTCGCGACGCGTGTCGCCGCCGGAGACAAACTTCTTTATGAGGCAAGCAGAGATCCTTCCCTTGTGTTTGTGAGTCCTTCTGATTTACAGGATTCCGTCAATTTCAAACCGATTGCGAAAGTATTAGGCGAATTTGGTTCACCGGACAAAATAGGTGACTTTGGTCCCAAAAGTCCGCAAGGCAGATTAGTCACTATCGGAATTATGGAAGACGGCGGCGTGGCTTTGTCGGTTGGAATTTCGGCTGCAGGATTAGGATTTAAACCTTTTGTCGGAACGTTTGATCGTTTCGTCGACATTATGCTGACCACCGTTGAAATGGCTGCGCTTAACAGAATTCCTGTTGGAATTGTCGGCACTCACGCGGGTTCCGAAACCGGGCCTGATGGCGGCGGAAATTTTTCCATTAAAACACCGGCGTTGATAGGCGCTATTGCAGATCACGGACAGGATATGGCGATGTTCGAGCCTGCGGATGCTCCGGGAACCGTGATGGCGGTTGATCAAATGATTACTACTTTAACATCCGGCATGCCGGCTTATTTAAGAGCCAGCCGTTCTCCGCGGCTCGTGAGAGATCGCGCAATGGCTGTTCGAGATGAAGGAGAAAATGGATTTATTGTTTGGAAATATGCCCTGAATCCCAAAATTATTTTAGTCGCAAGCGGTGCGACAGTGACCAATACCATTAAAGCAACCGAGCTGTTGGAATCTCAAGGGATACCTGTCAGTGTTATCGAAATTACGTCGGTGACGGGAATCGAAAAACCGTTTTCCGGCAATCGTCTTGCCCAAACGTGGCTTGCACCGCAAGTTCCGGTTTATACCATTCATGATGCATCAGCAAATGCTCTTCATGATCCCGTTCTTGGAGTTGCGCAGAGAACGAGAGCTTACGTTCCGGTTTATTCGCGCGGGATCACCGATGCGGGTTCCGCGTCTCCGGCTGCCATGTTTACGGCCAATCGTTTTAATGCAGATCAAATTGCCGAAGATGCGGAGGTTATTGTAAAAGGATCAGTTCCTCCGGGTGTTTTCGTCCGGTCTGAAACCCGCAACATGACAAATAGTTCCAGTGAGGAGTTAACCGAAGCGCGCAACCGTGAAAATAATTCAGAGGGAATGTCAACGGAAAGCGCGCAAGAGTCCTCGTCTGATCAAAGTGCTAAGACAAGGGCCGAAGCCAGGGAGTTATTGTTACAAAAATTAGAAGGCCTCCTCGGACAATTAGAACAAATCAAGGACGAAGCAAATGCCGATCGAATAAAAACATATCTCCACAGTGTGTCGGAGATGATCAAGATGGCGGGCTGGATGCCGGAAGTAGAGAAATTTATTAAAGAGCATTATGAGACAACTTCCGGGGCTCAGGTGTTTGAGCCAACGGTGGATGAGCAAACAAACCAAGATTCTTTAGTGGCGCGACGAATCCGGGAGTTAAGGGAAATATTCTTCGCTAGTTTCAAAAATGCAGCTGAAGACAAAATCATGCAAGTGGCGGGCGGCTATCTGCCGATGCTCGAAGACTTCCAACGCAAACTTGCTTCCTTAGCCGAAATCGAAAGTTTTGTGAAAGAAAAGATACAACAACAGATACTGGCATTGGTTGAAAAAACGTTCAACGCTATTTTTGAAAATCCTGCTTTGATAGATCCTGAAATTAGAGAGGCTTCCTATGTGTTTTCTGTGATCGGAGACGTTGGCGGGAAAGAAGCGGCGCTTAAAAACATTGCCGCTTGGCTTCGGGAAAACAAGTTGGAACTTCTTCGCACGCGCATTGAAGAAGGGTTGATACTATTAGGAAAGAATGACGCCAAGACCGACTTAAGTCATGCCTATGAGCTTTTGACGGGGCGTCCTGCGCCTTCGTATCAAGATGATCAAGTGGGATCCCTTGTCGCAAGCCCCATCCGCTCCGAAGCGCGCAACGAATTAAGTTCCGAGTTGGAAGTTCAAAGTTTGAAGTTGGGGAAAGAAGGTAAACCTGAAACTTTAAACTCAGAACTTGGAACTCAACTTAGGGCCGAAGCCCGCAACATAACAGATAGGTCCAGTGAGGAGTTAACCGAAGCGGGTGCCGGTACTTTGGCTGATCAAGAGAAAGCCAAACGTGCCGAAGTGCGCAACCTCGGAAATAGTTCAGAGGAAACATCAATAGAAAGCGCGCAAGTGTCCTTGTCTGATCAAAGCGCTAAGACAAGGGCCGAAGTGCGGGAAGTTGACTACGCCTATTTGGGGGCTTACGGTTTTGTCGGGGCCGCGATGCTTGGCGCAGCATTTTATGGGAATTATGCCGCTAACCGCAAAGTAAAAACACCAGTCCAGGAAGCCGTATCGCCGACAGCGCACAGCTTGATCCTTCCGGTTGTCGATACAACAATCTATGTGACGGAACAGGAATTTCAAGAAATCGTTCAAAAAGCGTTTCCGGCGATTGGGACAGCGCCGCTTGTGTTTGTGACTCCCGAACAGAATACTGCGTTTCTTAAAACATTTTTACCGCACAGAGAACAACATCTATTCAAAAATCTGGTTTTGGATGAACCGCAGCGAACGCTCGGGGGGTCTATTAGTTCGGATCGGGTGCTGACGGGTGTAGGGCAGCCAATCAAAGTATTCGGATTTGTCGGAAATGATGATGCGGGTATATTTGCGCTTGAGAAACTTAAAGGATCCGGCATCGCGACAGGGATCCAGGTGCTGGATGGCGGAATGACATCTCAAACGCTTGTGATTGAAGTGGTGAAGCCCAAGACGGACGGCAGTGGCGGTTATGATTCGGCAGGAAGATACTTTTTGCATGTTAAAGGCGTGAATGAAGAACTTGGGAAATATTTAGAAAACGGACGTTTGAAAAGATGGTTTCTTCAGGAGTTCGGAGAAAACGAAAAGCCGATTCTCCATATCGGTTACGAGGCGCTTTCGTCGGAATATTATTTCCGGAATTTATACCGGCTGATTCGGGAACTTCGTGCGGAAGTGCCCGGCTTGCGTGTTGCGTTGGATACGGTTGCTGATTTCGGGAATTTATGGGGCAAATTTTCAGATGATGGGAAAAAATTACTCGCAGAACTGGATGTGCTGACCGTTAGTCTCGACGAAGCGGTAGCCATTTACGAAAAGCTGACAGAAAAAAAACTTACGGACATGAAAGAAAAAGATATGACGCTCGCTCAGGCGGAAGCGGTGTCGAGAGTCATGGTGCCTTGGTTTCTTGCGACAATGGAAAAAGGCACGGTTTTAATCAAGGCGGGCAATAAGGGAAGTTTTTATGGATCGAATCATTGGCCGAATGGCGGCTGGCGGAACCGAAAGATTCCGTTTGCATGGATGCCGATTGTTCCTAATGAATTGATACAAGCTGAATATGCGGCAGAAGTGGATGGCGAAAAAGTTGCCAATACGACCGGTGCGGGCGATGCGGCTTCTGCCGGTTTTATTCAGGCGCTGCATGACGGCTATGATGTCCATCAGGCGGCGGCACTGGCTTCGGTCTACGGAGGTTTAAGTTACGGCCAACTCGGAGGAGGCGTCATCGGGCACCCTGCCGAAACAGTGGGGAAACTTTATCAGGATTTTGTTGCGGCAAACCGCGGCGATTACCGGCCGGCAGCATTTAGACAATCGTCACTCGCGGAGATGACGGACAAAGAAATTGAGACCCTGATCATCCGGAGAATTGTTGCTAATAACTTTAAGACAGTAAAACCATGGAGTTTTGGGGCTAAAATTGTAAATGTGGAACCGGTCGATATTAGTGAAGCGATTGAAAAAGTAGGCGCTGATTTGATTAAACAAGTCCGCGAAATTATTTTGAAATATGGGGAGTTTCGAATTGGGATAGAACCGTCTCATGACCTTAAAGAGGATGATACGTCTGAGCCCCAAAGCATGTGGGTTTATCCGCCGTCTTTTGCGACTCAGGGAAGAATGTTTTTCGAATGGGTATATGATGCTGTTGCGCAGTATGGAGAAGAACTTTCCGGAAACGGCCATCGTATTTCTTCTTTACAGATGGAACAAATCAGAAAGTTTTTGGCGGCATATCCGGATGACAACATTCTCGGCATTGTCGCGATCGACCGTTTTCATTCTCAATATAAAAGAGTAAACAAAATAAACGACGGACAACTCCATTATTTTATTGTCAGACGGAATTCTTTTGAGGACGATAATTTTCTCGTTTTGCATCCTGCCGATCAGGACTTTGCGGTAGCGTTTGCCCGTGCAATGCCTTTCGAATTTCACCGGATGCCCTTAGGGGCTCTGGTGTTAAATACTCCTGAAGAATTGGGCCAGATCAGCGGTACGGATGTTGTGCTCCAGATGCAGTTTATCCCCGTCTCGAAAATGGCCGGAGTGACTGCTTACAATTTTGATCCGAATCATGCCTTGATCCAGAAATGGTCTGTGCTTGCAGGAACGCCTGTGTTAGAAAATTGGATAAGAAATCAGCTTGAGATTCGGATTGCAGAACTTTCCCGCTCGGAAGTGCGAAATACGTTTACTCCGGCGGAACTCGGCGAAATCACGCAGCCGCTGATCGACATTCTCCATCTTGTCCGCGAATTAGATGCCACATCGAACGGATCTTCTCAATTGAGAGCATTCATTCCTCAAGTCCGGCGGGAAATTGAACGCCTCAACATCGAAGGATTGAATGCCGTTTTGGTCGGAAAAATTATGCCGGTTGCACAGGGGCTTAGCCATGCGGAGCGGGCTCACCACAGATTTTGGACAGAAACAATGCCTGCGCCGGTCAGTCGGATGGCTCAAGAATTAGCAACCCGGCAGCAATCGTTAACAGGTGATATTGATCAAAAACTGACAAGAGCAAAGGCTGCTGCGTTGAAGCCCGTAATTACTCATTTAGTAAAAGCGTATGATTTGGTTGCCGATGCACGCGCAATGCAAAGAAAAGTTTTGCAGGATTCAGAAATTGACGGGTTGTTTAAATCAACCATTGAGAAAATCGAAGCACTTCAAATTGAAGAAGCGATTGGGTTGATTGATCAAATTGTTGAAACGATAAATTCTCTTCTTGAACTTGATCCGAAGCAATTGCCTTCAATGGTTTCAAATTTAGAACAAACACGGACCGAACTAAACATTGTTCGCCGTCTATTAGAACCGCGTGCCAATGCCGGCGCGGATGTAGCTGATGCGAGGGCCGAAGCCCGCGACCTTGGAAGTTCTTTTGTCATTCCCGCGTCCGCCAAACAACGCGGTCGGATCCGCCAAAGCGTTAGTGGCGGAAAAGCGGGAATCCAGCTGGATCCCCACTTGCGTGGGGATGACACCAATTTGAGAGCCGAAGTGCGGACTGATCAGGTATCGGCGGAAGATTTGGATTGGGAACGTGCGCGGCTTGAGCAAGAAGAGGAAGATTTAAGAATTAAATGGGAAGCAACGGAATCGGCATATCTTAGATTAAAACAGCTTAGATCAAAGCAGCAAGGCGGAATTAGTCATAAGGCACTTACGGATGCTCAACAAAGAGCCGCTGAGGCTAACGGGCAATATCTAAAAGCGCAGCAAGCTTTGTTAGCTTTTCAGAGACGGATTGCTTCGCGAAACGTTTCTTCGAAACCTTCCGAAACTTTAGTGCAACTTCCGGCGTGGATGTACTCTGCTGTTGGGATTGGTAAACCCACGTTCCCGACCGTTGCGGCTCAAGTTGCGGCATTAACCGGTATCGGCGGAGCTTCGATTCCAGTACCGCGTCAGGTGCCAACGTCGTTGCTGCAAATTATTAGGTCGGAAGCGCGCAACGATCGAAGTTCTTCTGTCATTCCCGCAAAAGCGGGAATCCAGCTGGATCCCCACTTGCGTGGGGATGACACCAATTTGAGATCCGAAGTACGGGGCACAGAGTCCCCAGTGCAAGCGGCGCTCAAAAATATTCTGAATGCGCATTTTTATTTAGGAATCATTCCGGGCCTGATTGCATTTTCGGTTTTTCCATTATGGAGCGCATCGTTTAGTGCGGAGCGCAGACTTCTTCAGACGAAATTAAGCCGGCAGGGAATTTCTTATTGGCAAGTGGATTGGTCCGAAATTCCGGCTGACGTGTATGATCAAATCAAAGCCATCCGGGCGTCCGGCGGCGATTTTGATGTTCAGTTCAGTCCGGCCAGGGTTGATGATGAATACTCAGACTATCATTATCCGCAAACGCTTCGCATTGTGCCGGTTTCCCTAGAAAAGGGGACAGGCAATCGTTCGCTTTTGAGTCATATGCCTGTCCCCTTTTCTGCGTTAAACGCTGATCAAGCGCGAGCCGAAGTAAGAAGTGAATTCGGAGAAGTCTTAAATCCAATTTTGGCGGATGTTTATAAGATTTTAGAAAGAGCCGGACGGAAGTTAAGTTTAAGTCCTCTCGAAATCGAAGAAATCAAAACGCCGGTTAACACCTTCTTGAAATGGGTTGAGTCAGAACACGCGTTATCGCACGGTCAATATGAACAAGCGCTGGATATCCGCGTCCGGCATAGTAATCCCATCGGGAAAGACGGAAAACCCGAGCGCGCCCAGGGCGGAATTCGCATTTTACTGCCGGAAAATCTCGGAAAAGGGTTCAATGACGAGAAATCCAAATTCTACCAAACGCTCAACAGAATGATTGCTGACGGAAAAATCCAGTTAAATGATAGTGACCACGAAGTTCAAGCTGCATTAAATCGATTCCTGGAGCAGTGGCTGACCGAAGAAACGACAGCGCTTGCCATTGACATGAGTCTGAAAAATAAAATTATGGGGCTTCCGCACGGCGGCGGGAAAGGGATTTCCTTTTTAGGAAAATGGGAAAAAGTTAATGGTGCCTGGAAATTAGTGCCGATTGTGAAGGCCCAGATTCAAGACGGCAAACGTGTGTTTCGAACATCGGATGTGGCGATTTTGATGAGGGATATCGGAAGAACATTTGCCGAAAACAATGTGATTCATGAATTGCTTGACGGCGGCGCGCCCGATCTAAATCCATTCGGCCCGTCGATTACCACGGAGCTATTAATTTCATGGATGATGGATGAAACTATCGCCGTTCTGATGCGGAATGAAAATGATGACATTTGGAAACAAAATCCCGGGTTGCTTGAGGAATTAAAGGATGCGGATGATAATGTCATTACCAACCCCGCATTTTTAAAGGTTTGTATGGCGTATACACAGCGGCATCCCGAAAAGATCCTTCCGTTTCTATCGCGGTACACCGGTAAACCGGTCGGATTAGGCGGGTTGCAGTATCGTAAAAAAGCAACAGGCGAAGGCGTCGTGGTGGCGGCAGAACGCATGGTCACGAAACTTCTTCCGGAGCGGGCGAAATTAGAAAAACCATTATCCGGATTAACGATTGGTGTTCAGGGACTTGGGAATGTGGGCACTTGGGTGGCAAAAGAAGCTGATCAGCGGGGTGCTTTAGTGACTGTATTAAGCGATGAGGGCGGGGCTATTCAATCCCCGCAATTTACGGGTGAGAAGTTGACGACGATTGGGACGTACCGCGATCTCACAAAAACAAGAAGCCTGTTGGGAGTTACAAAGCCAACGCTCGATGGCCGGCCGAATCCATATTATATTGAAGGTGTTGAAGTCTTAGCGAGAGGAACGGAAGAAGGAAATATAGCGCTTTTTAAATCGAATACTCAGATTAAAGTAACGGCGGCAGTACAGGGAGCTATTGATGAAAGCAATGTTGATTTAATCGGAGAAGGAACATTATTCATTGATGATGGTGCTAACGGAGGAACGACGAGCGAAGCAGGCCGTTTGTTATATCAACGGGCTCCAAAAGTTCACGCACTTTCCGCAATCTTAGTCAGCGGCGGTGGCGTCGGACAATCTTCCCGTGAAGTGGTGGCGAATCTGACGAATCGCTATACTTCGGAAGGGGAAGACAGGGCATGGGTGTCCGAAAGAATCAACGCTGCTGTGGATGCCACTTGGACGGTTAGCCGGGCGAATGAGGTTGATATGGGGCTTGCGGCGGCGATGCTTGGAATCAAGCGTTTACGCGGGATTTCATCTTTCCGTGAAGTTCAACCCAATGTTTTGAAGAATGAAAAGCCTTCCACGATTGATGAGTCGCTTGCGATTGATGAAATCCGGTTGGCGGCTGAACGCCTTCGTCAATATGGAATTGAACAGCTAAATTTATTGGCGGCGGCAAAGTTGTCTGAAAATGCCGGTGTCCCGGTTGAAGTTCTCGATGAAACCCTTCATTTGAGTAACTCCTTCAAAATTTTAGGATCTCTTAATTTTATTTTACGTGAACTGGAAAAGGCAAAACGGCAGGGTGTTACGATTACCACGATCGGGACGCAAACAACATTTAATCACGGATATGCGCTTGCGATTGCTTACAATATTCTTGTTAATAAGAATGTCATTGATCCGAAACAGACAGAGCTTGTGATTTATGTCGGGAAAGAGATGCCGCCCGAAAATGTCAAACGGCTTGAAACGCTTCACGCGCGTGTTGTGCAGTTCGAGAATTACGAAAAAGCCAGATATGAAATGGACCGTACAAAGGAACAACTCCGGGATCAAATGATCCGGGTTGAGCATTTTAACGGGGTTTGGGAAGGATACGCGACTATTTTCCTCCATCTGTTCGATCAAACTAAAGCAAAAGTCGTAAGCGGCGAGTGGGAAAACAAAACAATCGGAGTGACGGTTCCGGTCGGCACGGGCGGATTAATTGCCGGTGCGCAAGTGCTCAAGAAATTGGTTCAGGATGAAAAGCTTCCCGTGAACATTAAAATCATCGCGGTTCAAACACCCGAAATCGACAGTTTATATCAATCGCTTCTACAAGGAAGAACCGTGCAAAGGAAGTTTCCCCCGATGGTTTATGCCAGAGGAATTGGCGTAGAGGAACCGGAAATATCTGTTGGACTGGCGGAATCGTTTATCGATTACGTGGTGTTGGCGGATGAAAGAACACAGGGAATTCCGGCGACGAAATTACTTTATGACGATATGTCCATGCACGGTCTGGGAGCGCAGAAATATGAAGTCACCTCAGGTTTGACGGCATCTGTGGCGGTTGCCCAGAAAGAATTTTTTGCGCGCGAAGGAATTGATCTCTTTATTCCGGTGTTAAGCGGAGCAAATGAAATCGAGTCTGTTTGGGAAGAAGTTTTGAAGAGTGATGGACAAATTGCCCGATCCGAAGCGCGCGGAATTTCTGGTGCAGGGCAGAATTCGCTGACAAATCTTACTTTTGCTGAATTTTCGGAATATGTCAAAACCGGAGAAATCGGCCGGGGAGATCGAATTCAAGTCAGAACCAAAGGCGGCCGGATTGACGAAGTTATTTTCGAGCAACTAGAACCTGAAGGAGGGATTTTTCAACCGACCGAAATTCAGGGTATTAAAAAAGTTCGGGAGGCAGGACAGCGTTCCCAGGATGTCGAGGTTGCTTATCAGGCTAAAGATGTTCAAACGGTCAGTGTCATTGCCCGCAGCAACGGTTCACTGCCTGAATTGTTGATACAGCGTGTTGCCTTACAAGATCGCATGGAACAGATTGTGGATGAAATGGTTGTGCCGAGCGAGGAATTGCTGAGTTTCAGCGGACGAATGATAGACGAAATGAATGCCGGCCTTCGCGGCGATCCCAAGTCATTAAAAATGATTGCGAGCATGGTGCCGGAAGCAACGGGGAACGAAAAAGGAATTTATGGATCTACCGATATGGGTGGGACAAACCTCAGGAATTTATTTATTAAAATTGAAAATGGCGAAGCGTCTCTTGTGGCAATGACAAAGGCCACGATTCCGGTCAATTTAATGGGCAAATCGTCCAGCGCAAAGAAGTTATTTAAATTTGTTGCCGGCAAACGTAACGAATTTCTAAAATCCAGAGTATTAAACAAAGCGCTTAAAGATCAAAAAATTAGTATTCCAGAAAAAGATTTGATCGGATTTGCGTATTCTTATCCGGCCGATATGGGCGCGATTGATATCGCTTATTCAAGTGGAGCGACTAAATATATGTTACTGACGGATATTGAGGGAAAAGATGTCGGCGCGCTTTACAACGAGGAGCTTCAAGCCTTGGGATTAACGGCAAGTCGAGTGGGCGCCATTATCAATGATACGGTGGCAACCGGCGCGCTTGCGCAGCTTGCCAACAAAAATGTTCTCGGCGGTGGCATATTAGGAACGGGCGAAAACTGGGCTTATCTCGAAGATATTGAAAATATTCTTACTTTAACTGAGGCGCAAAGGCAGTGGCTTCGCGAACATGGCATCAAGAGGATGTGGATCAACATAGAAGCCGGCGGTTTTGATCGAGTGCGACAGACCGAATATGATAAGCAAATGGATCAAATTTCGCCGAAACCCGGTTCGCAGTTGGCGGAAAAAATGATTTCCGGCATGTATTTGGGCGAACTGGTTCGCGTGATATTGACAGATTTGGCAGGCAAAAAGCTCCTTTTTAACAGTCAAACCGGGAATCTGTTAGAGACTTCTTTCGGAAAAGATGAATACGCCTATGTTTCAATTTTCGGAATCAGGATCCCTCTTTTTAAGAAACTTGCGGAGCTTCTGAAAACTATCGGATTAGGCAGATGGATCCGGAAGAATGTTTTCACCTCTTCCGATATGGATCCTATTGCGGCGGATACAACACCCAATCTTAGCATGACACGAAATGTTCTCCGGAAATTTGGCATTATGCAAACGACTTATGAGGAACGGAAGGCCGTCAAACGAATTGTGGATCAAGTTGCTTTGCGATCGGCTTCTCTTGCGGCTGCTCAGATCATGGCAATTATTTTAAAAGTAGATCCGAATCTGGAGCGGTTCCATGGGATGGCTATTGACGGAAGTTTGTTTGAGAAATATCCGCGCTACGAAAAGATGATGATGGGTGCGCTCCGTAAAATTGCGGAGAGGAAGTTCGGGGACTCAAGAAAGGTTGATCAAATCACACTGACGCTCAAGAAAGACGGAACAGGCAAAGGCGGCGGAGCGGTGACTGCGATTGCCGATCAGACAAAAATTGCCGAATTGCCTCGGTTCCCTCGCGTACAAACGGGAGAAAATTTCCGGAACCTATCGATTCAGAAAGTGGTTGAGTTGGTGAATGCGCTTGATCTGGGCTATCAGCAGGCTCAAGGGCTCAGGGCGGTGATGGTCCAATCGTCCGGCCAGAATGTCCAGGTTTTCTGGCGGGAAGGAAGACAACCCATCGGCGGTTTTAGCCGTGCGCTGAACGAAATTAGCCAGATGTTACGCGGCCTTGGAAGTCCCATATTTGATTTATATGAAGTGAGCCACAAAGGCGCGCTGGGACTTGTCATTGTTCTTTCCGGGCAAACTCCTGCACGCGGAAAAATCGGTGACGTGTTTAACATTGCCAGGGCCGAAGCGCGAGTGGCGCAAACGGCGGAGGAATTTGGCAGACTTGCCCAGGCGGCACAAGAAAAAGGATGGATTTCAGAGGCGGCGTTAGCGAATATCATATCGTGGGGCAGTTCCGAATATAATTTGCGGCTCGGACAATTTTTGACCAAAATGTTTTCCGGTTTCGATGAAGATATCACAGTCCACGAAGCCATTACGAAACAGTTTAATGCTGCCGGCCAAAATGAAAAAGTCTGGAAAGAAATCGGCGATGCTTGGTATGAAATCCTGAAAGTCGGAACAGCCGGTATGCGCGGCAAGATCGGATTCGGCACGAACCGGATCAATCTTTTTACGATCGGAAAGCTTGAGCTTGCTCACGCTTTGGCGGTTGCGGATGATCAATATAATGACATTGTGAAGAAGGTGGATTCTCAATTTGATCCGATGACGGAAAGAAAAGCGGTTGTAATCGGCGGTGATTCGCGGCATGGTTCATGGCTTCCGGATGCGAAGCAGCCGAACGGCGGAACGCCGGGCTGGCAAATTAAATTAGAAGCTTTGTTGAATGTTGTCCACGGTGTTCGCGCGTATGTTTATCAAATTCCAACTTCAACGCCACAAATTGCATGGTCGACGCACAGCCTTGAAGTGGCCGAAGGTTACCGGATTGTGTCCGGCTCGATGAATACGGCAAGTCATAATCCCGCCACGGACAACGGAAACAAACCCTACAAACCGGACGGCTCCCAGTCGACCGGCGAGTTTGCTGATCTGCTGAAGGACCTGGTCAAGAAGGCGACACCGGACTATCTTGCGACGCTTCAATATGCCAACCGCAATATTTTAGAAAACATTGATGAGCTGTTCGAACAGGCCGTGAAGAATGGCGAGATTGTGCTGATCGGCGGCGACAACGATCCGCTTAACGTGGATGATCAATTTGTCGAGGTGGAGCTTGACGAAGCGATTCATACGATCGGAGATTTGTTTGATCAATCGAAAATTGATTTAGAAAACGCAAAAATTGTTATTTCACCGCTTTGGGGTGTTTCAAAGCATATCTTGGCTAAAATTTTAAAACGACGGGGCCTTCGCGACGATCAGATCATTTGGGTGGAGGATGTGCCGAATCCTGATTTTCCGGGTGTGAAAGAAGGAAAGCCGAATCCTGAATCGCCGAAAGCACGGGAAGTGGCACTGCAGAAAGCGATTGATACGGGCGCGGGTCTTGTGTTGTGGACGGATCCGGATTCCGATCGTCCTGCGGTTGCGGTATTGAAAGATCCCAAAGCCAAGCCGGCCAATTTTGACGATTTTATTTCTTTGAACGGCAATATGCAGCTGGCTGTGTTGACGGATTATTTGATTCGTGAAATTAAGGAATTGGGAGATTTGGAAGCGGATACGGTTACGGGCGAGCAAAATTCAGCGATTGTTCAAAAAGCGGCAAAGATTGTTTATTGGATTCATCATACCTTTATGGCCAGTACTGTTGTGTCAGGTGATTTGATGAAGGTGATTGCTCGCGCGGCCGAGATTCAGGTGGTGGAAACTCTCACGGGGTTTAAATATATCGGTGATGAAGTGGAAAAGCGCGCGAAAGCAATTCAAAAACTTTCTGGATTTACGGAGCGCGAGTGGGTGAAAATGCCAAAGGCAAAGAAAATTGAATTGGCATTGCAACATTCCGAATTGTTCTTGTTTGGAGGAGAGGAATCGTTGGGTTCACTTTCGAGCGACGGTCCGCACGATAAAGATGCAATTAGCGGTGTCATGTGGTTTATCGAAATTTACGGGCGGCTCACGAAAGAGGGAACGTCGATCGGAGAAAGACTGGAAGCAATTTATAAAAAATACGGATATTTTGCGGAACGATTTCCCATGTTTGAAGTGGCCAAGAAATACGCAGGCGTTGAATTCTCGGAAGAAGAAGCGATGGGGCTGATTAAAGGAATCAAGAAGGATAAAGATGATGCCGATCGTCCCAACATTATCAAATCATTTCGCACTCATCCCCCGGCAGAAATTGCCGGAAAGAAAGTCATTGCCGTGCTTGATTTTGACGCGCAAGTGGCCCGCAGTCCCGAGGGGCAATTCTTATTTGATGTCAACAGTCATTCCGGATTAATAACTTATGAATCGAAAAATATTCCCGAATTTTTTAAGGACCAATTGCGCCAGATTGCCGTCAAGACCGGTGTGGATCATTTCAATAATCCGGATTTAAGCGGAATTTATTCGTTTGCGCATAAAGAAGTAAAACTTCAGGGAAATTGGCTTTTTATGGCGTGGCGCGGATTTTTGAATTGGGTGTTTGGATTTGTCAAACAACTTCCCCAACCTATCCGGAAACACCTGCCTGAAACCTGGTTCCAAAATCCAAATGCATTACCCACCGAAAATTTCATCATGCTTCTCATGGAAGACGGCTCGAAAATCATTGCCCGTCCGTCCGGCACAGAACCCAAACTCAAATTTTACATTAATGCCCGCGGCCAGGCCAAGGATAAGGCAGCTATTGATCAATGGGTGAGCGATGTAACGGCTGAGCTTGAACGAATCGCAGATAACGTTGCGCTCGCGCGTTTCCCAGAAAAATTTTTGAAATTAGGTGGAAAAAGGGGATATCTGGTTGATGTTAAGAAGGCGGATGGAAGCGTTGTGACGGTTGACGTCGGTGAAGGCGGAGGTTTTTCGATTGATATTGTCAAGTCTCCGGCCATTCAAAAAAACGAGGCGATGGAAGATTTTGTTCAAACCGTCGGTCGCGCCGAAGGATTTGAAGCAAAAGACGGAATGTATTTCGGCAATCAAAATCAAAATCCGGAAGACCGTGATGCGGACATGGCGAAAGTGGCGGGACTTCGCGTGATGGCAGTGGATGAGAACCAGGACGGCGTGATTGACGGCGTGGATCGGATCGGTGCGGGCGTAGATGCGACGCGGGTAAAATTGGAAGAGATTGCAGCAGGGCCGGACGATCAATTACCGAAATTTATCGGTTTCGATATAGATGATACGATTTTGGGTTTGAGGGCCGACAAGACGAAAGAAGATTTACTCGCAGACCGGCGGCCTACGGCAGAAGCGCTGGCAAAATTAGCGAAGCGCGGCGTGCGGCTTGTGTTTTTCAGCGATAACGATTCGAAAGCGACACGGAAAAGAATCGGCGATCCGTTGAGCGGTTTATTGCAGCAACAATTAACTGGAGCTGAAACCGACAAGATTTATTTTTATACCAGCAAAATGGTAACAAAGTCCTGGCTGGAAGTTGTGTCTTCCGGGCAGCCGGTGCAGCATAACGATACCAATTACAGTTCCCACCGCCTCGATCCGGAAGTGGCTGCAATTATTTCAAAAGTGGTCGGAAAGATTCGGGAAATCGGCCCCGGCAACATTCAATCCTCCGGGATGATCGGAAGATATCTCGCGCGGACGATGACCATTGCTGCCGGCAAAGTGGTTTTAAGCCGCTATATTACGGCAACGTATCCGGGATTCAAATTGGAACTGACCAAACATGGAAACATGGCGCCGCCGGATATTCAGGAACGTGATGACTTCCGGGACGGCAGCCTGGCCGGTGTTACAATCGCCGGACTCGTGTCTTCGGCATCCAAAGACAATCAATTGAACCCCAAAGAATTTGACGAACGCAGGATTGTCTTAGAAAAACTGGTTCGTGCTCCTGAATTTTCTAATGTGCGTGCCAGATCGGAAGCAAGAACAATTTATAAACTTCCCAAAAGGATGCTTAACAGCGTGGTCGTTCCCTTCGGGCACGATCAAGACGGGAAAGATGTTTACCTGGAAGTTCGTGAAGGCGGAACCAGTACCATTGATATTCATATTGCAAAAAGAGTCCCCAGGGAAAATGACATACGAGCTAGAAATAAAGCCGATGCCTTATTTGATCTCTTGGCCGAAGATGATCATTTTTTAAGCGGGAAAAAAGGAATTTATGTCGGCGCCAAAATGTATTCGCCGGAAGCTCGAGATGGTGTGGTTGTGAATGTAAAGAAGCGCGAAAAAAGGCTTCGACTGTTATCCGTGGACAGGGACCAAGATTCTGTGATGCATGAGGTCGATGAGAAGATAGGCCCCGGAAGTGATGCTGCACGAGAGTTTTTTCAGAAACTGGCGCGGGCTAAGAAAAAAGATTTACCGGCCTATATCGCTCTTTCAGGCGATGATGTTGTGGTTGGCTTAAAAAGAGTTCGACAAGGAACACATTTAAAACTGGTTAAGGAAAATCTGGGTGTTGATCGCAAACAAACGGCCGATGCGCTGATAAAATTAATCCGGAAAGGAGTGAGGTTTGCTTTTATTTCGGATGATTCTTTTGATTTTGTGAAAAATAATTTAGCAGAACCTTTGGCAAAGTTGCTGAACACAAAAAGAATTTTTAAAGATTCAAATAATGCTGATCTTCAGCCGATTGTTTTTTATGCGAATGGATCCGTTGCAAAATCTCGTTTGACGGTTAGAGGAGGGAAATGGGTTTTTGAATTTTTGGGAAATGACGAATACTCTGAAGAATTTCACATGAGTTCTTCAGCGGTTTCCCAAATTGAAGAAGTGATAGGTAGTGTCACCTTTAAACGCTCTGCACGCAGGAAACCCGTCATTAAGCCTGTCGGAATTCTGGGGGATTTCTTTACAAAAGAATTGGCGTATAAATTTGATGATAATTGGTTGTTAAGAGAAGAGCTTAAATTTACTTATCCGCGTTATTATGTTGATTATGATTCCAATGGAAATGTCATCGCTCCGAAGGTGGAGCTGAGACGCGGGAACGGGAAAGATGTTGATATGATTGCGGTCAGACAGATTCCTTCTGTTAGCCTCAATGTTCAGCCGGGCGAAAGTGAAGCTCCGGAAGCGGTTCTCCGGCGAAGAGAACAAGACTTAAGGACAAAATTAATGTGGAGGATTGTTCAGCGGCTTTTGTCTGCTCATGATCAATTGCATCTTAGATCCGAATCACGTGCCGGTAATTCCGCGGAAGATTACTTGGATAAGCAATTGTTGGTCGGGAAAGAATTAGAACCGGGGGTGCAGTTGACAGAACAAGTGCTCGAGGCGGTGAAGAAACTTACGGGCATTAAGGGACTGATTGCGGATCAAAGGATTAAGGACGATTCAAATCATCAGGAGGCATTAGACCGCGCATTTAGGGCTTTACGGTCGATGCATCGGCGATTAAAAACGCAGGGATATACCTTAGAATCAATCAAGCATAATCCCCAAAAATTCAGAGAACTTTTTGGTGTTCGGCCGGTTTTTGTTGCCGGAGGTTATGCGACGAGGTTCTCAACTTTTCTGCACAAAACATTGGTTCGCTCGGGCCTTGAAAAAACGAATTTAGCTTATGCGATTGAAGGATCTTATCATACTCCGGGAGTGAAGCCTGGGTTAGTGATCAGCGAAAAATTACTCGGCCTCTTGGTCAAAGATGAATATATCATTGGCTATGACTTAGATACGGAAGACGGAAAAGACAAGAAAAAACAGGGCCGTCACGCCTTTAAAGTCGATGAGAGGATTGCCGGGTTTAAACTGGGAATCCGTACCAAACCTCTCGATCCTTCCGTGCTGGATCCGGAAAAAGTTTGGAATTATCTCGGGGCCGATGTGAATGCTTTGGAATATTTTTACACAAAACCATTTGGGCATGGAGATCATATGGTCCAGGTCATTTCACTCCTGGAAGCGACCAAAGATGCTAAACGCTCCGACAACGCCCGGTATATTCAAATGGCTTTCGGCGAAATGGGGCCTGTGATTGACAATAGCTTAACGAATGCCTCTTTGGTGACTTATTTAGAGGTGATTGCCCAAGATGCCCGTGCTATTGCGGGAGGAAAACTTTCCGGAGGGGCCATTGAGGCGAAAGGCAATTTCTTTTTCAATGGACGCGAGGGAGATCTCGTCTCTTATACCGACTGGGGTTATATTCCTCATAAAACCAAATTGAGGGGAGATGACATTACTCATGATTATGTGCTGAGAGATTTCAAAAATCAACAAGAAGACCTAGAAAAAGAATTAGCCGCAATTGTTTCCTTGTCTGCTCCAGATAAATTAAATCAAGTGCTTGAGCTTCGAAAAAAATATCCATATTTTGTGATCAGCGACGATGGAGTGCTTTTTTCTCAAGAACAGCTTCAGGCGGCTCTTGAGATGCTTTGGGATATATGGGAAGTTGATGCGAACGGACAAAGGACAGGGAAACGCAAAGAAAAGTTAGATCCACTTAAAGATAATAAATGGAACCGATTGTCTCCAGACAAAAAAGATTTTCTAAAAAAGCATTTAGCGATTCATGAAGTCAAAGATCAAAAAGAAAATGTGCTGTATGCGGATCTCCTAATTTCCTCGAATACCGCGATTTTTGAAACATCTATGATTACAGAAGGATTAAAGGGTACTGTTGAAGATAGCTTTCGCCGGGATGGTTTTGATCAAGTGGCGGAAAAACCGGAGAGTCTAAAAGATAAAAATAAGCCGGATCCGAGGCAACCCGGGAAATTTTGGGCCGTTGATCCAAAGGGGGGAGATACACAATCTCTTGCTTGGAGTTTGATCGGGTTGATTGCGGATCAAGAGCTTCAAAAACCGCTTTTCGACAGAGAAAGCCGTAGGATTGGATTTGTGTATTTGGGAGAAGCGCCTTCCAGCATGAAAAATGCCCAACGGCAAATTGAATTTGGCAAGAAAATGGCTTCGGAGTATGGAGTTCCGCCTATGTGGCATTTGCCTCTTACTTCAACCGAGTCAAGACGGTTCGGCAGTATTCGCCAGCATTTAATTAAAGCGGAAGAAGAAGATGCCAAGAGAGAACTTGTGGCTTTATTAGCCGACAGAAATTATCTTTCCGGTTTCCGCCATGTTACGGAAGCATTACTCGCGAATTCCGCTTTGGAAGAATGGCAATGGAGACTACTAGCGGTCCTTGATGAGATTATGGAAATGCCGCCTGAAGACCAAAAAATGGATCGTGAACTTCCTAATCCGCCGTCTAAAGACGTAACGATTGGATTGGTTGAAACTCTGATTGCAGAGGCAGTAGACCGGGGAGCTATTGGCGGCAACGTTGAAGCGTTGACGACCAACCCTGATTATGCGAGGCAAATTGTAAAACTGAGAAACCGGTATGCCAGAATTGCGCGAGACAGAGGGGAAAAAGGAAAGGCCGATTATATGCTGGTTAGGCTTTCCCAGGTTTTGGCAGAGAAAATTTTGCAAGCGGATATTATTAATAATCCCGTGAAAAATAATGACAAATTGACGGAGTTACTCGAACTCGGGAAAAAATTCAAATGGCAGCATCCCTTGGCAGACGATATGCGTGAAGGACATGAAGAACAGAAAGGTTCTATCCTAAGTGTGGTGGGAAATACCGATGACGGAGGTTCCAGCGCAGAAATGTGTGACCGGTTAGATGACGCCGGATTGGGCCGAGTTCCGCCTCCCGGTGACAAGGGAAATGCCGTGAGTGGGATGCTTTCCGTGGATAAACGCGAATATTTAATGGGAGATCAAGGCCGGATTGACGACAAATCAAAAGCGAAAACATTTGAAGAAGGTGTTTTGCCGCTTGTTCAGAAAACAATTGGAGAGCCTAAAATTGATTTAGAAACGGACTTTTTCTTCTTTTCCCGTGTTTTATTGGCCGCTATTACGAATGTAGACACCATTAATGCTGAAATTCAGCAGCGGGAAAAAGGAAAGCCTATTGAAATCAAGAAAGCAAGTGTCCGGAATTTAGCTATTGCCGGGTTTTTGCATCACAATAATTTTTTCCGGGATGCAAATCATCAGGTAAGCTTATCTGCCGTGGATAGTAAAGCACGGCAGGCCGATTATGCAAAAGCTTTGGGTCAGCTTGTCGCTTCAGCGGGTGCTCGCGAATTCGAGGTGACGGTTTCAAGTTTTGATCCGAAAACGTTGTATGCAGAATTTGATAGCTATACGCTGCTATTCCTTGAACCGGGTGATCCGGCGAGGAATATTCCCGATAAAAAAGAGTTGCTGGTTATTACTCCTCATAAAGACAGTGGAAAAATTATAGTCATGAATCCCTCACCGGAGAACCACCGGAAACCTTATCAGGTGGAACTCGACAAAGGGGCGTCAATTCCTATTAGTCAGGCTCATCTCACACTTCCTGGCGTGTCGAGCATATCCGTCAAGAATTCAGACGGACAAATTGTATTTATTATTGATGGCAAGGAATATCAAATAAACGAAGAGAATCTGGATCTTGTGAAATTGGTCCCCGTGAATGCTACCGGTGCTGTGATCGAATTGGCAGCTGATGGGACGGGTCGAAGTAAACAACTTGAAGGAAATGATTCGGACAAAGAGAAAAAAGATCCGACCCCGATTTTTAGAATAGGGCCAAACCGAGAAACCAAAGTATTCGTTCGAAATCGAGTGGTTAAGCGGCAAACAAATATCACAGAAACGGTTAATTATTCTAAACTTGATGAATTGGGCTTGCTCATCGGTCCGCAGTTGGCAGGAAAAATTCCTCAACCCGATCAACCTGAGTTCCTGGAAAGAAATGCCTCATTGCTGGACGATGAAATCCGTACGGCGGGGATTGCGCAACATGAACGGTTTATTGCTTTGACGGGTGGGACATCATTCCAGACACTTTGGCCGAAGGTGCTAAAAGAAACAAAGCATAAAGGCGGACAAAGAATCGTTGTCGGTCCCGGAAGTTTCTTCACTTCGATTATGCCGCATTTCTTTGTTAAACAAATGGTGGAAGCGTTGCGGCAGGCCAAAAATAATGGCGCACAAGTTATTTTTGTGATGAACGGGACATACGATAATGAAACTTACGGCTACGGTCCCTTTGACCTTTTGGAAAAGCTTGAAGCAAAAATGCAGCAAGCGTCGCCAGGGAAAAATATTAAACTAAGCGATGTAATCAGTCATATGGTGGTTTTGGGAGAGGTGAAACGATGGGATTTCAATACGATACTTCAGCTTCTGGATGATGCGGAAGACCGGTTGCCTCAGGATCGAAGGGAAAAGGCAAAAACCGATGAAAAAGTAAAAGCAGAAAATAACAACATCATTGCCCTAAGAACGGCTCAGAGCATTCTTGATTTTGAATCGATGCTTTGGATTGCTGTGGCCGCGGGGGAATTGCCGGACAAAAATTCTGTCGCTGAAATCAATCAAGTTCTTCAAGATAAAACAACAGTGGATTTAGGGGTGTTATTCCATGAAAAAGAAAAAGAACTTTTGGACAACAATCCTGATTATCAAAAACCCGAAAACAGGGAAAAATTTATAGAAGAAGTAGCCCGCCAAATTGCGGGAAAATTAATTCCCCAAAGCCAGAAACCTGAGAGAAGAGCAGCCCAAGTAAAAGTGACCCAGCAGATTTTACGCAAAGTCAAAACGGAAGCGGGACTTCTCCAGGGACTTTTCCCCAAAATAGACATCGAAATTCGAACGAATCCAAAAGATGCTTCCGTTGCAGCAAAGAAGAGCCGCGGGCCTTTAATGGTCGACGCGCGTCAACTGGCGATGATGAGAAATCGGTGGCCGAATTTACATATCGAGGTGCTATCCGAAGACGCGATTGAATTGACTGAGACACAGAGTCGTAAGGGCGGGTATGAATACCGGGCACTTTATAGTCCAGAAGCGATTGCTGCAGCGATTGACCACTTTCATCCTTTGCGTGAGGCGGGACAAACGAATACAAATTCCCAACGCTCCGAAGCGAGAAAAACTACGCAAGAAGTGTTGAACCGGATCCGGCAGGAAAAAATGTTTGTGGTGGTTCGGGGAATTGATACGAAAGACATCATCGATCGGGCGGGACAAGCGATTAACGGCGGCGCGAAGGTGATCGAAATTTCGGTAATTCACCCAAATCCTCATCGTGCCATCGAAGCGATCAGGAAATTGCGCGATGCCAATCAATCCGACGCGTCCGTTCTGATCGGTGCCGGCGGGATTCGGACGCAAGCGGAAGCGGAAGAGGCGGTTCATGCCGGTGCGGAATTTCTCACAAGTCCGGTTTATGATCCTGATTTCTTCGACCTCATCAGATTTTCCGAGGAAAAAGGCGTTCTTGGCATCCCCGGCGCATTGACGTTGGACGAAGTCAAACGGGCCTATCAACATGGCGCCAGATATTTGAAAATTTATCCGTTTGAAATTGAAAATTCGGCATTTAATTACAAAGATCTCTTAAAGCGGTATTTCCCGGAAACTGAATTCCGCGGATTTGCGTTTCACGGGCACGAAACGGAAAAAGAGGGAATGGCCGTTGATATCAATACGCCCACAGATCTTCTGAAACATTTGAATGAAACGGACGTCAATCGTACGCTGGTTTATACCGTACCAAGGCCGAGCGGTATGGACTTGCTTGCGCAAATCAAACAACTTCATCCTGACCTCTTCATCATCCCGACTTCCGGTGTCACCGCGGACAATTTTAAACAACTCATCGAGGATGGAAGCGTATTTGCCGTCGCGATGGGCTGGGCGTTTGAACCGCACGCGATGGAAACTCCCGAAATGACGATCGCGCAGAAAGTCCGCCAGATCAACTTTATTAAATTGCTCAGGCAAGAGAAAATGAGTTTTTCGAAAATTGCCGGCAACGAGGTCACTCCGGAAGATGGGTATGCGTTAAGTTTGAAACGATTGGATGACCGTCGCGATAAGGCGGAACAAAAACTTCTTCAAATTGTGATGGATCCGGTTGTAACGGCTGCGGATATTCCGGCCATCGCGAAATTAATCGCTTTCGGAAAAGGCGGCGTGTTTCATTTCTGGGAAGAACTTCCGGAGGACGGGAAGCGCGGGCTGCTGAAACAACTTGAGATGATAGATATCGAAAAAGTAGAAAAACTTTATCGCGATTATGTTGTCAACAAAAAGAAAGGGGTCACATTAAACGTTACCGCCGAAAACATTGATGTTCCGGCATACCGGGACCTGACCAGAGGAGTGCCTGTCGATTTCGGAATGGCACAATCAGCGGGTAAACGTGCATACAGCAGTGGGCAAGTGGCTATTTTGGAAGTTGCGGGCGGGACAGGTTCTCGCCTTAAATATAACCATCCTAAGATCATGTTTAAAATGAGTCCGGTTATGACGAAATCGCTTGGGAGAGTAAGAGCTGGAAAAATCAGGGCGATGGCGGAAGAATATGGGAGACCCATTCCGTGGATTCTCATGACGAGCGACGAGACGGATGAAGAAACGCAGCAGTTTTTCAAGGCCAATATAGAAAATGGAAAATACTTTGGACAGGTACCGATTGAATGGGTCAAGTTTGTCCGGCAACGGGTATTGCCTCAGGTCACTGAGCAGGGTGAGTATATTCTCAAAGAGAAAGGTAAAGTTGTGATGGGTGGGTATGGGCATGGTGACGCGAGAGATTTCGTGTTAAATCGCCAAACGCATCCGGAAGTTCTTGAATGGCTTCAGACGTTTGGGACCCAATACGTTGACATGGTTCAAGTGGATAACTCCTTCATGCCGGCCGCGGATGAAGCGGTCTTGGGATATCACATTTTGTCACAGAAAGACCTTAAACCCGGTAACGAACATTTGAGTTTCGTTGTGGTGGATAAAACAAATCCCGAAGAGAAGGTCGGCATGTCCATCAAGTTGGGCGGCAAGAATGCGATGATGGAGTATGACCAAGTTCCGAAAGACCTTGGCTTTTTGAAATACACCTACGTTTTGGGAGGACAACGATTTGTCATTACCCAAGAAGAAAAACTTTACAACTACGTTTTAGAAGGACAAAGAGTTGTCATCATCCAATCTGGGGACAAAACCTACCACATTTATGAATATGAGAAAATGGCCGAATCACTCGCGGATTTCTCCGGCACCTTGATGAAGGTAGACGACCTTCCGGATCATGTTCAGATTGATTGGATGGGAAAACAATTTACGAAACAAATCCTTCGCGACCAGGCATCTTTATGGAAAACCTATCACATTTATGAATATGAGAAAATGGCTGAATCATTTGCAGCTTTCTCCGGCACCTTGATGAAGGTAGACGACCTTCCGGACAATGTTCAGATTCCTTGGATGGGAAGACAATTTACGAAAGAAATTCTTCAAAACCAAGCACAGTTATGGCTCAATTTGGGGAGCATTAACGCGCTCGTATGGTCTCTTTCGTCATTTCGTGATACGAAACATCCGCTCGCTCCTTTGCCTGTTGTGGTGCCGGGAACGGCAAAGGGAGTCGTAGGCTATGATCCGGAAACATGGGAGAAACGAGGTGAAAAGAATGGCGTGCCTGCGTTTAAATTTGAAGCCCAGGTGTTTCATGGATTTGTGAATGGTGAATACAAGGGGGCTTATACCATGGTAGACCGCGTTGGCGGTTTTGCGCCAATGAAAGATAGCGACGAAACAACAGGGGCGGTGGATACGCCAAAACGGGCGGCTTGGCTTTATAGCGAGCATTGGAAACGGTTATTAACGACTATGCGCACGTGGAATTTCACGAAAGACACGGTTGTGGAATTGAGCGATGCGTTTGCGTATTTAGACGGCCGTTGGCTCAAAGAGGTATTAAAAGATGACAAACCGCGCGTCGGCCAATCGGGATTCGGCGGAACAAACGCACACATTTATTTAAGCGGAAGGTACACGCAAATTGGGCATCATTTGCGCGTGGGAAACAACGTCCAATTGACCGTCCGCGTCGATGACGAATATAATCCGAAAGCCAAAATCAGCATCGGCGACAATGTGGTTTTCAACAAAAATTTTTCTGTCACTTTGACAGGCGCAGGGAAGCTGACTATTCTGAGCGGAACGGTCTTGGATTATCCTCTTTCATTTGTACTCAAGGAGGGTGAGGAAATTATATTCGACCCGAATTTTTTCGCGGAGATATTACAAAAAATGAAAAAATCATTTGATCCGATAAAAGATGCGCAGACATTGGGGAATGCCGGGGAGGTGCGTGATATGTTCCGGATGGGACTTAACCAAGAAAGTGACGCGTTGAGCTGCGCCCGGTCTGTTTTTATAAGAAATATCCTGGATTCATTCATTAAAAATGAACCAACAGGGACTGTTCCACATAGGAACGCGAAATGGGTCATGGATCAGGTCGAGGCCGGAAATGGAGCACCAAAAGAACGCGCAGAGGCCCGGGCGCAAAGCGTAGATCAAGTTCTGGCGCAGATTCAACAGGAAAAAGTATTTGTCGTGATCCGCGGGACATCGGTCGAAAATATTGTGATGCGCGCGAAGGAAGCCATTCAAGCCGGCTCGAAATTGATTGAAATTTCCATGGCCCATCCGGATGTCAAACAAGCGGTGAATGCATTGACATTACTCCGTCGGGAATATGAAAAGGATTCTTCGATTCTGATTGGTGCCGGAGGAATCCGGACCCGCCAAGAAGCTAATTCAGCGGTTCTTGCCGGTGCGCAGTTCCTTACGAGTCCGGTGTATGATCCTCGGTTTTTTGATTTTATGAAATTCTCCAAAGAACATAATATTCTCGGAATTCCCGGTGTGTTGACGATGGCCGAAGCCGACCGTGCAGTGAAACACGGCGCGAAAACGCTCAAGGTGTTTCCATATCAAGTGGGCAAAACCGCCAGTGATTTTTTTGAAGGGTTGATTCGCTATTTCCCGGAACTCCGCGGGCGTACGCTTGCATTCGGGGGAATCGGAGGAGAGGAGCTGGCGGGTGATATTGAAATTTTTTCACCGACCGGGCTACTCCGGCATTTGTCTGCCCCTCAATCGCAAGACGCGCTGGTTTTAAATATCCCTGGTCAAGATGCCCTGGTTTTCAATATTCCCGGCTTACACGGAAATGAATTACTCGCGCAACTGAGGGCAAAATATCCGGAAGTCCAACTCATTCCGACTTCCGGCGTGACCTTGGACAATGTGAAGAATGTTCTTGCGGAACCGAATGTGATCGCTGTCGCGATGGGAAAAGACCTCGGAGCCGGCGAGCCGCAAGCAACAGGCGCGGCATCTTCGGTCGCATCTCAAGTCCGCGAATTGATGAAGATAATTTCTGGACTATCCGCTAATCCCTCTACGCTAAACGCTGATCAAACAAGGTCCGAAGCGCGCGACAATAAGAATAGCTTCAAAGAGGGCATCAATCAAGGCGAGCAAGTGTCCTCGCAGCCGTGGCGAAGGCCGAGCGATGCCACTGCGAGGGCCGAAGCGCGCGAAGTGATGGCGGCGAAAGTGGATTTGGCGAATTTACCGAAGACGTCGGTCGTGCGGCTATTTGATCCTGCGACCCGTGGAAATTCTTTTGCGTTAGATGGATTCCCGAAATTAACGAAAGCGGAGATGGAAGCCGGGAAGACCTGGCAAGGCCGTTTGAAAGAAATTATTGAAACGGTCGGAGCGCTGGATATGACAACGAATCAATCGCTGGTGAAGCTTTTGATCGAGTCCGGCGCTGTTGATCAAGAGATTATTAACTTGGCAAGCCAAACGGATGTTGCCGAAGAAGTTTACTATGCAATTTACAAACAGGCAGCGATTGAAGCGGCAAGAATCTTCAGCGATGTCCAACAGCAATGGTTGCCCGAAGGCCGTGTTTCCCATGAGGCAAGTGCGTTAATTGATACATTGGATCCAATGGTCCGGGCCGTTGAGACAATTCAACATGGATTTGACGAAGCTGGCGTAAGCGGTTTTGTGAAAGTTCCGAATTTGACAAACGGCGTTGGCCCGAGTGCGGTCCGGCAAGCCACAGCGCAAGCCGTGAATGTGAATGCGACGCTTGTGTTTGGAATCCGCCATGCGTTAGAGATTATGGCAGCGTATGTGGAGGGGTTGAATGATTTGGCGACAAGGATGGAAAGTGAAGGGAAGTCTGCGGAACAGATCCGTTCAGTGATCAGCAAGATATTTTCTGTGAATTCGATATTTGTGAGCCGGATCGATATTTTGGTGGATGCGTTAATTGATGAAATAATTGCGAAAGCAGGGACGGAGTCGGAAAAAGCAGCGCTTCGGATGCTCAAAGGAAAGACGGCAGGTGCGCAAATCCAGTTTTCATACCGTATTTTCGAAGCGATATTCCTTGCGAAACCGCTTCAAGATTCTTTGAATATTTTGACCGTGGCCGAACATGAACGAATTGCGGGATTAGGAAAAACCTTTCAAGTATTGAAAGACAAGTACGGCGCAAATCCGCAGCGAATTTTAGCAGCGTCAACGGGCGTTAAGGGCGATAAACAGCCGAATTATCATCCGCTTCTTTACACACTACCGTATTTGGGGCCGTGGATGCACAACACGCTTCCCGAAGGGACATTGATGATCTTAAGTGATTATGTGGCCAGTTTGAGCCCTGAAGAAGCAGAAGCTTTAAAATATCGCGTTCTTGTTTCCGAAGGAATGCCGAGAGTCGAGCAAAGCGAAGGGTCCCAGGGATTGTGGCTTGAGAAACTGTTATCGACTAATCCGGCGGATAAAATTTCAGCGGATGAGATTTTAAGTCAATTGGGGGCGTTGGCATTAACCCCGCGTGGAACTTCTCTCGAGGAAATCGGTGACGAACGGCGTGACAATGGCGCGGGCTCATTTAAGAAGGATGAAGAGGGCCCCATTCAAGTCATCAAAGATCGTATTGCGAAATTGCGTTCCGAAGCCAGGACAGATTTTTGGGAAGAAGTTGCCCATGTTTCGAGACCGTTATCAGCAAATCCTCATTGGCACGATACGCGGGGCGTATTAGAGTCTGTCCTTTCCGATATTTTAACCTACGGAGAAACCTCTCGAGAGGTTCGAGAAGGGTTGAAAAGTGCTTTGGACAAAGCGGATTACGCTCTTCAGTATAAGACGGGCATTCCGTATCATAAACGCGAGAAAGTTTTTGAACAGATAAAGCGTTTGAATCAGCAGGTTGTCAGGCAAGGTCAACAAGGCGGCAAGACAAGATCCGAAGCGCGGCGATTCCCGAAAGTCAACCCGACGACGACAAAAGCATGGGGTTTATTGACGCAAGATTATGCGAAATTCAGAAGGCGGCAAATGAGAGCTATGTTCAAGACGGATCCGGATCGGGCCCGCCGGATGGCCATTTCATTGTTCGATAATGAATTTTTCGTGGATTATTCCAAGAACCGGGTCAATGACGAAGTCCTCGCGGATCTCATGAATTTGGCAGACGAGGCGCATCTTGCGGATGCGATTGAACAGATGTTTACCGGCGGGGTGATCAATGAAACCGAGGGCCGTGCGGTACTCCATACTGCGCTCAGAAATATATCGGGTGAGCCGATTTTGGTCGGTGGTAAAGATGTGATGCCGGATGTCCAGCGGGTACTCGCCCAAATGAAGACATTTTCACAAAAAATTATTTCCGGAGAATGGCACGGAGTTACGGGTAAACGGATTAAATATATTGTCAATATCGGGATCGGCGGTTCGGATTTGGGGCCGGCCATGGTGGCAAAAGCCTTGAAACCTTATGCGCAGGGGGATCTGAAAGCGTATTTTGTATCGAATGTTGACGGAACGGATATGGCCGAAGTGTTGAAGGAAATCAATCCGGAAGAAACACTCTTTATCGTCGCGTCAAAAACATTTACGACGCAGGAAACCATGGCCAATGCGAATACGGCGAAAGAATGGCTCCTGTCTTCTCTCGGCAAGAGATCTCAATTTCCGATTAATGCAAAAGAAGCCATTGAAAAGCATTTTGTGGCGGTTTCAACGGCGACGGAGAAAGTCCGCGCGTTCGGGATTGATACAGCCAACATGTTCGAGTTTTGGGAGTGGGTCGGCGGACGGTATTCTTTGTGGTCTGCGATCGGGCTTTCCATCGCGACGTACATTGGATTCGATAATTTTATGGACCTTTTAAAGGGTGGCAATGATATGGATCAACATTTCCGCACAACTGATTTCCGCCAGAATGTTCCGGTGATTCTCGGCCTTCTCGATGTTTGGTACGCGAACTTTTTCAAAGCTGAAACGCAGGCGATCCTGCCGTATGATCAGTATTCCGCCAGGCTTGCGGCTTACCTTCAGCAGGCATCCATGGAAAGTAACGGAAAATTTGTTGATCGAAACGGTAATCCCGTTACCTATCATACGGGAACTGTGATATGGGGAGAACCGGGGACGAACGGCCAGCATGCATACATGCAGCTTGTTCATCAAGGGACGAGAATCATTCCGGCCGATTTTATTGCGCCGGCAATGAGTCATAATCCGCTTGGGGATCATCACCCGATGCTTCTGTCGAATTTTGTCGCTCAAACAGAAGCGCTGATGGCCGGCAAAACTCCGGCGGAAGCGGAAAAAGCTCTTCGCAAAGACACCAAAAATACAGAAGAACAAATCCGGAGACTTCTTCCTCACAAAGTTTTTCGCGGGAACCGGCCTTCCAACACGATTTTGTTCGAGCGATTAACGCCGCGGACACTCGGCCGGTTGATTGCGATGTATGAACACCGGATTTTTGTTCAGGGCGTGATCTGGAATATTTTCAGTTTCGACCAGTGGGGTGTTGAACGAGGAAAAGAACTTGCGAATGTTGTGCTGCCGGAGCTCCTGGATTCCAAGCTTCCTCTCCGTCACGATGCTTCGACCAATCAGATTATTACATGGATCCGGAATAAACGGGCAGGGAGTCGTGCCGAAGCGCGCCGCAATATAAATGGTACCAAATTAGTTGCGATCATGGTTGGAAATTATAAATTAACGGAAGATGAATTACGGCAGATCTTCCCGAGCGAGATTGCGTCACTTCCGAGAAAAGCAGCTACAGTGAAATCTGTTCCGAGCAAGACACTGGTTGCTAAAGAGATGCCTTCATTTAATCAGGCCGTCGAGAATGCGAAGCAGAAATTAACCACCGCAATCGGCTACTTGGCGAGGGCCATTACAGTTGGCGCGACGCCGCGCAGAGCAGAGCAGATAAATTTTATCGGAGCACTGTTGCCCAAATCGATATTCGATATTGAAACGATGAACGATCATGTGGCGAGCATTTCGCCGGTTCTTGTGGAATTGCAGAAAATTCAAGTAACACTGGCCAAGTTGACCCAAGTCCGTGTTCCCGAGCAAGTCGAGCAGGCGAAAGCGCTTGTTGATCAGGTTGTGACGGAAATTGGAAATCTTAAAGTACGTGCCGAAGCGCGCAACATTCAAAATAGTGCCAAAGCAATAATTAATCGAAGTGCGCAAGTGTCCTTGTCTGATCAAAACGCTAAGACAAGGGCCGAAGCTCGAATCATGACGCAGCTTGCGAAAATTGAGACACCCGCTCTGCCGAAAATTGCGATCGATCAAACAACGGTTGAAGAAACAGTGGCCCAAAAAGGCGTTACAATGAGCGGGGCGAATGATGTTACGGCTGTCATGAAATCTTATAATAGTGTTTATCTCCGGTTGAGTGAAAGCGAAGTCGAAATGCTTAAAGATATTAATTTGGCTGAGACCAAACGATTTCTTGAGGTTTTAACATCACTCGCCCAATTAGGTGTTCGTGTTAAATTGATTGTTCCGTCAACGGAAGCCAAGGGATCGGTGAATCAGAAAATCGGAGAGTTCTTGAAAGTAAAGGGCATTCAGAAACTGCCTGCGCGTGCGATTTTACAGGCGATGAACTTTGCCGAGAATGGAAGTTTACTCGTTCAAGATGCCAAGAATGTCAGATTTGGACAAGTTGCTTTGATTACTGATATGGCCGAAGCCGCCGGCCTTTCTAATCAGTTAACAGATTCGAAAATTTTTGTGACGGACCGGGTCGCCGGTTCAAAATTAAATACGACGAAGGCAGGACTTTTAGAAAAGGTACGATTGACCCTCGGAGCCGTGCTGCTTGACCGAGACGAATTTCAAATTACCGGTATTCATCAAAATATTTATACCCCTCAAGCGTCTTTCTTCGATAATTATGTCGGCGCACTTGTGACGTTCATACAAGGCGTCGAACATATCTCTGCGTCGGCGTAAGACCGCAAATTGCTGCCCAATTTGCGGAATGTCTAATGACCAAATAAATCCAAAAAGAATTAATTCCTAATCGGGATTTGAAACATTGGAGCTTTTTTGGCCATTGGGATTTTCATTTATATCCAAGTTGCTCCGCCTTGCTCATTAATGATATAATCGCACAATCCGGGACGGTTCCTTACGGGTGATTTCTTACGTTAGAATTGTTCCTTTCTTAAAAACTGGCGGTGCAAAAATTTCAACAAAACGGTGATTTATATGAAAGTTAATATTTCAAACGAAATCGCTAAAGTTGATCTTGCAAATCTTCCATCTTCTTCCGTTGCAAGACTTTACAATCCCGAAACCCGGTCCAATTCTTTTGCGCTGGATGGATTCCCGAAGATTAATGTAGGGGCAATTCATGAATTGCCCCTACCGATATCTTGGCATGAGCGGCTCATTGAAATTATCGAAGATTGGGGAGCGCTCGATATGACGACCAATCAGACCCTGCTCAGACAACTCGTCGAATCGGGTGCTATGGATGAAAGGATTCGGGAATTGGCAAAAAACCTTGGTGGTGGGAACGTAGGAGCAATTCATGAATTGCCCCTACGAATTTATTCCGCCCTCTATACGCAGGCCGCGCATGAAGCGGGTGTCATTTTTAGTGAAGTTCATTCCGAATGGCCTGCGGAAGGGCGTGTGTCGCAGGAAGCATCGGCTTTGATCACAACACTTGAGATACTTGCAAAAGCTGCCAAAGAGATCCATCAACAATTTTCGGTGAGCGGGTTTTCGGAAATCCTCGGTTCTTACACCAAAATTCCGAATTTAGGCGGAAATGTGGGGCCCCGCGCCGTCGAAGAGGCCACGCGCGCGGGTGTTCATGTGAATGTGACGCTCGTATTCGGAATCCAGCATTATTTAGATGCGGCACAAGGTTATATCCGGGGTTTATCGAAACGGGTGGAAGATTTGAGGAAGGAAGGAAAAAATGATGCCGACATCCGGAATGATCTTGGGCAAATTTATTCCGTGAATTCACTTTTTGTCAGCCGGATTGACCGGGTGATGGATCCGATGATTGATCAGACCGCAGGGGCAATTCATGAATTGCCCTTACAAACATTAAAAGGTAAAACCGCCGTTGCGCAAGGGAAATTTATTTACCGGATTTTCGAAACGGTATTTTTGAGAAAAGAATTTAAAGATCCGGAGAAAATTCTCGGAAAATCCGCGACGGGTCAAGTCGGAAAGTTGAAAAAAGAATTTTCAAAGTTGAGACCGATTGGCGCAAATCCGCAGAGGCTTTTGATGGCCTCAACCGGCGTGAAAGCGGATCAACCGTATCATCCGCTGCTTTATGTGCTCCCGTTTTTGGGCCCGTGGATGCATAACACCATGCCCGAAGATACGCTTAAAATATTCAGCGAATGGATCCAAACCTTAAACGATCGAAAAGTGGCGGAGCTGAAAACGCGGTCAATTATTTCCGAAGGCTTGCCGGAGTTTGAACAGGCGGCAGCGAATCATCAGGAATGGCTTGATTCCGTGATTGGTTCGGGTGCGGAAAGAAAAATAACGGCCGATCAAATTTTGCGTGAAGTAATAGATTCGGTTTTGAAACCAAACCAAAAAACGCTCGACCAAATTTGCGACGAACTTCGCGATAAAGGCGCAGAAGCCTTTGAAGTTGACGAGAAGGCGACATTGGATGTGATTCGAAATAGAATGGATGGAACAGTATAATTAAAATCCCAATGACCAAATCTCCCGCCAAAAAACTTGGCGGGCAGGCAATGACGCAAAGGAGTTCCAATATTTGAATTCCGATTGGGAATTTATTATTTTTGGATTTTCTTGGTCATTGCGTACTTAATCATTGGAATTTTTAAAAAGAGTGACTGATGAACCCAAACGAACAAGATCAAGCAAGAATCATTTTTGAAAAACTCACAACACCGCTCGATGCGAACGGCAATGCGGAACTTGCCAAGCGCTTTCTCCGGGGAGGATTCGGACAGGAAGGCTTCGGGGTGGCGGAAGGTGCGGCCATCAGCGGCTCATTTGCCCTTGCGGGAAACCAGGGCTATTATGCGCATCATCCGAAGGTTGGCGGAAAACAGGTATTCTTTGAAAATGTTTCTTACCTGCGGGAATTCTTTTCACGGCGCGGGAAAATTTTAGGGAAACCCATCCGTTATGTGATCAAAACCGGAATCGGAGGCCAGCACACGCCGTTTCAGGGGATTTCGGACGCGTTTAAAGCGATACCGGTTCTAAAAGTGCCGGATTCTACTTTCATTGAATCAGAACCCGGCACTTTTAGAACCGGTACCGCAGTTGAAGCTTGTAAGCAGCGCACGATCATTACCGGCGAATATGAATTGGGGAAAAATTATGATCATGAATTAAGTATGCGCTTGGAAGAGCTTGAAGCCGATTGGGATCAGATTGCCGTGATCCCAAGCTCGAAATCCGGTTCGACGGATGAAACGATGCTGATTTTTGTCGAGATTTTTGCGGTTATTCTGAACCATGTGGCGCAATCGAGAGGAATCGACGGAGACCGTTTTTCGAAAATCGTTTTGGAGACGTTGCATGATTTGAATTTTCTTGACGGAAAAGAGCGGGCGGGGAAAGATTTGTTTAAAGTTGAAAAGGATCGGTCCGGGACGGAGAGTTTGATCGAACTGATTTGTGAACGGGCAAATTGTGATGGTAGGGGC
>MHFR01000042.1:162424-181660 GCA_001804285.1 Candidatus Danuiimicrobium aquiferis
CAGAGCAAGTGCATGAAATTTTCGGAATTGTTCTCGGAAATATGTTTTTTGAAACGACGGATAGGTCCGAAGCCAGCCGGCTTTCGGCGTTTATCCGAAATTCCGGTTTAGACAAGGAACTGGGAGAAAACGCTCCGGGCTTTGGCGGCATGTTCGATAATGTCGGCGGTCGCTGGACCGGCGACCTGCACATGATGACGTTTCTCGCATTTTATAATTTGGATGAGGAAGCGTATTGGAACGAACGGTATGCCGGAATCATGGAAGTCCGGAAAGAAACGCATGCTGCGGTGGAACTCGGGAATATGATTCTCGAAGAATCAGTTACGGACATTGCGTTGCTCGTGCCGGAAGAGCTTTTTTGGTTCGGGAAATCGGTCGAACAGAATTTCAACGAGAGTATTTGGCAGGAAGGATTCGCAAATTTGATTACGGTCTGCGCGAGCGATTGGGATGCTCAAAAAAAATATTACCGGAATGAAAAAAGTAAACTCGTGATTAATCTTTCAAAAATGGAAATTTCCCGGGAAAAATTTAATGCGGTGGTGCTTGAAACGGTTGATTTTAAAGCGATGAAAACAAAAGAGGAAGTTGCGCAAATGTTCGCACGTTTATTTTCCGCTTTTTATGGATTGACGACGACGGTCGGAAACCGGTTAATGGCCCGGGCGATTTTAAAAGCCGGATTTGCTCCGGATTTGCTTGATTTGAGCCGGTTAGAGGATCCCGCGACGCGGCTTTTCAGGGATAACTTGTATCTTCTTCAACCGTATGTTGAATTGGGAAAAGGGCTTTTGGAAGGGCGATTGAGCGATCTGCAGGCGAAAGAGGCTAAGGAACCGGGGGCGATTGCTTGCGAGATGGAACGCGTCACAAAACTGGCAAAGGAACGGTGTTTGGAAACCAACATTCCGAACTTGCAAGCTGAGTCTGCCGTACCGCTTCCAATAGTGCCAGGTTCTGCATCTCGCAAACCAGAACCCGGCACTATTGGAAACGGTACGGCGCTTCTTGTGGATGTTTTAAAAAAGATCCGCCAATTTGCCGAGACTGAAAAAAGGAAAATCGTTCCGTTTATTTACCTTGAAGGAGAAAAGTTTTACGGGTTACGGGATGCGTTGATTGATTCGGGTGTTGAATGGGTGATGCAAGGGACCGGGGACCAACACATCAGCTATCAGCAGGTACTCGCACAGCCGCGGCGGTTTTTGCCGTTTATTATTTCTTTTATACCGGAAAAACCGTTTCCCGGATATCCCGCGATTGGATTTGCGAAAGGATATTTACACCGGATCAGTTCTCATATGGTTCGCGACTTTTTTGCGGAAGCCTCTTATCAGGCGCTCACGGAAAAACGTGCTTCGAGCGGCGGGAAAGGGGTCTTTTTAAGGTTGATTGATTCGACGGAGAATATTTCCCTGCTTCGCGAAATGTTTAAATGAAGTGATGAGCAGATTCCCCTCACCCCTGCCCTCTCCCCGCGGGAGAGGGCAGGGGTGAGGGCTAACTAAATGTTTACCTCTCATTAACCTGTCGAGGTTGGTTATGGTCGATTTAGACGCGTTTCCCCCCAATAAAAAAATGAATAATGGTTTCTTAGCGACCCACCATATTGTTATTTTTTCGATTGGCATCGCCATTGGGATTTTTTTAACATGGCTCGGATATCGTATTCATACGCATCAAATAAAAGCTCCCGAAACGCTGATAGAAGAGATGCAAAATCTCCCTTCGGGTGAGCGCTGGCGAAAAGCATTTGAACTTTCCGAATATTTAAGGAAAAGCTGGCTGATGCTTGAAAGCGAGCAAGTCATGGATGAAATCATTGCCAATTTGAAAAATCCGAAGTATAGCGATCCGCGGACGCGCGCTTATTTAATTTTGGCCATTTCTCAATTTAACAAAGACAAAGCAAAACAGGCGGTTCTCGAAGTGTTTTCAAATTTAAAAAAAGATGAAGATCCGCAGGTCATCCTTTCTTTGATGGATGCTTTGATGAAGTTCGGAATGCCCGAGGTGGCGCTTCCAGTGGCATCTTATTTAAAAAGTGAACATAGTTATGTTCGCGAGAAAGCGGCGCTCTTGCTTGGGAAATTTGGGAATCCGGCGATTATCCCGGATTTAAAATCAGTACTGACCGATTCTGTTACGCGTGTGCGGTGGAATGCCGCGACCAGCCTTGCAGAATTGGGTGACAATTCCGGGATTGCGCTCATTCTGCAGATGCTCGATCGCGATTATTTGTTACGGGCGTATAAATCCAACGAAGAAGAAATCGAACGGATCATGGGGCAGGCGCTCAGCGCGCTAACTTCTCTTGATCTCGGCGAGCGTGCCACTATGTTGGAATTGCTTGCGAAACAAGATCCGAGTTACAAGGTGAGGAACAAAGCACAGGAAGTTCTGAAACAGCAGAAAACCAAAATCGGACTTCCGTTGCCGGTGCCGGTCGAATCTGTTCCAGCGCCTGATGCTGAGAATCATCTATAAATAAAAATCATTGAAGTGAGGAAAAACAGGAATCAACTTTCATATTTCTTCTCCTTTACTTTAAAATAAATTCCTGTTTTTTATGATTTTGATATAATAACGCGACTTTTTAAGGAGGAATCACAATAGATAAAATGAACCAATCGCTGAATAGTTTCAGAACCAAATCAACAATTACCGTCAAGGGAACACGTTATACCATATTCCGTCTCGACCAACTCCGAAAAGGCGGGCTGCCGGATCCGGCAAGATTGCCTTTTTCATTGCGGATTCTTCTCGAAAACCTGTTGCGCTCGGAAGATGGGGAAATGGTTAAAAAAGAAGATATTGAAGCGCTTGCACGCTGGAATCCGGCCGATCAAAAGCAGAAAAAGGAAATTTCTTTCATGCCGGCGCGGGTATTGCTTCAGGATTTTACGGGGGTTCCGGCGGTTGTTGATTTGGCTGCAATGCGGGATGCTGTGAAAAAATTGGGAGGAAAAGCAGCCATCATCAATCCTTTGCAGCGCGTAGATCTGGTGATCGATCATTCGATTCAAGTGGATTCGTTTGGGAAAAAAGATTCGTTCCAAACCAATGTGAAGCTCGAGTTTAAGCGCAACAAGGAGCGCTATGAATTTTTGAAATGGGGGCAGAAAGCGTTCGAGAATTTCAGAGTGATTCCGCCGAACACGGGCATTATTCATCAGGTTAATTTGGAATATTTGGCTGATGTTGTTTTCTCAAAAAAAGAAGGCGATTTACAACTCGCCTATCCGGACACATTGGTGGGGACGGATTCTCACACCACGATGATTAACGGGCTCGGGGTTCTGGGTTGGGGCGTCGGCGGGATTGAGGCGGAAGCAGTGATGCTGGGGCAGCCGGTTGCGATGCTGATTCCGGAAGTGGTGGGTTTTAAATTGTGCGGCTCACTCCGGGATGGAGTGACCGCAACGGATTTGGTTCTGACCGTCACCCAAATGCTTCGTCAGAAAAAGGTGGTTGGGAAATTTGTCGAATTTTACGGAGAGGGACTCGATCTCTTAGATGTTCCGAATCGCGCGACGCTTGCCAATATGGCGCCGGAATACGGTGCGACAGCCGGATTTTTTCCGGTTGATCAGGTAACGCTTGATTTTCTGAAACTTTCCGGAAGGAACGCAAAATTAATTTCTCTGGTGGAAACGTATGCGAAGAAGCAGGGATTATTCCGGACACGGAAATCACCGGAACCGGTTTTTTCTGACATGGTTGAACTTGATTTGGGAACGGTGAGGCCGAGCCTGGCCGGCCCGAAGCGGCCGCATGACCGGATCGTTTTGGAAGAGGTGAAACACTCCTTCCGGACTTTTTTTGCGCAGGAAATAGGTCAGAACGTGGAGACCGGAACAATGTCTCACGGTGCGGTGGCGATTGCTTCGATTACAAGTTGTACCAACACGTCGAATCCTGCGGTGATGATGACTGCCGGACTTTTAGCCAAGAAAGCCGTCGAGCGGGGACTTTCCGTAAAACCGTGGGTGAAGACGAGTTTGGCTCCGGGTTCGAAAGTGGTGACGGAATATCTGAAAAAAGCCGGGCTTTTAAAGCCGCTTGAGCGGTTAAAATTTAATCTTGTGGGATTTGGCTGCATGACGTGTATCGGAAATTCGGGGCCGTTGCTGGAAAAGGTTAGCCGTGAAATTAAAGAACGGAAATTAGTGGTTGCGTCGGTGCTCTCGGGGAACCGGAATTTTGAAGGACGAATTCATCCGCTTGTCCGTGCTAACTATTTGGCGTCGCCGCCGCTTGTCGTGGCTTATGCCATTGCCGGGAATATTCAAATTGATCTTGCGCGCGATCCGATCGGAAAAGATAAAACCGGAAGAGTAGTTTATCTTCGTGACATTTGGCCGACGGAGAAAGAAATTCAAAAATCGATGCGAACGCTTCGATCGGCGATGTTTAAAAAAGAGTATGCCCGCGTCGAAGCGGGCGATCAGCATTGGCGTTCTATTCAGTCCCCGTCCGGAGAAACGTTTAAATGGAATCCGAAATCGTCCTACATCAAGAATCCGCCGTTTTTTATAAATATGGAAATACAACCCGCCGGGTTGCGAGATATTAAGGAAGCCCGAGTGCTGGCTGTGCTTGGCGATTCTGTGACGACGGACCACATTTCGCCTGCCGGATCAATTGCGAAAGACAGCCCGGCAGGAAAGTATTTAATTGAATGCGGCGTTCGGCCGGAAGATTTTAATTCTTATGGTGCGAGACGCGGAAATTTTGAAGTGATGATGCGCGGAACATTCGCGAATATCAGGCTTCGGAATTTAATGGTTCCCGGGAGGGAAGGCGGATGGACCAAGTATGTTCGGGCGGGCGAGATTATGTCTATTTACGATGCCGCGATGAAATATGGGGAAAGTAAGACGTCGCTCATCATTATTGCCGGGAAAGAATACGGGTCGGGTTCTTCGCGTGACTGGGCTGCGAAAGGGCCGGCGCTGCTTGGCGTGAAAGCGGTGATTGCGGAAAGCTTTGAACGGATTCACCGGAGTAATTTAATCGGAATGGGGATGCTACCGCTTGAATTCGAAGCAGGTGAAAATCGCGAGACGCTCGCCATTTCGGGTGACGAAAAGTTTTCGATTTTAGGGATAAATGCGATGACTCCGGGTGCCAAGTTGACGGTCCGGATGGCCGGACAGAACGGCGAAAAAGAATTCCGTGTCATTTCCCGGATTGACGCCGCTACCGAACTTTCCTATTATCAACACGGCGGCATTCTTCAATACGTCCTCAGGAATTTGTTAATAATTTAAAACGCTAAAGAATTACGATTTCTAATTAAAAAGGCGAGTGCCGGATCTTAGCCTGGATTTCTCATCTTTAATAAGAAATTCCGAACTTCTTCAAGACCCGGCACGCTTCAGGATAGTTCTCTATCGCGCAAATTTTAAAAAACCAATTCTCCCGACCAATTTACGTTATAATCGAAAGTGTCATTTCCTTTTTGGATCTTAATTTTAAATGCAATCGGGCCGTCCAAAAGAGGTTGAATGTCCACGGTGATCGCTACTTCGCGTACTTCCGGTTGCAGTTGAAATGCAATTTCCCGCCCCGGGTAAGGAGCAATTTGATATTCCGAAGTTTGCATCGGCGCTTTAAACCGGAGATGAACTCCTTTATTCTGGCGGAGTGCTTCGAGCAGCATCGTTTCGCGTTCTCCGGATGCGAGGAACGCATTCAAGCCGGTATTTAATATAAATGCCTGGTAATCCGGAATGCTTGTCGAAACAGAGTCGCCCGAAAAAAGGTGCGAATGAAATTCCTTGAGCGTCATGAAATGAAAACGCGTTAGGGAAAGGGCGTGTAATTTTTCGTCAGGAGAAACTGAAGAAATCGAACCTGCTGGGGTTGCTTGTATGGATCCACCGAACATATCCTGTGCCCAAGTATTCCCGCACAAGCTTATATTCAACAGCAAATAGGTGGTTAAACAGATTGTTATATAATTATGTTTTTTCACTTCGAATTTCGGCGGCCAGCCTACCGTATCCCGTCCAATTTTCGGGAATTAGGCGCTCTGCTTTGCCACATCCGCCACTCACGTGACGAATGGCCCCGCTCTCAGCAATTTCTACAATGCCGAAGTGCGAGGGCCCCATCCTTTCAAATGGTTTGCCGCCGTTCCATCGGATTCCGAGGAACGGCCCCGTCAACCGTAGTTGACGGGTTTATCGCTTTCAACGAATTGTCAAAGATACATCATTTTAATTCGTCAATAATAGTCTAACACATGTATTCAAAATTTCAACCTAAGTCCTTTAAATATAACTATTTAAATCAATTTAAGAAGCCGGATTGTGAGGGGATTTTGAGAAGAAAAGGGCAGGAAACCAACTATGTATTTTGACTGATACTATACGCTATCCGCTAAACGCTAATTTAATGTCGCTACACTTCGGTCGGGAAGAATTGCTCTCTGTAAATTTTGAGGAGAACGAAAAAGACGGAAAGAATCAGAGGTCCGAGGAAGATACCGGTGAATCCGTACATTCTTAATCCGCCTAAAGATCCGAGAAATAGTAGAAGGATTGGAAGTTTTGTTTTTTCACCGATGAGGAGGGGTTTCAAAATATTATCCATTAAACTAATTCCGAAAATTCCGAATACAAGCAGCAATCCAAATTTGGTATAGGCTTGAATCACAAATAAATAAATTGCAAACGGAACCCAAACTGTTGCGGCACCCGTAATCGGAACCATCGATGTCAGAAATGTTAAGGAGCCCACAAGAAAAGGGGCGGGAAGCGAAAGCGCCCAAAAGGCAATGGTGGCCATGATCCCCTGGAGAATGCTGGTGACAAATTGACCGCGGATGATGGCGGCGAATGCTTCGTTGAGTTTGTCGGAGAGGAGTTTCTTATGGGTGTTTTCCATGGGGATCAGCCGGTATAGTGCTTCATAGATATATTGGCCGTCCCGAAGGAAGAAAAAGAGGACAAATCCGATCAGGAAGAAATTGATAATTCCGAAAATAAAACCCTTTGTAATAGATGCAAATTTAATCGCGACAAAATTTCCGGTTTTCTGGACGCCGTTGACAAGAAGGGAAGACACGTTTTTTTCGGCATAATCAAGATACTTTGCAATTTCTGGTGGCCATTTGGCAGCCGCGGTTTGCCGGATGTTCTCGATCCATCGAGTGAATTGATCAACCGTGATCCGGGAACTTAAGGCTTGGTAGACATCGATGGCTTCACGAATCAAGCTGAGCAGGATTAAGGCTGCGGGGATGACGACAATCAAAACGACGAAAACGGTTGTGATTACGGAAGCGACGGAGCGGTTTATTTTGGGAAGCCGGGCGATTTGCTGATTGAGCGGATGGAAAGCAAATGCAAGGACTCCTGCCCAGAAAATGGCGTTGATAAACGGTGAAAAAATCAAAAAAAGCTGATAGAGAATAAAAATAAAAAGGCCGATAAAAAAAGCTGAAAGGATGTGTTCTCGTTTCATAATGACAGTAGTTTAGCTATTTTGGCCGCTTGTGCAACAAGTTTTCCCGTAGAGGGGTTAAGGGGGACGGGTCTATGCCCGTCCCCATCTAATTCTGACAATTAGTTGGCTCTTGTTGTGTTTTCGCAAAGCCATTTTCGGGATCGCCCATTCCATCGTGTTTGGCAATCGAGAGGAAGCTTCTTTCTTTCGTTATCTTTCCAGTCTGACGTGACGCAAACGAGCTGGTTCCGCCAGCTGGTGATGGTGATTTTTCCGCAGAATTGGGAAGCCGAACAGCCAACTTGATCTATTTTTGCGCCGGCCGGTGTTTTTGGGCATTCATCGTCCGGATCTAAAATGCCGTCTTTATCGGAATCCGGAATCACACAAACATTGCTTTCATCAACGGTGCCGTCGCAATTATCATCCGCTTGATTGCAGATTTCTTGAGCATTCGGATGAATATTGGGATTGGCATCATTGCAATCAACGCTGGTGTCGAAGCCATCCTGATCATTATCAAATTCCGGATTAAAACTTAAGCTGGTCGGATGCGGTGCTGCTGCTGTTCCACGAAACACATCCCAGCAAGCGCTTGCGACGGGAATCATGGGACCGCTATCACAGTTCAGAAAATAACCGAAATCGTCTAAATCCACATCATGATCGCAATCAAAATCAGAATCGTAACAATCGTATGTGGGCCGCGTTCCAGACCCGGTGTAGCATACTTGAAAATGTCCAAAATCTTCCTGATCGACATCGCCATCGCGGTCGAAATCGGGCGGTGCGAAATCCGCGAATTCCGCTTTCAACGAACAATAGGTTTTTCTGGGTAACATGATATCCGGGGCGCTTAAGTTATCTTCAATTTCCATGACGCCGTACCATTCTTCATCGGAACGGTTGTCCGGCTGGACGTCTGTGTCATGTCCTCCGGTATTATGAAAAGAAACAGTGCCGTTTTTCCACCATTCATCGCTATATGCCATCAGCGTTCCGCCGATGCACTGATCTGTCATCTGAAGCCAGAAATTTTTGTTCCACTCCGCTTGAACCTCCGGATAATCATGGTTTGCGACGGTATTCCACGCGTCAATACCGTACTCTGTGATGATCAGCGGCTTGGCCGAGATTTTGTCGTAATAATCGAAGTAACAATGATAATTTTGTTTCACATATGCATTATGGCCCCACATGTCGACATGGTTTAATGAAATGTCATCTGAATAATTGTCCACATTTCCGAAATCGAGCATGCCGCTATTACTGACCATTGTTGGATGGTACGACGTAGAGTTATTTGCCGTTTCTTCCAAATAAGCGGCGTCAGCTAATTCATTCGCAAAGAAATACCAAGCACCTAAATTTCCCGTGTAGTGAAGATTGGTTTCATTTCCGATGCCCCAGGCCAGCACGGCGGATTTTCCTTTGAATTTATTCACATAGGTGGTGATGTTATTGCGGTAGGTGGCAATGGTGGTTGGATCCGTATAATCGATATCCAGAGGAACCTCGAACGCCATAATTGCATAGATGGGTTGATCGCCGCCGTTATAGAGTTTATCGAGAAGTTTCTCGCCGTCGGGAAGTTCCGCCCACAAGCGGACGGTGTTCACGCCCATGCTGCGCAGTAGCGGAATGTCTCTATTAAGAATGTTGTCATCCTTGTAGATTTGATCCAAAACCGTCCGCGTATTGCTCAGGCCGTGAGGGACCGGCTGATAGCCGATGCCTTTGACTTTGAATAATTGTTCGTTTACATAAAGATTTTTTCCGTCGAGGCGAATCGGTCCCGTGCTCGGATTCCTTTCCGTTTCTTGCCGGATGAATTTATTGGAAGCGTAAACATATTCCGCATAAACCTCTGCGTCGGAGAGCATCCAATTGAAAAACCGGACTTCGTCCATGAGGCCTCGCCCATTTCCGTACCAAGGATCAGGTCCTGCTTTCCCAAGGATGAGATTGGCTGGATTGAGTACAAAAGAACCGGTTAGTAGTTGTCCGCCGGTATTTTTAATATATTTTCCGTCTAAAAAAAGTTTAATGGCAAAACCAGCATCTCTCTTATCCCACGTGACTACGATATGTGTAAATTGAGTCTGAGAAAGCTTGTTTTCGGCGTATGCGACGGCGGAAGTTCCGACGGAGTTCTTCATTTCAAAATAGATATTTGTTCCGAAATTATAAAAAAGGCCCATGCTGTTTGCGGCTGCAAACAGCCCGATTTGAAGAATTCCGCCATACGCATCTGCAGTTGTTTTCTTGAAGAATAGAGACACCGATCCGCTTTCTGAATTGAACATCGGATTTGTATAAGTAATTGTACCTGTGCCGTCAAAATTGGCGCCGTTACCATTTGCCGCTGTAACAAAAGTGACATTTCCGTTAATCACGCCGCCGTTTTGATTGACGGATAATTGATCTTCTAAACCATCGTGGAAAGGAATTGTGCAATTGTCGGCGAAAATGGAAGAATGAGACACGATCAGAAGAATTGAAACGACGATTGATAGCTTGATTATTTTGATCATGGAAGATTTCCTTTTCTTATTTAAATTAAAGCCGGTGAACAAACAGTCCAGCTTTGATAAGCATAAATTATACAATTTTCCGGAAGAAAAATCATTTAGAATGGCGATCAAATTTTGTGATTCAGTCGCCTTATTTCATCTTGACCTTTTAGACCCTGAACTTGTACCATATCCGGAGATGTGAACATTTTTTCATAGTCATTATTTACTGTTTTGAAGTTATTAATAAAATCCCCTCACCCTTAGGGAGAGGGCAGCCATGATTATCATTAAAATATACTTGGGAATGTTTATGGGAAATCATGACAGTCCCGAATTCAAATTAAGAAGGCCTGGAAGTATTTTAATAGGTATTTCGGGCAGGGGTGAGGGGCGATAGTCTGTTTCAAAACGCTAAACAAATACGATCTCATCAACAAGGAGTAACGGATGAATATTACGATTGGTTCTTTTGAACGGGTTAAATCAAAAGTCGATTTGTTGGTCGCGGGAATGTTTGAAGGGGACGCGAAGCCGCCGCTTGTGCTCAAAAAATTGGATGGAACGGCGTTTCAGCTGGTCCAGTCCGCAATCAAGAATAAACGTTTCAGCGGGAAAAAAGACGAGCAATTTCATGGTTACCTTGATTCACTCCGTTCTTCCAACGAAATTTTGGTTTTGGGTCTCGGGAAAAAAGAAAATTGGAAATACGAACCGGCAAGAAGAGCGACGGCCGGCGCATTAAATTTTGCCAATGCAAATAAATTGAAATCCATTCGGATTCTTGCCGAATGTTTTTTGGGTGGGGCCGTGAAGCTTGAAGACGTAGCATTTTTAATTTCCCAGACCATTGATCTTGCGACCTATAAATTCGACAGGTATCAGACCAAGGAAGAATTAAAACCGAAGCGGACGGTTGAATCGGTCGAAATCCTTTTCTCGCAGCTTTCCAAGAAAAAGGAAATGACCCAAATGATTGAAGAGGGGAGGCTGATTGCGGGAGCGGTTAATTTTGCAAGGGATTTAATTAATGAGCCGGGGAACCGTCTTCAACCGCGCCAGTTAGCGGATTGTGCCCGTGATTTGGCGAAAGAATCCGGGTTTCGTTCTGAAGTGCTCGGAATTGCCGAACTCAAAAAGAATAATATGAATGGAATTTTAGCGGTCGCTCAAGGATCGCATCAATCGCCGCAATTAATTGTGTTGGAGTATGGAGTATCTCATAAACGTAACGGAACGATTTGCCTTGTCGGAAAGGGTGTGACGTTTGACAGCGGCGGAATTTCTCTCAAACCTTCCGGCGGGATGGAAAAAATGAAATGTGACATGTCCGGCGCGGCGGCTGTTTTGGGAACCATGAAAGCGATTTCGAAACTGAAACTAAAGATTCATGTGGTTGCCGTTATTCCCTGTGTTGAGAATATGCCCGGTGGCGGTGCTCAGCGTCCCGGAGACATTATCAAAATGCACAACGGAAAATCCGTGGAAGTGATTAATACCGACGCTGAAGGAAGATTAATTCTCGCGGATGCGCTTTCTTATACAAAACGGTTTAATCCGAAATCCGTGATCGATCTTGCAACGCTGACCGGTGCTTGTTCTGTTGCCTTGGGCGACCGCGCGATCGGCCTGATGGGAACCGATCCGAAATTAGTTGATCAAGTGAGAAAGGCGGGTGAGCGTTCGGGCGAACGTTGTTGGGAGCTTCCGCTTTGGGATGAATATGCCGATCTGATTAAAGGGCATCATTCCGATCTTTTGAATGCGGGAAGCGGGCAGGCCGGGACGATTGTCGGTGGCATGTTTCTCAAGGAATTTGTTCCGGTGAAATCCTGGGCGCATCTGGATATTGCGTCGACGGCCTGGACGGATGCGAATAAACCTTATCATGTAAAAGGTGGTTCCGGCGTTGGGGTGCGATTACTGGTGGAATTGTTGAAAAACTGGAAATAAACTAATCCGGAACAGGTACCGGGAATGGGAACAAATATGTCACATAAAATTCTGATTATTGACGATGACCGGGATGTTTATGACACGCTTGCGATCCGGCTTGAATCATTCGGCTATCAAATGGCTTGGGCGAAAAACGGGACGGAAGGCTACGCGCAGGCAAAAGCGCAAAAGCCGGATTTGATTTTTCTTGATTTCAATATGGAAAATGAAAGCGGCCTCGACGTTTTGAGGACATTAAAAAAGGATCCTTCCGAAGAAATCAAAAAAATTCCCGTTGTCATGCTGACCGGACGCGAAGAGTTTCAAAAAGCTTGCCTGGATTCCGGTGCTGCCGGTTATATTACAAAGCCGTTTGATATTTTTGGCTTAAAAGAAATTCTCGCGAAATATATTCCGGCTTGAAGCCGGGATTTATATGATCGTTAGCGCGGATTCGCAAATCACTTCCAGAAGTTCTTTGTGGATTTTACCGTTTGTGGCGAGAGTCTCGCCTTCGTAAATATCGACGGGTTTTCCATGAAAATTTGTGACTTTTCCGCCGGCTTCTTCGACGATTAAAACGCCTGCCGCCTGATCCCACGGATTGAGACGGAATTCCCAGTATCCGTCAAACCGTCCGCACGCGACGTAGCAAAGGTCAATCGCTGCCGAACCGAGCCGCCGCACATCCTGAGTCCGGTATAAAACATTTTCCATAATATGAATATAATATTTTCCGAACTTGATCCGGTCGTAAGGAAAACCCGTTGCGACGAGAGATTCTTTGAGGGATTTGGCTTTCGTGACGCTGATTTTTTTGCCGTTCAGGCTTGCGCCTTTTCCGCGTTCGGCCCAGAACCATTCGCCGAGGAACGGATTCCACACGCCGCCGACTTGAATGATTCCGTTTTCTTCATAGGCGATACTGACACAGGCAATCGGAAGGCCGTGTGCAAAATTGGTGGTTCCGTCGATCGGGTCAATGATCCACTTGTTCGGCGTTTTTCCTTGAGGGTTGGATTCTTCTGCAAGAATTGAATGCGTTGGGAAGGCTGTCTTGATAATTTCAATCACAACCGCTTCAGCTTTTTTGTCGGTTTCGGTGACCAAGCTGATCGGGCTCTTGAAACTGATTTTTTTCGGCTGATCAATGGCAGTTTTCAGGATTGAGCCGGCTTCCAAGAGGGCTTTTTCGAGTGTTTTCTTGATTTTCGGGTCAACCATATTTTATTATGCGATTTTTTATTACCGCTAAACAAATACTCCTAACCTTCCCCCCTTGTGGGGGAAGGAATTAATCTTGAAAATTTGCAAGCTACAAAAAAAATTTTATTCGAAAAAAACGTTAAGTTTTGATATGATAACAATTTAGGCGGTGATTCGCAACGGATTAATGAATTTCCAATTTAAGTATTAAAGGAGAACATATGGCATATCGAGTGACATTTATTCGTGGAGATGGAATCGGCCCTGAAATCGCGGATGTGTCGAAAGCAGTATTAGACGCAACAGGTGTTGCGTTTGATTGGGATTTTCAGGATGCGGGTGTTGAAATGATGGAGAAGGAAGGGACGCCACTTCCAACCCGGACTTTGGAATCGATTCGGAAAAATAAAATCGCAATGAAAGCGCCGATTACGACGCCGGTCGGGACGGGTTTCCGTTCCTGCAATGTGGCGCTCCGGAAAGAGTTTGATCTTTATGCGTGTGTCCGACCCTGCAAATCATATGAAGGCGTCCGTTCACGATATCGAAATATCGATCTTGTGATTGTCCGCGAAAACACAGAAGATCTCTACGCCGGTATTGAATTTCAAAAAGGAACAAAAGAGGCGGATGAGGTCATTCAACTTTGTTCGAAGCTTTCCGGAAAATCAATCCGGCCGGATTCCGGCATCAGCATTAAACCAATTTCGGTGAGCGGCACGGAACGGATTGTGAAAGCTGCGTTTGAATATGCGCGCAAATACAAACGCAAAAAAGTGACCGCGGTTCATAAAGCAAATATTATGAAATTTTCAGACGGCCTTTTCCTTGAAGTTGCGCGCGAAGTCGCCAAGCGTTATACCGACATTCAATTCGAAGACCGGATTGTTGACAACATGTGTATGCAGCTGGTTCAGGTGCCGGAGCTATACGATGTGCTCGTGCTCCCGAATCTTTACGGTGATATTATTTCGGACTTGGCAGCCGGGCTTGTCGGAGGGTTGGGCGTTGCGCCGGGAGCGAATGTCGGAGAAAGCGGCGCGATTTTCGAAGCGACGCACGGATCGGCGCCGAAATATAAGGGCCTTAACAAAGTGAATCCCACAGCGCTCATTTTGTCCGGCATGCTGATGCTGCGTTATTTGGGAGAAGAGCAGGCAGCGGATCGATTAGAAAAAGCGGTGGCCGATGTCATTCGTGAAGGAAAAGACGTTACTTATGATTTAAAAGAAAATCGCAAAGATCCCACGGCTGTCGGAACGCGGGAAATGGGGCAAGCGATCATAAAGAAGTTAAAAGTCAAAAGTGAAAAGTAAAAAATCTTTTTAAACTTTTGACTTTTGACTTAACAAAGGAGTTGCGATGAATAAAGTTACCGTCATCGGAGCGGGGTTTGTGGGAGCGACCGCGGCTCAGAGGATTTTAGAAAAAGAATTAGCGGATGTGGTACTGCTTGACGTCGTCGAAGGATTGGCGCAAGGAAAAGCCCTCGACATGATGCAGTCAACCTCCGTTGAAGGATTTACGACGAATATCGTCGGAACAACCAATTACGCAGATACAAAAAAGTCGGATATTGTTGTCATCACAGCTGGACTTGCGCGAAAACCCGGAATGACACGCGATGATTTGCAGGCGAAGAATGCCGAAATTGTCGGCGGAATTGTGTCGGAAGTAGTTCGATATTCGCCCGAGAGCATCATTATTGTTGTTACAAACCCCTTAGATGTAATGACTTACATGACTTTGAAAAAGTCAGGATTTCCGGCAAGCCGGGTGATTGGAATGGCGGGTGTTTTGGATTCTGCGCGCTATGCTTATTTTCTGTCGGTTGAAACAAAAGTTCCGGCGAATGAAATTCAGGCGATGGTGCTGGGCGGGCACGGAGATTTAATGGTCCCGCTTCCGAAATATACGCTTATCAAGGGAAAGCCAGTGACGGAAATAATTCCCGCTGAAAAATTAAATGCAATTAACGTCCGGACGCAAAACGGCGGCGTTGAAATCGTGAATTTACTTAAAACCGGGAGCGCTTATTACGCGCCGTCTTCTTCGGCTGTTGCGATGGTGGAGGCGATTTTAAAGGATTCCGGGAAAGTGCTCCCGTGTTGCGCGTATCTTTCCGGCGAATACGGTTTCCAAAACGTTTATTGCGGAGTTCCTGTAAGGTTGACGCGCAACGGTGTCGATAAAGTGATTGAGCTCCAATTGACACCGGAAGAAAAAGAAGCGCTCAAACGGTCCGTCGCGCAAGTGACGGAGCAGGTGGGGAAGTTGAAAATATAAAGAATTTAATGATTAAGGACTCAATGACCAAATCCGCAATGACGCAAGGAAATTTTAAAATTCTAAATCCCAATTGGAATTTATTTTTTTGGGATTTCCTTGGCCATTGAGTACTTGGTCATTGGGATTTTTACCCAAAGAGGATAACGTGGCTTTCCGAGTTTCCATCGATCCAAATCGCAACATCGATCACGCGTACGAACAATATATCCTCGGACGCGGGAAATCTGTTACGGGTGCGATTTCAAAATTTGAAGAAACCCTTCAGCAAAGTTTTTTTAAATTCGGACGATTCACCATTCCGGCCTTTTTCAAAGCCCATTTCATTTCAAGAAAACAGCAGCGGCTTCTCCATGGCGTCGGGGACACGATTGCACATACCATTGATAAATTGATCGAGCTATATCTGACGGAGCCGGTGATTAAAAATTTATATCCGCTTTCGCTTGAAGCCGAAGAGCTCATCCGGATCGATCCGGGATATACGCGTTCGGCCATTTTGTGCCGATTAGATTGTTTCCTCGAAGGGGAAGCCGTCCAATTCCTTGAATTTGACTGCGATGCGCCCGGCGGAATGGCGTATGCCGATACGCTTGAGAAAATTTATTTTGATCAAAATGAACTAAAAGAGTTTTTCGCCGAATTTGATTTCGAGCGGCGTGTGCGTTGCGAAAAACTTTTAAGCGCTCTTCTGAATATTTATGAAGAATTCGGCGGATTTGAAACTCCGCGGATTGCGATTGTCGATTGGAATAATGTCAGGACGCGGTCTGAATTTGAAGTCCTCAAAACTTTTTTTGAAGAGAAAGGTTACAGCACCACCATTGCCGATCCGCGCGATCTGCGCTATAAATCCGGGAAATTGTATCATGGAAATTTCAGGATTGATTTAGTTTACCGGCGCGTCTTGTTTCGCGAGCTGGTTGAGAAAATGGAAGACGTTAAAGATCTCTTGAAAGCATATAAAGACAAGGCCGTGTGCGTCGTGAATCCTTTGCGGTCGGCGGTGGGGGCTTCGAAAGCCATGCTTTCTGTTTTGACCAATCCCGCATATGATCACTTTTTTACCGAAAAACAAAATGCCATCAAGCGGGAACATATTCCCTGGACCCGGAATGTGACGGATGCGGACCGGTTTTTCGGCGGCAAGAAAATTTATTTGGTGGATTTTCTGAAAGACGAAAAAGACACGCTTGTCATTAAGCCGCCTTACGGTTATGGCGGAAAAGACGTGACGATCGGTTGCGAGACGCGTAACGAAGATTGGAACGCGGCGATTGATAAGGCCATCAAATCGAATTGGACGGTTCAGGAATATATCAAGCCGGCAAAAATGAGCGTTCCCGTCGTTATCAATAACAAAGTCGAATTTGTTCTCAAAAAAATGTCAACCGGCTGTTACGTGTTTGACGGTTCTTATGCCGGAAGTGTTTCCAGGTTAAGCGATGAAAGTGTGATTAAAGTATCAAAAGGGGGCGGCCTGATTCCGTCTGTCACGTGCGAAGGGGAGATAAACCGGTAACGGAAAGTTGTTAAATGATCAAGTACGCAATGACGCAATAACTAAGGAAATTCCCAAAAGATAAAGTTTAATTAGGATTTGAGTGTTTGAGAATTCTTTGCGTCATTGTGTGTTTGATCATTTGGATTTTAACACGAGGAGTTCCAATGATTCTTCCGAAGAAATGTTTTCTCACAAAAGGTGTTGGCGTCCATCGCGAAAAACTGACCAGCCTTGAGCTTGCGCTTCGAAACGCGGAGATTGCCGGATACAACTTGGTGAAAGTATCGAGCATTTTCCCGCCGAATTGTAAAATCGTTCCGAAAGAAGTCGGCCTCAAATATTTATCGCCCGGGCAGGTTGTGTTTTGCGTGATGAGCGAGAATTCAACGAGCGAACCCAATCGTCTTGTGTCAGGGTCTGTCGGGATGGCCATTCCTAAAAATACGAATCAAATCGGTTATCTTTCAGAACACCACGCGTTCGGATGGAATGAAAAAAAGACGGCCGACTATGCTGAAGATTTGGCGGCGGAAATGTTGGCGACTATTTTGGGCCTCAAATTTGATCCGGATTTAAGTTACGATAAAAAACGGGAAGTCTGGAAAATTTCCGGGGAGATCGTTAAAACGACCGCTGTGACGCAAAGTGCCGAGGGGGATAAAGACGGCCGTTGGACGTCGGTTGTTTCTGCCTGCGTGTTCATTGTTTAAACTTGAACGTTATTTCCTGCTCAAACAGTCCTCGCCCCGTCCTTTTTAATTATTAATTTCAAAGAGGGGCCGGGGCTGCGGAACTCGCAGGAAATAACGTTCAAGTTTTTTGTTCATGGCGGATGGTGAAAAAGGCAGGCAATTGATATGTCGCATCATTAATTTGCCTGCCTTTTTTTCAGCTTTTAGCTCGCGAATTAAAGGGAAGAGTGGCTGATAGTGTTTTTATGCGAGTTCCGCAGGCGAGATCTTACAATATTTTATTAATTAGGAAGATCGAGACGAGGACTGTCTGAGCAGAAAAACACTATCAGCCACTGGATTCTTTCAATTCAACCACTTCCGCGTCTTTCGGAAACGTGTCTTGGAATAGCTTTTCCTCCAGCTTTTCATTCGGCCGGATTTCTTTAAATTTCAAAACAAGTTCATTCTTTTTGGGAAGCGACCGCTTCATTTTAATTTCATAAGGGAAGAAAATACTACCGGTATCCCGCCAATCGTCTTTCCAGATTTCAAGGTAGGGGAAGCCCGCGTCATTATATTCAACTTGGTAACGGACGTGTTCAGACGAATCAATGATGATTTTCCGGAGTATTTTTCCTTCCTTATCTTTAACCGTCAATTCAAAAGCTGTCTGATCTTTTGCTAATTTCCATTCCGTATGATCCGTGTCGTTAATCCGGAGCGGTTTCAATGCGAGAATTATATCCTGAGGGATAAGGGCGATGTCTATATCAATCGATGTGTCGAAGATTTTATTTTTTCCGCGAAAAACTTTATAAACGCGCGGCACAAAAAGTGAAAATGCATCCGAATCGCTTTTTAGTAAAAAGTAAAGCGGGACAAGCGGCTGATAGCCTTTCAAATATAAAAACTCCGGATTTTTTCGGTAGGCCACCAGGGCCTCTGTCCATTGCACCAAAGCGGCCGTCGGATGCGGAATCCCGACCTGAAGGGAAGCTTTGACGGTTTCGACGCGGGTTGCTGCGGCATTTAATTCCGCGAGAATTTCGTTTTTCTGATTTTGCGGTTCTGCGTTAGCGAGACTGATGGAAGCGGACAAGATAAGTATAAGGAAGCCGGTCCTCACCCTAAAGGGCTGCTTCGCCGAGGTGTCAGGCTTGCTCTTGAGTGCATCAGATCTGCGAAAAATGTTTGTCGATAATCGATTCATAAATTCTCTCCGTTTCGAGATATTCCCGGTAGGCTTTTTGCCGCGCTGAATCGGTTTTGCCAAGAGATTCGTAAAGCGGATTGGCCGTTATTAGCTTATTGGTTCGGCCGTTCAGGTAAAACGAAACGCTTGACCAACGATATCCGGCCGCCATTTGCACGATTCTGGCTCTGACGGGATTCCTTTCAATATAACGGCCACATTCAAGTAAATATGATTCGTTTTCAATCTCTGAGCTATGAAATCGGCCTTGGAAAACATGTCTGATATAGCCATTCTTTTTTTGGAACCATTTTGCATACGATGTGTTTAAACGGCGCATGACCTTCCAAAGATTATCAAATTTTCGGACCTGAATTAGTAATACTTTAGCCGACTGAAGGCGTTTACCTGTCAGCTGCCGAATGGATTCACCCCAGCAACTTCTAACAAACTCCGGATGGGAGCCTT
>MHFR01000043.1 GCA_001804285.1 Candidatus Danuiimicrobium aquiferis
ACCAGAAATAACGATAGGAAAATGAAACGATATGGCTGGAAAATATTTGATCGTTGTTCTCAAAAACTTTTTTCAGTGAACCCTAAGTACCCTTTTGCCATATTTCCCTCCCAAAACGAAAAGAACTGATAAACACGGAACAAAACACGGAACAGTACATATTATGGACAAAATAATAGCGCAAGTCAAGTTTTCTTAACTTACGCTACTATTGTGATTTAGATATCGGGGCGGCGTGATTTGAACACGCGACCCCCTGCTCCCAAAGCAGGTGCTCTAGCCACCTGAGCTACGCCCCGATGTGAATCTAATTACTTGAGTAGAAAGAATTTACGTAATCTTCGAAAATTACGTCTTCGATGAATTTTCGGTTTGGTGTCCAAAAAGTGTCCATCCGGTGTCCATTTTTTGCCGGTTTTTTCTCATTTTCAACCACAACCACCGGTAGCACTACCTTGTCCAGTCTGCAAACTTCACGTGCCTTGTGCGCAGGCGAAAGGTGAGAATAACGCATAGTCAGTTCTATGGACTTATGCCGCATCAATTCCTTGACTGTGAAAATATCGACACCCTCCATAACGAGCCAAGATGCAAAAGTATGCCTAAGATCGTGGAATCTAAAGTCCTTTATCTTTGCTTTTCCCACCACAGTTTCAAATGCCTTTCTGAAATTGTAATTAAACGGTTCATCAGTCGTACTGCCACGCTTAGTCTCCAGAAGAATCTGAATCGCGGTTTGATTGAGCGGAACTCTACTAATCTCTCCGTTTTTTTGCCTCAATAACGTCAAAGTTGCTGTTGAAAAATCTATATCGTTTAAAGACAACCTTCTAATTTCGCTTTTTCTTAACCCCGTATTCACCGCTAATATAATAATTTTTCGCAAATTTCCGCCACAATGTTCAAGAAGCCGCGCATATTCGTCTTTCGTCAGAAATCTCACCCTCTCTCTGTCAGCGGGCGTCCCATCAATATTTTTCTTAATTCTCTTAACGCCCTGAATTGGATTTTCCTTTACTAATCCTTTTTCGATCCCCCAATTAATCATGGCTTTCATGACACCAAGCTCCATATTCACCGTTCGGGCAGACACCTTGTCTTTGTGCAATCTCCCCAACAAGTATCTATCGACATCACTCGACATTATCGCCTCAACCCTTCTGTTTCCAAAAACCGGCGATAGCACATTGAGCCTGCATTGGTCATGGCTTTCCCAAGAAGCCTTATACTTTTTACTGTACTCCTCCATATAAAAATTGGCCAGTTCTTTAAAAGTAATTTTACTGGCAACCTTTTTATCCAAAAACTTTCCTTCCGCAATTTCAAGCTTTCTTTTGCAAAGCACGTCCTCGGCTAGTTTCTTGCTCGGGCCGATTTTCTCCCTCATACGTCTACCAGCCACGTAGTAATCAATAAACCATTCGCCCCGTTTTGCAAAGATTGCCATTTCTTTATTGCCTTTCCGTAATTTTTTTTAACTTTATCATATCGCGTTTGGTCCAATACCGGTAATTATTCATCGGATCTCTTCTGGCTTTTGGGATCTTTCCCGCTTTTTCCCAGTTGTAATAAGTTTTTCGGGAAATTCTAAGGACTTTTTCAATGTCCTCAATCTGATATCTTTTTTCCATAGTTTACCATAGTTTACTTTATCAAAACAAGCGTTTCTTTCTCTCTCTTAATGGAACTGTGTGCCCAGTAATAAACTCGTCAATCACACCTTGCTTGAATTTCAGAAGCCGCCCGATCTTAACGTATTCTATTTTACGGAGATAAACCCAAGAGTAAAGTGTATTTATACTAACCCCCAGCTGAATCGCGGTTTCCTTAATGCTAATAAGCTTTCCCTCCATTGTTTTTATTATACCTCTCCCTTTTTTTTGATTTCTATTCTCCCATCATTGCTCTTTTTCAAAGGCAGCATACTTTTTTCGTTTGCATGATGAATATTAGTCTCGTGATTCAGTCTATTCTGTAAAAACAGATTTCTTCCCTGTTCGATTTCCCTTTGAAATTCCTCAGGCTTGGGAAGCATGATCAAATATTGAGAAACGAATATTTTGTTACTAAGTCCTCCGGTAGCATATTTAACCGTGGTATTGTTTTTTTCTGAACAAAGAATAATACCGAAAGGTCCGTTCTCAACATGCGGCAACATGTGATCCCTTACCCAGTTAACATAAAAATTTATCTGCCCCGCGTGTGCATGTGAAAATTTTGTCAATTTCAGCTCGATCACAAAATACGATCTCAAGGCAATGTTAAACAGTAACAGATCAATTCGATATTCATCGCCGTCCAAAACAAACCTTTTTTGGCGCGCCACGAACGTAAACCCTCTGCCAAGTTCCAAAAGAAACTGCTCAATATGCCGGACTAGAGCATCTTCAAGCTCGGATTCCGAATATTCATTTTTGAGATCCAGAAAATCTAAAATGTACGAGTCTTTAATTTCGTCCTCTGGTTTGATAATGATCGGATTTTCATTTGCTTTGGCCATTACGAGTTCCTTGCGTTTTGAAAGAGATGTTCTTTCATAAAGAAGAGCATCGATCTCCCTGCTTAACTGCCGAACGGACCAGTGATTCTGTATGCTTAAGATCTCATAAAATGATCTTTTCTGAGGATCCTCAATCCGTATTAACAAGACATAATGTGTCCAAGACAAAGGAAAGCTTTTCCTCATTTCATCGATTACTAACAGATTCTGACTATTTTTCTCGTTCCATAACGCTATTTCCGATTCGGCAATCAGTGATTGCCGAATTGGATATCCAATATAAAATTGGCGCATCAGTTTAAGATTACGCTCTGAAAAACCCTTGCCGTACTTTGATGCTAACTCCTGCCCTAATCTTTCAAGCAGAGCTTCTCCATATTCAGCTCGTGCTTTTCCTTTTTGCTCATACTCAACGATACGCCTACCCATAAACCAGTGCGTAACCATAAGTGCTGTGTTTACCTCACGAATTGCGAATTTTCTGCCTTTCTCAATCAATAAAATCAGATCTGAAATGAGCGTTCGATACTCGTTAGGATCAGACGCGCCTGTCGCTGCCTCCATTAGATGTTCCATAAAGTTTTTATGATTCCTCCCCTTCTGTACCGACAATTCCTTTTTTTATTGCTTTTCCGATTAACGTATCTCGCGCTCGAACCAATTCCGGCCTCAATTTTTCATACTCGCGAATGTCATAGTTTTTGACCCACCTTGGAATGATTATTTCCTCAAGAAGCGGATAAGCAAGATAGGTATCGAGGCAATCGTTAAGCCAGTCGCTTGAACAGGATTTAATCAAGTCCTTACGCAAGCGGCGCGAGAGGATCTTCACAAACTGATCATGCTGTTTATGATTCGTCGTTTGAGTTATTCCATGATCGTAAATAAGCATCCCAACAAACCATTCTGCTTCCGCCTGTAAGCAGTCGACCCTGTGTTGAAATTGATTACACACTTTCCAAATTTGCTTATACTTCTCTTCATTGAGCTGCGTCTCAAGAATTTTTGTGTTTTGGTTGCCTGAGCTTAATGTTTTCATACTGTAATTTCCTCCTTGAATTTAAAGTTAAACAATGTTTACGAGTAACGTATTTTCTTGAGTTGCCTATTGTGATGGTTCCAAATTCATTGGTGCCAAACCATATTTTCATAGACACTCGCGCCTTACTAAAAACCCTCCTTTGCTTTTTCATAAGATATGCGGTCCCCGATATCAAACCAAGTCCCGTCAAACTCAATTCCGTAGAGCGGCTCTTTTTTTGAAAGCCAAGCGATAAAATCACCGATCTTGTCCGGATTGAGTTTTTCAAGCTCGAGATATTGAGTGAGTCTTGCCTGAAATTTATTCGGCAAATAATAGACGCCGATACTGATCAAGGTCGATTTCGGAATAGCGGGTTTTTCCTCAAAATCAACTATTTGACTATTCTCATCTAATTCGACAACACCATATTGAGATGCGATATCACGATCCTTAACATCGTAAAGCCCGACAAAAGCTGACTGCCGGTGTCCTACACAATACAGATTAGCGAAGTAATTAAGCGGAAAATCAAAATAGTTGTCACCTAAAAGCACAAGGAAACCGTCCGCATCATCCCGGTCCGAGTGGATACCGAGATAAAGGTCCCGGACCGCACCCAGCCGCTTTTCAGGTTCATAAACTTTGTTCTCAACAATGCTGATTGGTTTTCGATATGTTGTTTTTCTTTTTCTCGCCCACTCCATAAAATCCACCGCAAATCTTCCATTCGTCACCAAAACAATTTTTCTAACGATGGGGCACAATTCCAATTTTTCCACCAGATGATCCAGAATGGTTTTATTCCCCATTTCAAGAAGCGCTTTCGGTTTACATTTCGTTAACGGATAGAGCCTGGTCCCAAATCCACCGGCCAATATGATTGCGTTCATGTGAAATAAATCCTCCTTTGAATGTTATTTGTAACTCGTCTCCACCAAAAGAAATCAGCATTCATATCCCAGCTTTCTTTTTTCCCAATATTTCTGGATCTATGAATCTCTCAATGATTTGCGCCGGTTTTTGTGGCTCATCTGTTTTGGAATCCGCTTGGCGGCTGCCGCCAATCCTTACCCAAGCCCGCATCCCATATTTCAGGTTTGGCGGCAGCTCATAAAGTTTTATCTCGCAAGCAATGACATGCTTGACGTTAAAAACTTTCTCGACCTCTTCGGTGATCCTCGATCCGATCTTGCTTACTTCGCCTGAATAAATTCTCCATGGAAATGCCCGGAATCGGACTTTTGCAGCGCTTCCTAATTTCACGTTTTCCATTTTTTTCTCCGGCACTTGAATTTCAAGAAAGAAGCTCTTCGGATCGGCGAATTCAAGAACAAAGTCCCCTTCCTTAAAAAGATTCCCAACTTTGATGACGGCATCGGTCAAAAGCATCCCGTCAAAGGGCGCTCTCAACTCAAGGGACTCTATCCGTTTCATCAAAAACTGGATTTCCTTCTCAGCTGATTCAATTTCTTTCTCACGCATGGCAAGTTCCTCTGCGGCATGAAGATGAGCAAGGGTTGCTTTTTCAAGTTGGATACGTCCGATCACTCCGTTTTCACAAAGGATGGCTGTGTTTTCCTTTTCCTTTTCAAGAAACTCCACTTGCTTGGTGAGACGTGTCTTGTCGTGATTCAGCATTTCAAGCGAGATCCTTCGCTCTTCCAATTTTCTCGTAAACTCTGGATTCTCAAAACGGGCCAAGACTTCTCCTTTTTGAACCGCATCACCCTTTTGGTGTATCAACTCTTTTAAAACTCCCGGACTCGTTAGATCGATACGAGCAAAACGCTCCGCTTGAGCGATCCCCTCACCTTCGATATAGCCTCTGGGCCAAAAGAAGAAGCCAATTACAGAAATCAGGATGACGAAAACGAAGTTCATCTTCCGTTTGCCGGTTCGCTGATTTTTTTCTGCAAATAAGGACGGCTCTTCCTGTGTTGTTGGTTTTAATCCATTTTCGGATTTTTCATTTACTGTTTGTTCACTCATCGTTTGATAATCCTCCTTATCAAATCCATGCCTTTAATTTAGTTGGAATGGATTTAGCTGTTAAATAAACTGCGGGAATTGAAAAAATTAGACTGACCAAAATCGGGGTCACCTGCCAAACAAAGTAAGGCGTAAGCTGGGTACAAAAATATAATCCAAACACACCGGCAATCGTACCGATCCAGAGTGATCGAGCGACACTTCCAAAATTCACTTTAACAAACGGGTTTTTCGCCATCGGCCGCCAATGAAGTTTTCTTAACGGAATGCTTAGAATATGGAGTGGACCATAGATGAAATTGTTAAGCGTAATAAAAGTCGAGATCACAAGCTCATAGAAATAATGACGAACGTCTTCCCACGTTCGAAAGATCACCGCCTTGTGAAAAAAAACGACGACGAGGCTAAACATAAGAACCGCTGTGAGAATCCGGTTTGCGAAATGCCCGGCCCATACGGAATCAACCTGAAAATGAATCAACTCACCGGTCAAAGAGGAATGCGCAAGCAAGCCCATGATGACCCAAGAAAAGAAAACGATTTCGGCAAGATAAAGATAAATTCCGTATGCAGCAAGAAACCTGGAGGCAAGCGTGATTTTGCTTTCAAATATGAGAGGGATTCCTTGCAGAGTTCCTTGAGCCCAACGGCAGGATCTTGCCTTGGCTTCAAGATAATTGGAAGGAGCTTCGTCATACGCTTCAACATCCGGGCAGAAAACAACCCGGTAACCCATTTGATCAAGACGTACCGTGTCCCAATTATCGTGCGAGAGCAATCCCTTCGGAAGCCTGATCCTGGAAATAACTCGCGTGCGAGCGAGATGGTGATGCCCGAATGAAATCGAGCGGCCGAAAATTGACTGGAACGCAATGAAATTAAGTTTTTGGGCGAAACGAGTGCCGATTCTTTCAAATCTGGAATACCACGTGGTGGCATGCGTGATTTTGACAAAAGCTTGAAAAATTGCGATGTCCTGGTTCTCAGGGTGCTCGGCCTTCCTCAAGAGTTTAAGAAGAGTGCCTTTCGGAACCATGCTGTCCGCATCGCATATATATATGTAGTCGTATTCCTTATGCGCATGAAGAAACTCGGCAATATTTCCCTGTTTTCTCTCAACCGGATGCGCTCTTCTTCGGTAAAAAACGCGTCCGGGATTGAGATCTTCGAGCTGACGAATGAGATTATTCTCGTAAGAAATAAAATCCTCAGTGGAATCAGAAAGAATCCAAAGATCCACGTTAGGCAGTTGATTGCCGGAAAACGAATATTGAATCCGTTCGAACATGCCGTATGCTTCATTTCGGACGGCATAAACCAACGCTACCTTAGGGAAATGCTTGACGTACGCTTCCTTTAATATAGGTAGCTTAAGGAATGGGTGAATCAGACTGACGATAAAGAGATACGCCACATTAAAGAATAGAAATCCAAATCCCAAAATCCACAGAATACTTATCAGCAATGTCTCTTCCGTAATCACAACAGTCGATGCGATAAGAAATACCGCGACAAGCGTCATGAAGATAACTGAACCAAGAAAAAGAACGCTTCTTTTTCGAGGATCTTTAAAGGTTCTCCCAAAGTCAAAAAGATTCGCCAGCATCACTTCACCGCCTCGCCGCCAGTAAATTGAGCCGACTGCCCTTGTTCGAGAGAAGCATTTGCAAATGTGTCAAAACCTGTTTTCCGCTCAAGGTTGGCGAGCAGCACCCTATAATCCGAAACGGTTTCAAGCTTTTCAATTTTGGCTTCTTCAAGCGCCTGAAAGGAATCGATCAGTTCAGCTGATCCATTTTCTCCTGTAATAAGTTTTGTCTTTTCGTTTTTATATATCTCCTGCCGTTCCTCGACCACCGCTTCAACCGATCTGATTTTTTCTCGCATGGCGCGTGCATCATGAAATGTTTCACGGAGCTGGCGCTCATGCTCGCGAACGAGCAAATCTCCTTCCCATTTCGTTTCCTCAATTTCATCGGATTTCGCTTTGATTTTGGAGCCAAGCCTTCCGAAATCCCAGATATCCCACTTGCCCACCAACCCAAGCATCGCCCGGTTGGTATCTGCAAAAACATCATCCAACCGGTTCCACTTCGCGGCAACGCTCAAATGCGGAAATCTGTCTGCCTGTAGCGCTCGTTTCTCAAATTGTTTTTCCTCTACTCTAAGATCTTTAAGCTTGTAGAGAGGATCATGCTCGCGGGAAGCAGTCAGATAAGCCGAAACACTGTCGGGAATCTCAGGAAAGTCACCGGCAGGTTCAATATCGAGCGATTCACCTTCACTAATCCCGACGGTTTCTTTAAGGACCTCAAAGAGATAATCATAGCGTTCCTTATGCTTCACCAGATTATGTTTTGCTCCCTGAAAAAGTGTCTGTATTCTAAAAAATGCTGAACGCGTCAACTTCTCTTCGAATACAAGCTTCTTGATTCGATCATACTCAACCGAAAGTTCTTTCACTTCAGCTTGAGCGATCCTGATAAGCTCTTTCTCCTCAAGGACTCGTACATACAAAATCCTTACTACAAGCTCGACATCAAGCTTTGCCTGTTCCAGCTTAATTTGTTCCCTTCCGACAACGGTTTTCTGTTTTCGTTTCTCAGCGATAATTTTTCCGCCTTGAAAAATAGGTTGTTCAATTCCCGCATCCAGAAACCCGACAAATTGCTTGTCTCCTGTAGCAAAAGCTGAAAAAACTTCACCGTTCAGTTTGGGAAAAAACTCCGCGACAACTCCTTTATAAAGAGATTCTTCTTTATGGAGTCTCGCCAAAGCGCATTTCACTTCCTGTGCAGTCTTAAGCGCTCGTGTGACGGCTTCATTTAGAGTTAAAAGGGATCCAAATTGATCCGGTGTAAGCGTATCAGCCATCGCTGCTTTCATTGAGTACGTGAATAACACGCTAATCACTAAAAGCGTCCCTGCGATTCTCTGAAGTCTTAATTTCCCGCTTTTCCTGCTAAGAGCTGAAAAACTCTTATTCATGCAACGCCCTATCTTCTTCATCAGTAGTCCTCCCCTTTTTTGAACTAAAAAAACAGTCGTTCGGAAATCCAGCTTATTTTTCCGAAAGACTTTTGATCAACTTCTCAACGCTTTCTTGGAATTCCTTCGGATTTTCAGGAATCAAGATTCCTCGTCTTCCGGGCGACATCTCGCCTTCACGTTCCGTGAAATAGCGAATATCACCCCGGATCTTTCCGCCTACTTCCACCTTGGTGAAATGAAGCTCTTCACCGTCTCGCGTAGGAATCACATTCACTCTCTTGACTTCCTTAAACCCTCCCTCATATCGTTTAATCGTCATTGGCTTTTTTCCTCCTTTTTTGAATTAAATCGTCTCAAGCAGCATCACCCAAATTCTGATTCCGCTTTCGACCGTAATACTCTTGTCCACTTTAACGCTTCTTAAATCTTGCGATGCCTGATTCGCGAGGTTCTCAGAAAGATTGACACGCATCTGGTCCTCAAGACTGTACGGATCTTGATTTCGTCCGCCCACGAATAAAGACGCTCCGGCAAGCAGTGTCTCGCCAATCGTCTTTAAGACTTTCGTGTCCGTATGTTTGTCAACTTTTCCTTTGATTCCGCTTGAACCGTCCTCTGATAAAGCAATCGCCTGGATGCGAAGCTCGCGTCCATCCGGTAAAATCAAAAGGTCAAAACGTACATTGATTCGGTCTATCGATTTCAAGACATTCACTTCCCCTAAAAACATGGAATCTTTCGGAATAACGATTTTGTCCTTCAAGATGAAATCTTTTGGAAGGACTGCTGTTACGGGCGCAGCAACGTTAAACGAAAAAATGCGATCCGTAAGAAGCGCGTGAATTTTTGTTCCGGAGGAAAGACCGAGTTTAATTTTTTCTTTGTTTTGGTTTCTGGAAAAAGCGCTTTCTTTCACACTTTCGGGTTTTGTGACAAACACTGCAATATTCGTATCATATTTACGTTTCTTCGCAATAGTGCGCTGGTCTACGTTTTGACGCATCGTGACTTTTTTCCCTTTTAACGATGAATCGATAGCTCGTTCCATGGATTGGGTCGTGACCACAATCCGTTGTTCGGTCCCGACGGAAGGATATGCAGTGGTCTTCTTCTTTGATGGTCCGTGAAAAACAATAACTGAAAGGATCAGCACTGCAAAAAAAGCGAGCACAAGACGCACCCACCACTTTTCAAGTGAATCCTGGACGAAACCAACCGCTTTTTCGCGTCCTTTCGGTTCATCATAAAATTCAGGCTCCGGCGGAGCTGGCAGCTCACTTGTCTTTTTTTCGATCTTTTTCTTAAACATCTCTAAACCTTTCCTTCCCCATGCAATTTGCTCGTGTCCCGGCATTCCATTTGTGATTGCAGCAATTGACGAGCGAGTTTTCGTTCTTTCATTTTTCTTCAATAAATCGCGCTCCAGCCTCCTTTGACTTTGAGCCCGCATTCGCTCGCATGAGCGCTTTTGGGTTCGTCTTCCCATTCGAAGTATTGTTTTGTGTTTTGTGTCATTTGAGCCACTCAAATCCTTTGATTTCGATATTTCGGGATTCACCTGCAACCGTCCCGGCGCTATCTTCAAGAATCCGAAGAACCGGTTTTTCGTCTTTTGCCAGAGGCCGGTAATCAAATTCGAGAACACCATATTCGTACGTATCTGGATGGATGACCGGCGCGAGCTTTAATCCGGAGGATATCTCAATAAGTCCGGTTTCTTTGTTTTTCAAAAGTTTCTTTTCGTAAGTCTGAATACCCACAGTGACTTTCAAAATGCGGTAAGGCATCTTTGAATAGTTTAAAATCGAGAACCGGAGATAAGCTTTATCCGCAATTCGGGCAAGAGAAAGCAGGTTTGCTTGAACATCTCCTTTTGCCTCCGATTTTTTAAGCTCAACCGTTTGAAGTCCGGACGCAACCCTTTCCTTGATTTTTTCATCCGAAACCTTTTCTGCTTTCTGGTCAAGCTCTCCTTCTTTTTTCTGATAAGCTGTCTCAAGTTCCTTAACTTTTCTCTCGACCTTCTCATCAAATGCATTTTTGACGAGCAACTCGTCATCTTGAGGCAACCGGAAATCCAGAACAAAATCAGCGGTCTCCGGATGCCCCACCGATACATCAAATGCCAAACGGCCGGATTCCGTAACAATCACAAGGTTGGTCTTCGCGTCCATTTCATCTGTAATGGGCTTTATGAGAACCTGTCTTTCATAAACCTCAACCTTAAAAAGTTCCTGGTCCCCCACAAAAACTTTCAGCGCTTTTTCGGGAAGATCGATGGTCGAGATATAACCCAACGCGGTTTGGAGTTTAAAAGCGACAGTGGAACGCATAGTTACTTTATAGATATTTCTTGTGGTGTGTTTGAGCCGGTTGAAGTGTTGTCTGTCTTTCAAGACAGTTTGCGGACTTTCTTGCGAATCCGGCTCTTGCTTGATGACCGGTGCTTCAGACTCTTCGGCAAGAGACGTCTTCAGGGAAACGAACAATATGGGAATACTGAACAAACAAACGGAAAAAGCATTGAGTATTTTCATCTTCATATTTCCTTCTTTCTATTAAGAATGTGGGAGATCCAGAACCGGATATCCCGAAACAAATCATTCATCGATATCTCCCCTCATAGTATGGGTCAAAACAGGCATGTCTTGGATCAAGGAGGCTGGCATTTTGGAAAAATAGTTTAAATTTTTTTTCACAGCTTATTGAGCAAAATTTCACGGTAATCCTCCACAAGTAGTCCCCACGGAACCTCACGGCTTCTCGGAACTTTTTTTAAAAGGAGTTCTGCTTTGAAAAGACTCGATTCTTTGTAATCAGGATCGTTATAACTCATGATGTTTCTAACACCGATGAGCGAAACGCGTACATACTCGGTCGTATCTCTTTCAATCGCTTCTTCTTTAAACTCAATGTGCGCATGAAGACCGGTTTCATGAAATCGTGCAAAAAAACCGGATTCCACGAGGTCACGATCCGCGATCTTCCGGTAACGAGCGCTCATCCGGTTCCACGCCTCTGCGCTGTCACTCGGAAGCGTATAAGAATTGAGTTCTCGGAATCTTTTGGTAAAGGTCTTTGAAAAATCATAAATCTCATATTCGCTCGGGGCATTGTGCAGTTGGAGGTCCTGAATCGCTTCGGCTTTTCCCACTTCACTGACCCGGATCACAACCGGGGCCCGTTTGGCCAGCATAAAAGCGCCGAAGAGCGCAAAAAAAAGAAGGCACAGCAAAAGAAGGCTTGCCAGCTTGAAAAATTCAGCTTGAGCCTCGAGATCTCCAAAAACTTCATAGTAACGACGTTTCATGTTCTCAACTCTGGTTTGAAAACGTGTTTTCATTTGTAGCTGGAACCTCCTGCTTGTGGATTTGACTTGCCCGGTTTCGGCTGCTGGAACATTGGACGAATCAGAACGCGAGTCACAACCGCCGTAAAAGCGCCAAGAACAATGGAACCTAGTCCGCTTAAATTGCTCCCCGAAACAAATTGATTGGAAAGAAGCGGCACTAGCACGAAAAGCGCAATAAAAAGAACATTAGCCGCCAGAATGGTAAGGAAATTGGTCTCGTCTGTTAGATAAATCGCGGTCAGATTCATCACGGAAATTACTTTCATCAAAATCGAAAGGATGACATTCCATGCCGAAATGGCAATCAGACTTTTTAGCCATGCCGTGAGTCCTTGCGAAGTTCCTTTGTAAATGCCGATGCTGATCACGATCGGACCAATCACATAAAGAAAGGATAGCAGTGCAAATCGGAGCATCATGATGGCCCCAAAAAGAGCGCATGCAATAGCATAGGTGATGTAATTCAACATGGTCGCCGTAAGCCTTAAATCAAATTTCCATGCTGTTTTCCATGTCAACGGTTGAGTTAAAAAAGCTTTGATGACTTCCTGAAATTCTTCGTGCGGTAAAACGGCATTGGCCGCAAGGTCCATGCCGTAGACGACCCAAATGAAGAATCGTTCGTAAATGACAAGAAGCCCGACTACTAGAATGACCCGAATAAAAAGACCGCTGTAATCAGATTGATTTTTAAGAGCTTGAAAGTTTTCGTGAAGGATTGCCACAATAAAGAGAATTGATAAAAGGATGAAACCGATTCTTGACATCGTTTCATAAGGCGCTTGAAAGAGATTTGGAATCTGAAGGATATTCGTGAATAAAAACCCTTGATTCGCATTGAAAAGTCCGGCCATTGTATTGTTTATGCTCCTTTGAAAAGTTGAATAATGCCATCCGCATAGTCATTGGCATCTTCCATGAATTTGACCCGTTCCCGTTCGATTCGTTTTTCTTCGCGTGTTACCTGCTCAATCTGAGTCGCCTCAAGTTCAAGCAGTTTTGCCATCGCTTCCTGGTTTTGCTGGGATAAAACCATCAGCTCAGACATTGCCTGAGCCTCGAGTCTTGCGGCCCCCTTGGAGCTCACGACTTGCGCTTGTTCGGCGATTTGATTTGCTGCATCCCGCGTCACAACCCCCGCCTCCCTGATCTGGTGGGCGAGATCAAACGCATCGACAACCTGGATCTCATCGAAAACAAGATAGGGACGCGCATCGGTTTGAGGAATTTCACCCGTGATATCTTCAAGCGCGGCACGTATGTCTTGGGGGCCGCTTGAACCTTGAAGGATTTCAATTTGGGGAGTCAGAAGACCTAAATCGGCAAATGCATTCTGAAGACTTGCACTGCCCTCCCCGATCAGATTCCGAAAAGGTTCCCCGATGATTGAATTCCATATCTCATCGAACCCCGAATGAAAACGAAGCATCTCTAAAGTCTGGGATTTAAGTTCATTGAGCCGCTCGATCGCGAGAGCGATGTCTTTTGCCCACTCAGCCTGGAGGATCGCATTTTGCAGCTCATTCACCGCCGTATTGATGGGATCATTAACAATCATTGCATACGAACTTGCGACGGGAACACTGACCAAAAACAAATTCACCGCAGTCAACGTGAGAATCCAAATCAAAAAAAGAGAGACACTCATATTCTTTCTTTTGCCGTGAATTTTTGATACCTGACTGGTTTCAGACATGCTGGGCATCTCCTGTCTTTTGGACACCGTTTGGAAATTGTTTTGCCAACGTCTCCAAAACTTGAAGGTCCGTGTACTCCGGATGGTTGCGCTTCAGCTTCGCTTCCTCGGCAAGATCAAGGGCGTCTGTCGTCGCCGCCCAATACTCAAGCGCGCTCGGCTCAAGCTTTGCAATCACGCTCTGATCATCAAACTTGATAAAGATTTCAGAATAGCGGCCGGGCTTCACTTCAAGTTCACCGGCCGCTTTGATCTCATTTTCATTGAGCCCGAAAAGAGCGAGTTTTTCGTGACTTTTCTTGAGTCTCAAGATGTACTTAACGGGAGAGTTATTGATCATGACGCCCGAAATCGCGGCATCAAGAAAATCTTCCGGATTTTGGCTGATGGAAAGAACCGCTGCATTCATCTTGCGCGCCGTCCGGTAAAAGGTTTCAACCAGATCCGTCCCTTGCGTTTCTTTAAGGAGTTTCCAGCATTCATCCAGAACCAGCATCTTTTTAAGATTCAGATTTTCAAATTTCCTCTTGAGCGCAAACGGGATGATAAGAAGCAGGATTTCCTGAAGTTCTGGATATTGTGAGATCTTTCTAAGATCAAAAACAGTAAAGCGCGCGTCAAAATCAAAAACACCACGGCGGTTTAAGATTTTCCCATATTCCCCTTCCGTAAAAAGAGTTAGTTCTTTTGCAAACTGATAGGCTTTCCTTTGGTCTTCTTCATCTCCGAGCTTGTAATTGCGCAAGCGCTTTTCCACATCTCCTAAAAGAGGGGCTTCGTCTCTTCCAAGATTCCGGTAAGTCTCGCTAATTACACGTTCGAGGATCATTTTTTCGCTCGATGACCACTCGTGCTTTGGGGCGATCATTTGTTCGAGAAGTTCTTTTAGGAACTGAATGAAAGTAGCGTCCGCGCTTTCGCCGGGGAATAACACTTCTTTCACAGGAAACGGATTTAGGGCAAACTTTTCTGTGCATTCCACTTCAAGGTAAGCACCTTCCAAAACACCGGCAAGTTTGCGGTAGCTGCCGCCAAGATCGATCACAATCACTTCGTGATCCAAAGATTCCATGAGAAAATGAAGCAGAAGATGATTTGTGAAAAATGATTTACCGCTTCCCGTTGCTCCGAGCATGACAGAATGTTTAGCCGGAAGTTTCGAATCAAAAAGATCGAGCCGAAGAGGTTCATCCCTGTAAGTTTTAAGAAGTAAACCGATCCGGTCGGTTCCTGGCCAGCTTGACTGGAGTGGGAGAAGATGAACGAGCACTTCTGAACGAACAATGAAAGCAAGCGGGTTTTCATCGCCTTGCAGCGGAAGAAAAGACAAAAACAAACGGTCGTGATTCATATGGTCTTCAAGACCTTGGGCGTCTCCCAGCCTTCGGAAAGCACGAAGTTCCTCACGTGAAACGAGGCTCGTTTCTTCCTTCGAGCGCCCTCTCACCATCACAGACATGGAAACATAAAAAAGCTTATCCGAGCTTGAAGCAATCTCGGTTAATAGTTCTTCGGTCTCTCCTGCGCGGGCAAGCGCTTCATGGTCTTTCGTTCGGGAGAAAAAATTCTTTGCTTTCGCAAAATTTCCCTGCCGTTTGATTTGGGCTTTTTCCTGATCCTGATCCGGAACTTCCAGCGTGAGCGTCAAAAAGTAATCTTTTCCGAGGACCTGCTCAAATTCTTTCATGGATTTGAGATTTGTGGACTCGGGAAGCCTTGTGAGGTTTACGGCACGGTGGAAAAAGTGGTCTAAATAGAAATACTCGCGATCGAGAAGCGGCGGATGAAGCGCAAGTTTTGAACGGAGGCTCGCCGGATCAAACTCGTTTGTCTCGAAATAGCGTTCTTCGAAAGGAACGATTTCCTCTGAATAGGAAGGGTTCAAAAGCTCATAAAGGTACCGGATAATCTCAGCGTCCTCAAGCGGCCGGATCCGGAACCCAAGATCCCGGAAACTTTCCTCTATTTCACTCGAAATAGTGAAAAGCGTTTCTTTTGAAGCGTTAAATTCTATTTCGGAAAGACGGCGCGCTTTTTTACCGAATGCAATCGAAATATCCGGTAAAAAAGAGGAACGCGCCTTCCTCCACTCGGGATGGATCACCACAAATAAAAAAACATCCCTTTTCGTGAAAGGATGCTTCAGATACTCATTAAGTTTGGCATGAAGAAATGTCTGTGTCAGCGGACTTTGGACCTGGATGGAACTTGCGTATTCATGAAGTGAACTATCATCCCCGGTCGCAGAACGAACTACAAAATGAAGTGTCGCCCTTTCCGGCAAAGCGTTTAAATATTTATGCATTCTCCGTTCAAAGTCATCGATCTCGGTTTCGCTTTTAAGCAAAAGGTCTCGGCCGACAAACTGAAATGCACGCCCCATCGAACCGCTCACGCCGATCAAGACGCCTTCTTCAACGGAATACAAATCAAGTTCTTTTAAGAACGACGGGCTTTTCTCTCTTTGGATCAGATCCCGGGTTTTGATCAAAAGGTTGGTTTTCATTGGAAAATCTCCTGTTCGAGTTCGCGTTTGGGCTGATACTTTTTAGGCCGAACAAGAAACCGGATCACGGATCCCGCCCAGTGAGGTGATTTTCCTTTTTTGTAAAATTTCAGAAAAAAGTAAGCCGTAAAAACAATCGCAAGATTCACTAAAAGATTATTTGAAAGAACAAACACAATCAAATAAATCAGAAGCAACACCAAAAGATCCAGAAACTCCAATCCGAAAATTTTGTTTTTGCTCTGAACCTTGTTAAACCCTTTGACAGTTTTCACTTGATACCTCCTAAAAACGCGCAATGTGTGAGATAAAATCAAGAATGGCTCTTGAAAGTAAAATCAAAGCTCCTCCGGCCGCCGCAAGACCTCCTCGAGACATGGCTCGTTCGTCTCCGAGAGCCATTCCTATCCCGGCCACCGCGATTCCGATCACAAGCACAGCAGGCCCGACTGTCCTGATCAGAAAGTCACCTACTCCTTCAAGAAATGCTCCCAAATCCGATTCTGACGTCGCTTCCGCAAACGCTATTTGGGCCTGAAAAAATAGAAGACATCCCAAGATGAATGCTTTTTGAAATCCTTGACTGATATTTTTTTTGAACACTGTTCGGTTCCTCCTCGCTAAAGTGAGGGGAGATTTGAACCATGGCCCTGGGAGATGGCCGCTAAAAATGCATGCGGCATGATCTGCTGATCAAGTGGGTGGCATCTCCCCTCATAGTATGGGTCAAAACAGGCATACCTTGGATCAAGGAGACTGGCATTTTGGAAAAATAGTTTAAAAAATCTTTTTCCGGAGTCTACATAGCATGCTCTCTATCGATGAAACCTGCATGTTGAGCCTGTTTGCGATTTCTCTAAGACACAGTTGTTCGTCGCAATAAAGAGAAATGACAAGACGTTGCTTGTCTTTCAGTTTATAAGTGGCAGCGATATCTTTAAGACACTGCTTTTCATAAACCCGTTTAAGAGCCTTGAAGATTGCCTGCTTGAGCCGGCGAACATTCCGCTTGTCGATTCCTAAACGCCCTGCAATTTCAGGGTCTGTAAGTTCTTCGATATAAACCATGTCGTAACAAGCTTTCTGATTTGACGTCAACTGAGCCTTATCAATCAGATTCGCTAAAATATTTCGAACCTCTTGCGCTCGCGCCTGCGCCTCTTCTTCTTGAATCAATTCCTCGGAAGGACTTGCAGCGCAGGCAATTTTGTCTTTCACCTCAAGATCAAAAGGCGCAAGTGGACAGTTACCCAACGTATCTTCGACACGCATAAAATCCACTATTCTGACCCTTGTCTTGCACCTCAAATATTTCGGGTGAACCTCAGTTTTGTTTTTTTTGATTTCGTTTTCTTTGTGTTTTGCCATTTCGATTCTCCTTTTCGCCGTACGGAGAACCGGACAAAGACACAAAAAAACGGGCAACCCGGAAGTTGTCCGTTGTGAAACCAAATTTCAAAAAAAGAAACGTGGTTTTAAAAATCGTAAAATATGCAGATACACCATTCCCCTTGTGGGGGAATTTCCGATTTGGATTTTTTTAAAAATCGAGATAATTGAAAAAGCTGAGAGAGGAAGATACTGTGCGGTCTAGAATTCCGGACGGAATCCGGAAATGGTCAGAAGATTAAACTTGGAGGTCACTTGTGAGTGGAACAAAAGAAATCGGAAGGCATTCCACAACTCTTGCGCGGACAATCTTCCGCGTTGCCGTGTCCGTTCTCACACGGCCTTGAGTTGTAGTTTGCATATATAGAGGCATTGCGAATTGATCGCTTACCTCTCCTCCGACTACATGTTTTTTTGTCACGCGTGGATGCCTTATATCATCCAACGCTTCAATCCGAAAAAGCGAATTGCTTTTTCAGCTAGCCCGATTGCCGGGCAATGATTAAATTACACGATGATTTCGCTTATTTCAAGCACAAAAAAAATGAATTTTTTGACCGGTTTTGGGCAAAAAAAAATCGTTATTTTAAGATAAAGGTGGGATGCGTCGCACTCGGGGCGGCATGAAATCAGACATGCCGCCCCATCATTTACCGCCTTTTGAACCAGTCTTCAATGTCGCGTTTAACCGAACGGATGGTGTAATCCCACGATCTTATCCGTGATCCTCCGTCACGCAATTGATCTTCAATGTTTTCGCTTTTTTGTTGATAAGACATCGGTTCCGGCGACTGCCGATATCCGGTTTCAACACTTTGCCGCGCGCCGGACATAACTTGTTTATCAGGCGCTTTCTTGTCTACACCTGCGAGGTAGGACTTTAAAATAAAGCATCCTCCTCCGGCTACGAACAAGAATGCACCCATAAATGATAACCGGAGAACTATTCCGAATACCCACCAGGCCAATGAAACTGCCAGTCTTCCATTCCACGCTACGGCTTTTTTAATTTCAGTTACCAGAAATTCAATAACTTTCATCTTTTTCTCACCTTCCTTCAAGTTTTGTTTCAAACCATTTGATTTTATTTTCGGCTCTTTGATCTTGTAATGAGAAAAGAGGCGAGGGACTTTAGTGTCCTCTCGCCTTTTCATAGACCGTCATTATTGTGGAACGCTCACAAGCTCACGAAAGTTTTCTTGGTTCATTTCAAGAATATCACCGCCGATCGCTTCGATCCTTGTGGATTCCTGGGGATCTTCTTCCGAATGAGCGATATAAGTTACGGCCTGAATCAGACCGTATTTCGAGGAATCGCCTTCATCAATAAAGCTTTTCAGAATTTCCTCTTTGTGGGTTTCCGTAAGTGAATAACGGGCCACAATGTTCTTAATCGCTTTTTCAGGTTCCATGATGGCAACCGCTGTTGCTTCCTGAAGCTGGCTTACGAGCTTCCTGAAAGTTTCCGGCGAAAAGATGGATGTGACCATGTCTTTTACTTTCCGGAAAATGAGCTCATTTTCAAGCCGCTGCGTCTCATCCGAATAAAGAAACTCTTCAGACAGCTTCTTACCCAAATGAATCTGCTCAACTCCTAAATCTGTCACCATTCCGTTTTTGCAGATCAGACGAAGCAGTCTCGGCTTCACATAAAGACTTCCCATCCCGGTCTCGGAATTGGAAAGAATGAGCCCTGCCCGGATTTCATCACCGGGTCTCACTTCGGCATGAACGCCCGGGTGACTCACCCGAAGATACATTCGTTCTTCAGTCAAATCACAAGACTCAATCTGAATTCCGCTGAATTTCCGAAGTTCTTCAAGAGCGCTGAGCACCACATCCATATGGTCAATTACCCGATACCTTTCTGAAAGCACGGCCCGGATAATCCCGTAGGTATCTCCATGGTCCTGAAACGTTCTCACAAATAAACGTTTCGGCTCTTTTTCAAACCACCAATTCACGTTGAAAGCCCAAGCGTCCGGATGAAGAAGAAGTCTGTCATAATATTTCTCCGGAATATCAAGCTTCTGCGCAAACTGGCGATGCGCCCCCCGCATCAAATTGAAACGGGAAGTCCCGGAAATTTCCCGGAATTTATCTTCGTCCCTGAAACCAATGGCGTGATGTTCCCCAATCTCAGGAATTGCCATAAGCTCCCGGGAATCAATTAAATAATCAAATTTTCTTAATTTCTCTTGTTCAAGTGTTTTTACTAAATCTTCGAGTTTCATGGTTTGTGTCCTCCCTTTAAAATAAAAAACGAGGCGTGATGCCTCGTATTGTGTTTTTCTTTTGTTGACGATTAGAACTCAACGATCAATCCTTCAATGTTTCATCTTCTCAAATTTCCAGCCTCTTTCTCTAAGCCACCTCCTAAACTCCTTTTGCTCCCGCGAGTGCTCAACGACCGCGTATAAGACCGCGAACGGAAGCATCGCGAGAAACAAGATGATAAACTTTTCAAAATAACTCATGAATATTCACCTCGTTTCCTTTGAATTTCTTTGATGTAAATCCGTTTCAGCACTTTAAGCGGAACATGTGCCCAATAACTTCTTGGTTTTCCGGTGAGTTTTTCAAGTTGGTCTGTAAAATACGAAACATCTTCCGTCTCTACTAAAATCGGGAACATGATTCATCAGCTCCTTCCTTATTAATAAAAAACGGGATGTGCGCAAACACATCCCGTTTTTGAAATTTGTTAAGAAAAAGAATTATTCTTTTCCCTGCCCTGACTTTCGTTTTAAGTTTTTCATAAACTCCCGATGCTTCTCTTTTCCGAAGGAATAGGTCTCGTAAGGTAATTCCTCCATATAAGTGGCCTTTACCTCCACACCGCAGTAAACGCCATTCGCTTTCCAAACAGCATTGGCCACTCTTTCGGCAAACTCTTCCTCGCTTTCTCCGCCGCAAAGGTTATTTTGGCCGCTAAAGAAAGCGTCCTGAGCGCGAAAATCGCATGAATCGATTTTCCATTCTTTCTTGACTGCCTTATGAATTTTTTGTCTCCTTTCTGTTTTGAATCCGGAAACTTCAATCACCATATCGTATAATCTTCCCATTTTTCAGCCTCTCCTCTCTTGAATGTAAATGTAGTGAATGGTTTAAAATCAGCGGTCTAACTCAAACTCAATGCCGTACCCTAAGACTTGCTGGCACAAGATCCTGGCATCCGCCCAATGCTGGGTCTCACCATCAGAGTTGATCCATATTTTTTCTTTGAGATGCTGTTTCGCAATGATCAAAAAAGCGGTGACGGCATGGTCGTACGGTTTTTATGTTGAGTAGTTTGTTATGTGCAGTTAGTGGCGGAAGACGTTGCCAGGGTTGGAATTCTTACGCGATTCACTTCACATAATAATTGACATCAAAGGAACAATGCCTTCTGCTTTGTCATAAAAAGCAGGAGGTATCTATGTTCAATTTCAAACCCAAAAAAGAAGCCCGTTCATCCTTTAAATTACTCCGAGAATATGTAACCTTTCTTCGTGACCATCAAGCCTTAGCCGACTCTACCATTGCAACTCGCCGAAATAATGTTGCTCCATTCCTAACTGCGCTTAAGGAACGAGGGTTGCCATCGAAGATCTGCAACCTTCATCCACATACGATTCATGATTACATTATTAAAACAGCAAGACCACTGAGTCGAGGTATGCGCAAACATCTTGTTTCATCACTAAGGAGCTTCCTAAGGTTTGCTCATCTTCGCGGCTACTTGAATCGCAATCTCGTCGAAGCAGTTCCAATTATCACAACCTATCAACTGGGGACTGTTCCGCGAGCCGTACCCTGGAATTTTGTGAAACAAATGCTGAAGGCTCCTAATCGAAGAACTCCTTTGGGACGCCGGGATTACGCAATCCTTCAATTGTTAGCTACTTATGGCATTCGAAGAAAACACGCACTAAGTCTGAGGTTTTGCGACATAAAATGGAAAGAAGGTGTAATTCACTTCCCAGCCATTAAGCGTGGCAGACCATTGTGTTTTCCACTTGAGAAAAAGGTTGCAGCAGCACTACTGGATTACATTCGACGAGGTCGTCCCCAATCTTTTCTTCCGCAGGTGTTTCTCATTGTTAAAGGGAAACCGAGACCTTTCACAAAAAACACATATGGAAACTCGATGGGGAATTGGTTCAAACGAGCGGGTATCAAGCTGCACGGGGGCTTACATTCTATTCGCCATGCTTTTGCAACACGGCTTATGGAACGAGGGACGCCGATTAAAACCATTGCGGATTTATTGGGTCATCGCAATATAGATACCACCTTTATATATACGAAGGTGGACATCCAGCGCCTTAGAGCCTTAGCGCGCGAGTGGCCGGAGGTGCTGTCATGAAAAAACGTTTCATCAGTCCTTTTGGTTTAGCCATAAAACGCTACTTGAAACTACAAAGATCGCTCGGTCGTATTTTGGACGAAAACGAGTACGTTCTGGGTTATTTTGATCGTTATCTCGCTGCACATTTTCCAGAGACCAAGTACGTTACACGTGCGATGGTCGTCGGATATTTGGAAACCATGAGCCATGTACATTCCACCACACGATGTGCACGGTTATCGATTATTCGACAGTTTTGTCGCTTCCTTTTTCAACTAAATCCAAAAACGTATATTCCAGAAACAAAATTAATTCCTCCAGCTAAGCGAAAAACAGAGCCTCATATCTATACCCCCGAAGAACTGCAAAGCATTTTACGCAGGACCAGCCGTCTGGCGCCATTGGATTCATTACGCCCTCATACGTTTACCAGCCTCATTTCTTTGCTATGGGTATCTGGAATGAGAATCAGCGAAGTCTTAAAACTCAATCTAGAGGACATTGATCTTTCGACCGGTATTATCCATGTGCGTCAGACAAAGTTCTATAAATCGAGACTCATCCCATTGGCACGATCGTCTACAGCGGCGCTCGAACGATACTACAATAGAAGGGCTCAATATGGGCACGATCAACATCCGACAGCACCATTCTTCGTAAATGAGTGCGCCAAACGATGTAACTATATTACTATCCAGATTGTATTTCATGAGCTGGTACGGCAACTTGGCATCAAAACGGCACAAGGCAAACCTCCCAGACTCCATGATTTTAGACATACATTTGCGACGCGCTGGCTAAGTGAATTCTACCACTCCGGAAAAGATCCGACAGCTTGCCTTCCTGTCGTTGCAACGTACCTTGGACACACCGATGTCACCAAGACGCAAGTTTATCTACATCCTTCCCTCGAAGTTTTACAAACCGCATCTAAACAATTTGGCGCACATGCGATGCAGAAACCAATAAAAACAAGGAGAAACCCGAAATGAAAAAGACAAACGCACTCTTGCAATACATCCAAGATTTTTTTCAAAACTATTTAAGCCACCATCGTGGATTAAGCTCCAACACAATTCTCGCTTATCGAGACGCTCTAAAACTCTTCCTCGCATTTCTTGTTCATTGCAAGGGCAAATCTGCAACACGGTTAAGCTTGGACGACCTTCATGCAGATGCAGTACTGGATTTCCTTAAAGAAATCGAAAACAAACGTGGAAATAGCACCGTAACAAGAAATTTACGACTCGCCTCTTTAAAAACATTTTTCTCCTACCTGATTACAAAAGACACGCTAAGGGTAGGTCAATATCAGAAAATTATTTCCATTCCCCTTAAAAAAGCTTCCCATCCCCTCATGGAATATCTGGAGGTCAACGAAGTCAAAGCTATTCTCAATGCCATTGACCGAGATGCATTTTCCGGTGAGCGCGATTACACGCTTCTCAACCTACTCTACAATACAGGAGCTCGAGTCCAAGAAGTCTGCGACCTTTCGGTAGGCGCTATTCAGTTGCATCATCCATCCTTTGTGACAATCACCGGAAAAGGACGCAAAACCAGACAAGTACCCCTTTGGCCTGAGACCGCCCATTTGTTAGAGTCCTATTTGACAGGTCGTGCCTTACTCGACAAACCGGATGCCAAGCTCTTTTTGAATGCCCGAGGAGAAACGCTAGGTCGATTTGGAATCCGGTATATCATTCGGAAAAGGATTGCTGGCGCCATTGATGACTGTCCGAGTTTGGCTAGCAAAAAAACAGGTCCTCATACCTTTCGCCATACGACGGCGATGCACTTGCTTCAAGCCGGCGTTGATCTCACGGTAATAAAAAGCTGGTTAGGTCATGCAAATTTATCGACAACGCATGGCTATCTTGAAATCGATCTTGAAATGAAACGCAAAGCGCTTTCCATGTGTCACCCTGTAGGAAAATCTGTAGATTTGAAGAAATTCATGGAGCGAAACAAGGATGTTATCAGCTGGCTAGAGTCCGTTTAGTCATTAAAATTATGTGAAGTGAATCGCGTAAGAATTCCAACCCTGGCAACGTCTTCCGCCACTAACTGCACATAACAAACTACTCAACATAAAAGCCATTATGTGGAGCTCCACATAAAGGTTTATAGGCAGTTTTGCAAAAATCAAAATGCCAGCCTTTTCCGTTTTCTTCCGTAGGATGTGAAGCGAAATAATCGGAATGCTCCTTCGGGATGAGTCTCGGGAAAAAACAGGTCTCATGACTGCAATCTCCCGAGCAGGTCCGTTTATCGATCGTTTCACCGCCAAACCACGGCTTCGATCTGACATCTTCAAGCCATGGATTAGCGATACCGCCTGCAATTTCTGACGGCCATGCAATCCCCAACTCGTGAGTGGCCGGATGATGGCATTTCGCAAGACCGTTGAAAGAAATCAAGGTTTTATCGATGGTGGGTGTGCCCTCGCCGTCGCCATCAGCCAATTGAATCCCGAATTTATCGAAACTCGGCATTAACTTTTGAAAATCTGAGGCGATTCCGGCAAAAATGCCCGGCTCAATTTCTTTATCTTTCCGATACCAATAGTGTGTATATCCCATGTTCAAGACCTCCCTAAAAATAAAAAAGGGAAGAGACCCGAAGGCCGCTTCCCTTTTTGAAGTTGATATTCTTGTTTTTGAAAATTCTTTACTTCTGTTCGTTCCAGTTCCAGATAACGCTATTGACGTTTACGGGAACACATTTACGTTCTAAATGTTTACACCGTTCCGCTAACTCAAGAGCGGGGTTCTTTGCTTCCGCTGAAAAGGCAAACGAAAGATCGTAATGCTCCACGTGTTTTCCTTTCCAATAGACGTATCCTTCATGGTCGATCGTCAGATGCTCAACCCCATGAAGGAACGGCTTCTTGTATTTTCCGGAAGTTACTTCTTCGTGAAGTTCCTTAAACTTTCTTTCTCCTTTTTCATTCAGAAATCCATTGACGGCATTTTCGAGCAATTTCAAATGCTCGGGTGAAAGGTCCCCGCCGTCATTTGTTCTTGTTAATATGTCACACGCCATTCCACAGAAATTCATATCTCAATCCTCCTTCGTTATTTGTTTAGATTGCCACAGCCACTTTCACTGTTTTGGGCACCATCACTTCTTCCTCCGTGATTTTGTGAGATTTTGCAAAATGGATGAACGACTCCACCGCTAAATCACATGTTCTGTCAAAATCTTTCACTAAAATCAAACGGCGGCGAAGATCCTCATGGCTCCACGATTCATAATCGCAATCGTCATCAGTTCCACGACCGGGATATGTGAATGGTTGCCAAAGAGGTCCCCGAAGAAGCTCCAACGTTCCGGAACAGCCTTCAACATGGCAAGGCTGGCGGGTTTCATACCATGTCGGAATAAAACAGTCCGTACAACACGTCTTATGTCCCGAATCTTTCTTACCGCCCTGATACAAAACCAGGTAGCCTCCGCTTCTTCCGTTTTGACCAATCTGCCACGCATAGTCATGACGGATAGCAAAATCGTGAAGAATCGCTGAGAACTCATCAAAGGATTCAGGAATGTCCAGCATGTCGTAACACTTGAGTTCCGTTTCTCGGTCAAGACCGAGCTTACGGACTTTGATGTTTCGCGCATAACTGGTCGCTCTATTCCATGAATTTCCGGTGTGATACCGAAAATGCTCTTTCAATAGTTGACGCATCTTCTGTTTTGATCTTGGTGACTCTGTCATATTCATATCGTTTTCTCCTTCCCGAATAAAAATGTGTCCGGATGTCTTTCCGAGTTTGCTGATTAGAATTCCGCAATCGGGCGGATTTTCGTTATTTTTTTCCGGGCAGTTTCACCATTTTCCCAAATGATCCTGAAAAACTGCCTTCCGGCGTAATACACCAGAGAGTCTGAAATCTGGACCGTTCAGGATAATCACCGCAACCGTCTGTGAGATAGACAAGTGCATCCGGTCGAAGTTTCTCGGCCAGTTCAAAAACAGGTCTGAAACTTGTTCCGCCACGGCCTGAAACCGCTTTCGGACGCGATTTATAACGGTACACATTTCCCACTTTCGCATCGCATTCCGCGACCGTGACATCCATCCCCAGGGCCTTGATCTTCTCGATCTCGGTGAAAAAGAGCGAAAGCTCTCTGTCGCTGACACTGCCGCTTGTATCAAGTCCAATTAAGAGCTTCAGTTTCTGTTCTACCTTCTCACCCGGCAGTTCCTCAAATCTCCGGTTCGGACGTTTTCTTGAAAAAACAGATTTCAAGAGCGTCGCATGGATAAGAAATCGCTCGAGTACCCGTCTCCAGTTAATTCCTGATTTTTCGAGAAACTCTTTCAGCGCTTTTTCCATGGTGCCGGGAAGTGAACCGTAATCTTTCGTCTCATCCAACGAAACTTTAATGGAACGCCTTAAGAATTCCTGCTGGTATTCAGGGTCCTCGATTGACTCTTTCCAAAGATCGTGGTCATCAAGCATGTCTGAACTCATCTTTGCGGTCTTGACTTGGAGATTCCCAGCGTTCTCGACAAGCTTCTTGTAATACCATTCCGCGGTCTCATATTCCCCAAGATCGAAGAGCTTTGGAAGGAGAGCGGTTTTGGGAAGGCTCTCAATATATGGATTGATCGCAAGATCGCAGGCAATATTGAAAACCCGCTTGTCTTTGCCGTCTCCTCTGAAAAGATGAAGGTTTAAAAGATGAAGCACTTCATGTTCAAGACAAGCGACCCGTTCCTTGAATTCGAGACCTTGAAGAAACACGGGGTTATAGTAAAGATTGATTCTGTTTGTGATATTGACGCCGAGTGTCGGGACCCTCTCGGTTTCAATCCTGTTCATCTGCTGGATAAAATGAGCGTAAAAAGGTTTCGTTCTGACGAGTGAAACGACCATTTCTTCAATCATGATGTCTTCCTTTCTTTGAATCAAATAATACGGTTTTGTTTTTAATCGCCTGTTCGTAGGCCACGTAAATCACTTTTCCTTTTGCGATCTCAAGCGCCCAATTGTCATCTCGCTCTTCCCCCGAGGCATCAATCCAACCTTGAACGTGCCCCGGGAAAGCTCTGACAATAGCCATCGCGAATTTTTCAAGTTCTTCGTGATAATTTTTCCAGTTGCCGAAGACGGAAATATGGAGGCCCTCCTTTGTTTTTTCGATTTTGACTTCATTCCGCCAGCCCGGAAAACGGCTCCTTAAAATATGGTTAAAACGCTTCAAGTCTTTTTCTTTCAAATCATCCATGTCGATACTTCCCGAAAAATCAGTGTAGTAACCCATTTGATTTTGCCCTCCCTAGGCTGCCTGTACCGCTTGAGCGAGTTTCTCGGAGAATTTCTCCTGCCCGTGAAGATAGATATTGATCTCTGGAATCTTCACAAGCTCTTTGGTGAGCGCAAATGCAAGATCGACCGGAAGTTCATCAAGAAACTCAAGCAGATTTGCTTTTTCTTTCTGGGACAATGCTTTTGCTTTTCCTTCTTTTGAAAGAATCCTTAAAAGCTCATCCCCCGTAATTCTTAAAAGATCAAGTCTCGCTTTCTTTCCAGTCGAATATTTCTTGACCCGGGATTTCACGTCGGAATAATCCGAAAGGACGTCTTCTGCTTTAATAGGCAGCTCCTGATCTTTCTTCAAACTTTCAATAAAAGCGATCGCCGCTTCTTTTCCGACAAGGCCCATCGCGCATTGGAGCCAGAGTCGGTCCTCAAGCCCGATTAACATTCTTGAAAGCATCTCCCAAGATCTGGGGGAAGGAAGCACCTCTAACGGAAGATCTCCTGCCTGACTTCCCAGAAGATGGGGATAGCGGGCAATTAGATTTGAAATATCTTCTCTTATTTTTCCCGTGTCTTTTCCCCAACCGAGCCATTCGTTGGTTTCAGGTTTGAAGTGAATGTGGATGAAGCGATCCAGCAATGCCGGATCCAGTTCGTTAACGAAATAATCGCTTCCGGACGGATTTGAAGCGCAGACGATTTTCCAGCCATCGGGAAGATGGTGCGTATGGAGCCTTCTTTCAAGAACAAGCTGAAAGATCGCCTGAAGAACGTCAAGGCGAGCGCGGTTGAGTTCATCAAGAAAAAGGATCCCTGAGCTTTTGTCCGTCGGAAACCATGACGGTTTGAGCCAGACAGTTCTTCCGTTTTCTTTGGAAGGAAGCCCGATTAAATCTCCGACTTCCATTTGACCGAGCCTCAAGTCAACGCATTCATATTTAAGTTCTTGGGCAAGCTCTTGAACGATCTGGCTTTTTCCGATCCCGTGCTGACCCCAGATGAGAGGGGTAACGCTGGCGTTAAAACATTGTTTGAGTACTTTTACTAAATCGGCGGTGTTCATAAAAAGTCCTTTCGATTGGTTGTCTAATGAATTGGTTTTGGAATGACGAAAACGCGCAATGCTTAACGATTGAAGAAGTAGAGGATCTCGCTGAAGGAAGTAAAAGTCTGGCGGCGGAAAAAATAATATGAACCGCGCGTAGGGTGCGCGACTTCAATACCGCCCAGTTTAGGTGAAATCCAAAGCAGATGATAATGAAAATGCTTGAGATAATACCATGCCAGTGCAGCGATCTTGTCCCGGTCCTCGCATGGAACCGGCCTTGGAATTACCTTCTCTTCAATTACTTTGCTTGAAACTGTTCCGTCATTGAAATATCGGTAGGGCTGAACGATTTTGAATTTTTTTCTTTTAAGTGGATGAGCAACTCTCCACTCTGATTCTTTCGTTCTATATCTCGGCCGATACATCAATTTTTTTCCGCCATAAGCGAGAAGCCTTAAGAATTCTTCAGCGTTTCCGTACTGACGCCGGATACTTTGTAAGCACTGTTTTACCGTTTCTTCTTCCGTGACCATACAGTGCTTGATTATTTTTTGACTATTGAGACAGCAAGTCCCCTCGTAAATGCATCGTGAACAATATTTTGCTATCTTTTTTTCCTGATACTCCCATAAGTGGTGCGAGACGATCCGCATTTTCCTGTTACGCCGGATCGTCTTGGAATTAAATTCAGTCCAGTTTATGTGTGGTGTGTAAAACCCGGAGAATTTGTTCACATCGGTAGGCCGGAGCTTCTTCCATCCATCAAGTGAAATCTGAAACGCTTTAACATGGTCCACGGGATCAAAGGAACAACCGTTCGGCGCGATATTACGGTCAAAACAGTTGCCAGTGATCCCGTTCAGCTTGTTTTTGCATAAATCGCAAAATTTGGGATCTCTCATATTCCCATCTATCAGGATATAAGGTTTCGGATCTTCATCTAAATCTCCCCAGAGAGGATGATAACCATTTCCTGATGTTTCGACAGGCTTGCCTTTCACCTCACTTAAAGGAGTAATACAAAGTTTTTCCGACTCTTTCCTGACAAGGCAGGAGTCCGGTTTCAAAAAATCAAGATCCTCCGGATTTGGGAAAACAAATGTTCCTTTTATCTTGGTGTAAACTTTTTCCATGTTAGTGTCCTCTTTCTAAGGTTGTGACAAAAACTAACGCTCAAAGCGTAGAATGTCGTTGAACGAACGAAAGATTTTGGTCTGACGGCTAAGCTGCCAGCCGTAAGGGTAATACATCACTTCAATTCCACCCGTAACGGGAAGAACAGAAAGCACACGGATGGTCCGTCCCCGGTATCCCCGGTAAAAACCTCTGCCGTTTAAACAATACTTTTCAATAAAAAACCATGAAAGTGCGGCAATTCTCTCCCGGTTTTCTAAAGGGACCGTTTCCGGTGTGAGCGCTTTCTCTACCTTCCGCCTTGAGACTTTCGTCATTTTGAAAGGCCCATAGGCTTTGCGCACGAGAAAATGATTGCGGCCAAATGGTCTTGAAACCAGCCACCTCGATTTTCGGGACGCTTTCAACGGTCGATGAACGATCTCCTGTCCCGAATAGGCCAAAAGTTGAAGAAATTCCTCAATATTTCCAAACCTTTTCTGGATTCTCTGCAAGCAACGCTCGATCGTTTTCTCCTCAGTCAGCACCTTGCAATGTTCCGCAATTTTCGTGCTGTTCATGTAACAAAGTCCGTTAAAAATGCAGCGGGAGCAATATTTTTCTTCTTTGTTCTCGAGACATTCCCTGAAATTTGCTCTCACTTTCCGGGCATTTTTGTTTCGCGCAATTGTCTTTGCATCAAGACCAATATACTCGGCGCTGAACGGCTTTCTGAAAGGGGAATACCTATTTGCGTCAGTAGGCGCGAGATACTTCCAACCGTTAAGGTCAATATTAAATTCGGCCGGTTTTTTAAGCGGGACAAATGAACAGCCTTTGGATTTTATATTTCGATCAAAACAATTCGCCGTAATTCCGTTCAACTTATCTTTACACAGATCACAGAATTTCGCGCTTCTGCTCTCACCTCCAAGAACCAGAGATTTTTCCGCTTTTTCTCCATCGCTATAGATCCTGAATATTGAGTCCCACCTATCCGAACCCGTTTCAACCTCTTTTCCAGTTAAACATTCAAGAGATTGAACGTATAGCTGCCCTTTTCTCTTTGCTACAACGCAGGAGTCGAGCCTAAGTCCGCTCAAGTCCCCCGGATCATTCAGCACATAAATGTCCTGCAATTTTGTATAAAGCTTTTTCATGATGTCGCTCCTTTTCATTATTTTTGCTGTTCAAAACGGATCCCTTCCAAGAAATACTGATTTAGCTTGTCTCTTACGTCATAATAAATATTCGCCATCTCCTTCTGAAGCGCCTCGCTGGTCGGCCACACAAAATTCCATGCTTTAGAATCATGTTCACAAAGCACAACGTCTTGAAATATCACAAGCACGTGAGTGGTATCTTCATATGTGGGATCAACATAAATCGAGATCCCTGAATTGTGGATTTTCTTTTCGCGAAGATATTCATTCTCGACCTTGTCCCTGATGACACTGAAAAAGTCGTAGTATTTCGATTTGATTGCATAAAGGAGATCTTCCCCGACAAATTCTTCAGGAACACAACCTTCCTGTGGCTCCAAGTAAATTCTTCTTACGAGGGCACATCCTTCATCCTCATGCCCCACTTCAAAGACACCTTGATAGCGGCTGAGAAGAAGCTTCTTTAATCCGTCATAAAGCTCGCAACTGAGTACTTCGCGTTTTGGATATTCCATTGCTTTGCCTCCTTATCGTTCCATTTCTTCAATAATTTTTTCATGTTGAAGGTTTTTGGGAACGGGCGGGAAAATTTCTTCCCGCCCGATCTCCGTTTAGATTCCTTATCTCACTTCAACACGCCAACCGAAGCGCCTGAATCTCTCAATCAGATTTGTGTGCATTCCAAGTTTTTCTTTTTTCACAATGAGTGTTTTCATGTAACAGCCCTCCTGAAAAATAGAAAGGAGAAGCAAAAAATGCTTCCCCTTTTTCATATGTTTTTTTGTTTAAATGAAACTTAAGTTTTCGCGCTCAATTCATTTTTTGCGCGAGTGATCCCTTCGTGAAGATCGGAAGCGAATTCCGAACTCACCGTGACCCCTTTTTTCGTTGGGATCCAATCAGAGCCTTTCTCACCTTTGCAAAACACTCTGATATCAATGTAGATCTTTTCTTTGTATGTCCGGAGCGAAGTCCTGATTTCCTCAGTTTCGCTTCTTTTAAATGAATGAACCATATGAGATTCCATGATTTTCCTCCCTAAAATAGAAAAAGGGAGAAGCGGTTCTCAAAAACCACCTCTCCCCTGGGTTATGCTCAAAACGGGATTAAGCCGCTTGAGTCATTGATTCTCTTTCGGCCGTGTCTGGTTCCATGCTCGAAAGTGCATCGACCACGCCGTCAATAGACGATTCCAGAATGGAAAGAGCTTTCTTTCCGCTCGGAATAAAATTTCCGTTATCTCCTTTGGCAGCATAACAGATCCGAACAGAACTGTTCTTCGGACCTCGCACCTTCGAGATTTGATATTGTTGGGTCTCGGAAATTTCAACGGCTGTAACGAGCCGTGTCTCGCATTTCTTTCCGTCGGTTGGCATCGGAAGTTCAGGCTCATTCTTCGCTGTCATGAGCGCTGTTGCAACTTCCCGGCGAAACTTTACCAGGATGTTCATCCCTTCTTTTGCTTTTTTGAAACCGCCGTCTTTCCTGTAAAACACATGAAGATCCAAAAAAGGGTCACCCTTTTTGCCTGTCCAAGCGCAGATTCGATAAATATCATTCTCGAATCTGGGAACGTCCTTAATGATCTTGTTTTGATTCTTGTTGTTTTCGTTCTGGGTATTCATTGTTTTTCTCCTTTTTTGATTTTAAGTTGAATGGACTTTATGAAACTTTAAAATTGATTCTGTTCGACTTTGATCACCTCCTGTTTATGGGTTGCAATATAAAGAAAATGGGGAAAGTCCCCGTAGATCGGCCAGAGAACTTTCCCCGTCTGTTTAATAGATAATATGAAGCAATAGCGCTCGATTACTTTTCGTTCTTCAGCTCCTTAATGAATTGAAGTGGATTTTCAATCTCATCAAACACCTGCTCTTTTTCATGCTGTGTTTTCGGCTCCTCTTTTTTCTCTCCGACTTCCCTCGCTTTCTGGGGCTTTTTTCCATTCTTCTTCGAGCTTCGGCCTTGGCCTTGTACAAAATCAGAGGGATAACTGGAATAACCGAAGAAATCGAGTTTTACATGCTCGGTTAAAAGCGATGGGTTTTTCCAAATCACCGCGGCCTCGCCAACTTTGAGTGCCCGAATGAGGTCCGGCTCAATCCGAAAGGTTTGACCTTCTCTTACGGATCCTGCTCCCGTAAGACCTTTCCCCAGTATTTCTTCACGAGTTTGATATGTTGAAATCATGGTCCGGCGCGTTCCCGCGATTCTCGTGAATTTTTCAACCGAATAAGGATCATCCTGCCTGAGAATGATTTTGATATTGGTGTTTTCGATGACTTGCTGGGCAAAGGTGGGAACTCCCCGATAAACCAAATCGCCCGGTGACTGATGAAGAATCGTGACGGCAAAACCGCTTGCACGGCACTTGTTCAAAAAATCGATGAAATTGAGTTCCAGAAAACTTGACGCATCATCGATATAAACCGGGAAAAAATGACGGTTAAAAGACGTGATATGACCTTGTATATGGCTTGAAACAGAACGAATATCCTGAATGATCATCCGCCCCAAACGGCGCGAAGTATCGGCGTATTTCTGTAAATCGAGGGCAAAATAGCAGATCTGATTATTTTCATAGATCGACAAGAGATCGATTTCAGGTTCGTCAGTATCGAGAAGATTTGAGAATTCGCTTCGCGATGAAAGAAAAAGATCGGACATTAAACCTGCCAGAAATTTATGATTGTCCTTGAAACCGCTCACCATCTTGCCGATGTCCTCTTTGAGGACCGGATCTTTGGTCTCAGTCGATAGTTGTTTGAGAGCGTTAATGTCAGTGAGATAACCAAGAAGCTCACGAAAACGGGTTGTCTTTCCGGTCGAAACGATCGCGTTTAAAAGCGTAAGCGCCGCCTGCTCTGCCATACGGCGATAGAACTCTTCACTCCAGGCCATGCTGTTGATAAGTTTATCTTTAAGTTCGGTCGCATTACCGCGATAGAGAGGATTATAGGTGTTGGATTTTTCCGGGTGGCTCAACGAGAAGAAGTAAAAATCATCTTCTCGTTCCTTTTTGTGGACGATGTATTGGATTTTGTTTCTGAGATCCAGGTCGCCCTTGCCGTCGATAATGATTGCACCCTTACCGTGTGCAAGGTCATGAGCGAGCATCGGCAGAAGAACGGATTCGGTCTTGCCGGTGCCCGTGCTCCCGACAACCTCGCAATGCATCTGGCGTTGATCATTGGTCAGATAAAGCGGCTTCCCTCTATTTAAACCGTAACCGAGATAAATCTTGTGATAATCGGATTTGAGCCTTTGTCTTCGCATGAGAGCGGGATCAGGTTCTGGTTTATCGCCTTCCGGCTTGAACAGTTTCGCTTCCTGATTCAGATGAGCAACGGCCAAAAAGACGGGTAACGCGATCACGATGTAGACAAGGAAAAAGAAGCTAAACTTAATGCTCGATTCCCAACCCGAATTGATCGCTTCACTTTCGAAAATCAAGTTAAGCAAATCAAAGAACGCGCCTATGCTAAATGCGCAAACGATCGAAAGAACAGTCAAAATCCCGAGAATCAATCTTTCAAGCCATGGCCTTTTGATTTTCGGAATAAGAACCAGAATACCTTTCGCAATCGTAAGCGGAATTCCAATAAAAATTCCTCCGACGACCTTGACGATGAGTGACTCTTGTTTTACCGGAGGCTTTTGCATATGGCCTCACAAGAGCCGGCTCAGTTTGAAACTGGCCCGCTTATTTTCGAAAAGTGCTTCCTCCCTGTCATTAATGAGTTCATGATAAGTTGTCATCCATATTCGTTTGGCATTGTAATCAAGTGCCCTCACAAGCCAATCCTTCGTATCTCCGTCAACGATCACCAGAAGCACAAGATAGTTTTCCTGCTCTCCATAGTGATGAAAAAGCTCCTGATAGCGCTCCATGCTTTTGGTCAGGTGATTCTCAAATTCAATCGCGATTCGCTTTCCGCGAATATTGAGAACGCCGTCCGGAATCGAGTGCAAATGGTCTCGCGCTCTTAAGAGCCGTTCACTCGTCCATGAGTCGAGACCAAGACCGCGAAAAAGAATGCGGACACTGATCACTTTCAAATCGTGGTCAATCGAGCGATCAAAGTCTTTCGTGGGTTCATAAAGCGAAATTCCAGAATCAAACCCACGTTCCCGAAGAATGACCAGAGCTTTCTCAGTGATAAAATAGATGTCTAAACTCTTTTTCTTGGAATACCCTTTCCGCAAATAACCGGAATTAACGAGCCGTTCGATTCGCCGGTAACATGCCTTGGCCGGTTCGGATCGGCCCTTCCAAAATGCTTCCCGTATCTGGCCGTAAGCCAGATAACGGTGTTCGTGCGCAAGCTTAAAGATCGCTACATCCCGGTCGGTTATTTCAACTGCTTCAATAATCTTTGAGGCTGGCTCAAGGCCGTCTTCAATGTCACCACCAGCCTCAGACTTTTTATCTTCAGGCAATTCATCCATTGAAATTCCTCCTTAATATTTGCCATACGGCCTTGCATCAGGAGGAATGACCCAACCGCACAGGGGGAAGATTTGCTGTCTTCCCCCTAGAGCATCCTTTCGACGGATTACCTTGCAAAACTTCTGGCCGTTGAAATCGTTTGATTGAACCGGCCCCAAAGGTCGTTCAAAAGCAAACGTCTTTCTCGGCTCGCTTGGTAATCCTCCGCTGGTTTTTGAAACGTAACCTGCGGACGAAATGGTTGAGCCTTGCGAGCGCTCGGCATCTGTGGAATTATCAGATTTTTCGGCGTCTCTTCTTCCCACAGTTTTTGCCAAGATGCCCAAGCAAGATTAGAACCCCGATACATCAAAGTTAGAGTGGTTAAGGCCACAAAAAGCACAAAACCAAGACTGACTCCCGTACCGAACAATGCTCTAAATCTTGTCCAAAAATTCCTGGAAACGTTTATTACGTTCACAGAAATTCCACGTTCTCCTCTTATTTCTAGTTCCTGTTTCATCGTCTTGTTCCTTTCTCTGTCTGTTGGCTTTAAGGCCGTAATAGCACCAGGTTTAAGACTGGTCGTTGTAATGCATTTAAATAGTTGTCCTCATAGTATGGGTCAAAACAGGCATACCTTGGATCAAGGACACTGGCATTTTGAAAAAATATTTGAAAATAAATTGAAAAAAGTTATGAAAGGAGGGAGTTTTAAGGATAAAGACCCGCACCTGGACATGCCGAACTGAACCATTCGACTACGGTCCCGAGAGTAAATATTATGTCGAGGGAGCGTAGTCGAATGGTTCGTACAGGTGAAAAATCGTGTAGAGCTTGATTAAATACGGCATGTCCGGGTGCGGGATGGAATCAATCTGTTAATGCTTTTCTTTGAGTATGTCGAACCGAATGTCACAATTTCTTTATTATGTGGAGCTCAACATGAAATGATCTATCAGCCATCTCATTTGCTCCCCAAATTATTACTCGTCAAACCCCGACTGTCTCAAACTCAAGATTCCCAGTTCGCACCCAATGCTTATTTAAGACGAGCGGCCGTTGCCGCAATATGCCCAGCAAGTGATGTAATAAAGGTCTTCAAGCTAGTCATATCAGAAATCGTAGAAAATCTGCCATCATTCACAGCGTTCCTTGGCGTTGCAAGAACAGCTGCTGATGTATACAATTGCTCCTGCACTAATTTTTGGCACAACAAATCATATCTTTTCAAATACGACGCCCCATTGAACTCAGCGAAGATTGGAAAGTGCGGCGACTTGTCCCCCACTGGTGTATTTGAAGCTGACGCATCTTCAACGAGCATCAACCAACCGACAAAGGGTCGCGGCTGTTTTCCAAAAGCCCCCTCACGATAAGCAACGCACAAATCATGAGCTGTCCCTATAGCTTCTTCGGTTCTATTGTTAAAATTGTTGCCGAACGAAGGGCCAACTTGACTCTTGAACTCAACGGCGGCAACAAGTTCTTTCTTATGGATGACCAGAAGATCCCACAATTTTGTCGGGCGGAAATAACCCGGAAGAGTTAATAACGCGCGCTCACGATAGACCTCCGCGACATTCAAGCCATTGGCACTAACGATATCCAGAACTAAATCCACAAATCCATTCATATTTTTACCAGCAGTCACACCGGCCCGCTCTCCCTGATCCGCCTTCCCAGATTCCATTTGCTTAGTTCGAGCCGCATCCCGACTCCCCCAAAAAGATTGTATAGCTTCACGAGCCTTGGATTCATAGCCTACTAAATTGAGTGCCATTTTAATCTCCGATCCCCATTAGTATCGATTTTTCTTTTTCATTTAAATCATAAAGCTTAAAAACAGCTCGATCACAAGCTTCCAAATCTCTCTTTATACCCGCACTAATAAGCTCGTGACGCAAATGAGTCGAGATATCCTGCCAACTCGGAATTCTAATCCGCCTTAGATATTGAGCCTGAAATCTCAAACACCCACCTCTCATTTTTATAGAATACGCCATTAAAAAAAGACGGGTAATTCGTGAAAGAAGCACGGCCTGTAATGCACGAAGCGACCACGAGCTTGACATTATATAATATAGATTATGGTGAGGATAGAACTCGCCTTTATCAAAAACAATATTTGCATCGCCCTTGATGTCTGGTATTAAAAGTTTAGGCTTTTTCAAAACCTCAGGGAAAATGCGATCAATAGTTCGATACCAGTGCTCTGGCATTTTCTGAGCACAATGTCGGTTCTTAATTAGTTGTTCCCGCTGTTCTAGATGATTTCGCAAACGCGGATACTTCTTTAAATCTACAAGTCGTCCCTCCAACCCAAAGGGATTAATAACGCCCAATCCTCGCCACTTTATTTCACCTGATACGATATCTTTCGTTGTAACCAACGGCAACTTACAATCTTCTTCAACATCAAGTTTCTCAAAAATATCTATAAAAGCATTATCGGCCCCGGTAGCGACGCCAATGCCAACCTTGCATCCCATTTCCTCTAAGCACGGATACTGTTTTTCAATGCGTCGCAGAATTTCTACCTGGGCGGGACAATCAAACAACCACGGTTCAGACCCATGCACAACATGATTAAGCTCGCACACCGAACTTCCAGGTGCTAATTGATGTCGAAAATTTAATTCATTAGCTAATGCCCTCAACTTTTCTTGTTCGATTGATGGCCGATGAGCTATCCTTGTTGGCCCTGAGTTTTTCTTACCAATAATAGTAATTGCCGGATACGCTGTAACTTCCGAATAAAAAGCCAAGGTATTTACCATATCCACATAATTAATTAAGTGGAAATGATCCGCTACGAGCTTTCGTAAAGGAGCGCCATACTTATTCTTCATCCACCGATCAGAGCAAATAAACCCTAAAACCCCGCCATCTGATAAAGACTCAAGAGAATGCTCAATAAAAGGCACATACAAGTCAGCCCTATCATATAAGGTAGGATAACGCCCCCTATATTCCTGGAGTAACAGATGGGGAATCAACTCTTGCCGCACATATGGAGGGTTACCAACAATAAAGTCAAACTTATCTTTTAATGGCACAAGCAAAAAATCACCCTGAAACAACCAGCTATCCGCCAAAGCAACTGCTAAAGAAGATTTAATACCCTTCTGTTCCAAAAAACCAATCACTCTAAAACGAGTTTTATTAAATGTTTTCTTATGAAGTTCTACTGCGCGAATGGCCCCAAATAAATTTTCGGCAGAGCCTTTCTCCCTTTTAGCTCTTCCCCGTGCAGCAAGCAACCGATCAATTATTGGCAAGAGGAAATCTCCTTCACCAAAAGAAGGCTCCAAAATCTTCTTTTGGCACAAAAGATTGTCTTCCGTATAACCTACTAAGTTTAAGATAAAATTAACGACTTCAGTCCGCGTAAATACCGCACCTCTTTCTTCGGCATCGCCCTGATTTGCCAAATCCTCAACAGCATCCAAGACAAGCGGTCCACATTGGTTATCGTGATTAAATAAAAGTGACGATCCCTTCATAACGTATACCCCAGTTCAATTAACTTTTCGTACGACCTCAAACAGATCTTTTGCATAAATTACAGAATTAAGTAGTTTCTTTTAAGATAGCATCTTCTATGTTCGATTGGGTTCCGGCTTCTTTCAATATTCTTTTTCCTTCTACGACAAACTCATTCAAAGAAACATCAACCTCAGCAATCTCAATAAATTGCGTAATTTCGGAAATGCCAATTTCGCGGCAACCACGATAAAACTCAATCAAGCCAAATGCGAGTCTTAGTTGTTTTTTTTCAGGGTACCTCTCTATCGCCTGCCGAATAAAATAAGAACATTCTTTGACCAATCTTTCCTCGTATGAACTTTCTTTTGCCATGCCCAATTTATATTCTTTCCTTGATTTTTTAAATTGGCCTGTATAATTATAAAGAAAGGCAAGGGAAAAATTAATTCCCGCCAGGGCACGTTGATCAAAAAGCTTTGCTCGTTTCGCGCACTGTATCGCCTTTTCTTCTTGCCCAAGAAGAAAATGGAACGTAGCTTTCAACATATAGCTTCCCGAATCTCTCGGATTTATCTGCAAACCTTTGTCAGCTCTCAAAAGCCATTGATGCAAATCAGAAAATGGAATTTTAAATAATTTTTCATTAAAAAGATACGGGCTATATAAAGAACAGATTTGTCCAGTAATAGCGAAGGTGTAATCACTTTTGATTTGTTCAAAGAACCTTTCAAGAATTGCCAGATTGCCCTTCCCTTTTGCAAGCAACGTTTTGACATCAATCCATAACCTGGAAAAAATCTTTTCAGCATCTGCATACAATCCCGCCACAAGTACCGCTAAACCCATCAAATTTCGAGCAATTAAATCTATGTTCTTAGCTAAAACTTCTCTCTCTACAGGAACGTCTTTGGATTCAAATCGATATCGACCACAAGCAATTGGGACGGCAATACGATCAAGCCACTCCTGGCTTGGAATAATTGGCGAATGATGAAAAGTAAATCGGATTGGTGAAAAACCCACAGTCGTAGCGCCGTTATCAAATACACCCCACACCAGAACTGTTGCATTACATTTAGCTAAGACACTAACCGCTTCTTCATGACTATTGACCGGAATATTCGGAGGTAATTTCAGAACTGTAAATCGGTTAGCAAATTCATGGGATTTAAGTTCTTGTTTGATGAGAATAAATAATTTGTCTACTTCATCGGCTACTGCCTCAGAAAAATATGGTGCAAACAATACCCCCAATTCACCATGAGTAATTCGCGGGGTCCTCCTAAGGTTATACCAGAACGCAGAGATAGAAATTATAACAATTACAAAACCGAAAAGGAAAAGAACGCTAGCCAACTCCTTAGATAAAATATAACCGGACCAATTCATGGCACGCATTAAATGCGGCCCTATGCTAGCTGCAAGGGCGACATAAAGAGAAGCAGATAGTGTTAAGAGGACAAAGAAACCTTCAACATAAAAAACTCTTCTTTTTAAATATCTTATTGCGTCTATTAGTGGAATCATATTGGTATATTTTCCAAATCGTTACTTAAATAAGCCATTTATTTCAGAGCCGCTAAATTATATCAAAACAGAGGTTAGATAGTGATGATATTTCAATAAAAAAACAATTTTCCGAAGCATATGGCATGTCGCAAAATATATGAATCACGCCTTCCGGAGTATCGCAAATATGTCACGATTTCAGCAAATGTCGTAAAAGGTGTGCATGGCGGCATAGTGAATCAATTCAATCTGCTTAAAGCAAAAAAATACCGTAGCCGAGCGGTTACCCACTCGAGCTACGGTAGCTGGATTTTCTTTGTGCCTTTCATGACTCTTTGAATGCCCTTTCATCGAGACATCCAAACAGACGCACAAGTAACTTGGTTCCCGTCGCAGGTTTCTTTCATATTTAGAATACCACCGCCAAAAATGAATTGCAAACCGAAAATCTTGAGGTTTACGCAGCGCATTTTTGAATAACTACGGGAATGCAGGAATTGGTGGGATCATGAAGCGGAAGCGGCGCACGCAAATGATAACTTCGGCTTCTGTAACGGTCGGTCTTGCATACACTGCAATATTTCTTGTCCATTGGGATTCTCAGGAAATATTCCTCTTTACAGGAATTGCAGCTATAAATATAGGAAATCTCATGCATTGAATTGCCGGCGAAATCGGTCCCTTGAAATACGACCTCATTTTCGCATTTGCTGCAAATCAGTTTTCGCGGAGCATGGATCCAATACGCCTGCGATTTCTCATAAAGAACCTGGGAACATTCCGGGCTTGAACAACGAACAAGTCCGAAACCTCCCTTTAAATCCTGTTTTCTGGTTGATGCGTTGCCCCTCTGTTCCCCCACCATTCACAGACACCTCAATTCCGCCGCTCAGTCTTTAACCTTCCAGCTGAATTTTGGACAAATCCTTATAATTCCGCTTTTGCCTCCTTAAAAACACCTTATTCCACAATTTTTTCCGATAAGTTGAAATCCATGATTCCTGTGTTATACTTTTTAAAAGGGTAAAGAAACTACAATTCTAAACCATTATGACCGAGATCCTCGTTATCGATGATGATACAAATGTTTTAGATGCCACAAAAGATGCTTTAAACGCTTTTGGCTACGAAGTTCATACGTCCACTTCGCCCGACGAAGCTTTTCAATTGCTTCATCAAAATCCGAATCGCTTTGATCTGATTCTTCTCGACTGGCAATTTCCCTGCGCTGTTCACGGAGATATGTTCCTCAAATTAATCAATCACTGTATTCCTGACTTTAAAAAACCCATTATCTTTATTACAGGCCATACATCGTTTATTTCAAAACATGCGATCCGGCTTGGCGCTTATGACACCCTCGCAAAACCAATTATTGCCGATGTGCTAATCGATGCCGTCGAACGTGCTCTTCAAAAAAGACCGCCGGAAAATCCACATCAAAAAGTTCCGGCTGACATGAGCTGGCAGAAGCAAAAGAAATTGGAGCTTGCAATGAGAATCACGGATGCGATCATTTCCACTAATTCATTGTCTGATGCGGCCCAAAAGCTTGAATGCTCACGCATGACTCTTAACCGCTGGCTTCGATTCACAGGGCTTAACTCGTTTGTCATTATCAAAGAACATCAATCTAAAGGGAAGATTACCCAATGAATTTCGAAATGTCAAACGCAAGACATTGTGATACAAAGACTTATGTAACACATAATGTTACAAAAAAGAGCACCCTTCACCTTATGGGGTGTAACATAAGATGTTACACTTTTTGGGCATTATAAGGAAAAGGCATGTAACATTTTATGTTACATAAATTTATTTTCAAAAATGCGAAAAAAAGGCGGAAATAATGGAATTTCTTAGCGATTATCGATTTTTGATGGCTTGCGGTTATTTCACTGCTTTTTTTTGTTCCGCGCTTGGTTTTCTTGTCCGGAAAGCAAATCCGCGGTCGCGTGCATGCACTCTTGCTTTTTGTTTTAATATTTCGACCGCTTTGTGGTCCGGTTTTTATGCAACCATGTACCTGACACATGACAATTTTTATGGACTTCTGGTCAGCCGGATGCTCACTCTCGGCACAATTTTGCTGAACGTTTTCGTCACTCACCTCGTTCTTCTTCTGATTCACAAAGAACGCTCCATGAAAAAATTAATCACCGCAAACTATTTCGTCTCAGCGATATTTATTGTGATCCTCTTTTCAACCCGATTAATGATTCGCGGCTCGATTCCAAAACTCGATCTTCCGGCCTATACGGTAACGGGCCCGCTTTATTTTCTAATTCCTATCCATTTGTTCCTGAATTTTTTCTACAGCATTTTTCAGTTGTATCGAGGCATTCTGAGAGAAGAAGGCTACCGTAAGAGTCAGCTCAAACTCTTTTTATGGGCAATGGTCATCGGTTACGTGATGGGAATTCCCGCTTTCTTTCTCTGTTTTGATATTCCCATCAAACCGGTCACAACACCCTATGTTGCGATTTACCCTCTATTATTAACGATCGCAATCGTAAAACATAGATTCCTCGATATCAAAAAACTCGTTAAAAACACACTCGTTTTTTCGCTTCTCTTCACGCTGCTACTAGGGGTCGTTTCAATCGTTCTCCTTCTCATCAAGGAAACGATGAGCCGCTGGATTGGAATGTCTGAAGCGCTTGCGCAAGTCATCGCAATCGCGCTTGCGATCGGTCTTTACGGCCCCCTAAAACGCGGACTTTCTAGACTGACAAACCGGCTTCTTTATCAACATGAGGACGACGCCGGTATCATTTTCCGAAATCTCTCAAAAGACATCATCCGCTATCTTAATATCAAAGAGCTTAGCCTTGAATTAACCAAACGAATCGCCGAGATCCTCCAACTAAACCGGGTTGGCTTTTATTTTAGATCAAATGAAAATCCACAATTTTTCGAGCTGCAAGCAAGCCTCGGCAGAATCAGACGAAGCCCGATCCAACAAACGAAACCGCTAGTCCAATACCTTGAGCAAACCCAAACTTACATTGTGAACGAAATGACTCAAAGAGAAACTAGGGTTTTCTTAACGAAAAAAACAAATGATTTTGCGACCCCGAAGGAACTGAAAGAATATGCGGCCGCTGAAGTTTCAAAACTGGGCGGGGTTGCCGCCTTTCCGGTGTTTGTAAAGGGTCGGTTGCGGGCGATTTTTGTCGCGGGCCGGAAAAAATCTGACGCACCGTGGCGCGATGAAGAATTTGAAATTCTTAAAAGTTTTATGAGGCATCTTTCTCTTGCCGTTCGGAACGCGGAATATGCAAACGATATGATTCAAACAAAAAATGAATTATCGAGAAGCGAACGTGACGCAACCACAGGCTCGCTCATTGCCGGTGTGGGACATGAGGTGAAAAATCCGCTCTATACGATGGCGCTTCGCCTGAGCACCCTTCGAAGAACACTGACACGTTATTCCGGTCTTCCCGATTCGAGGGAAACAATCGAAGCCAAAACCATAAAAACCATGACCAGCGTTTACGAAAGCGCGCAGGAAGTCAACCATATCATCGGTCATCTTTCGGACCTTGCGCATCGGAAACCTCTTTCGATTCGAGAAGGACTGAAGCCCTTTCTTATGGCAAGAAAAGCGATCCAAGATTTAGCAAAAGACAAAAGATTTGAAAAAATCAGCATTCGGTTAAATATCGAAGAAACCCTTGAAATTTCTTATGATCCGGATGCGCTTTACGAGATTTTCGCGAATCTGATTCGAAACGCTCTACAGGCCATTCAGGAATCCGGAGAAATCATTCTCGAAAATTCACAAAATGACGGAATAACCGTCATTACTGTCAGGGATACCGGCACAGGAATTCCGAAAGATCGCATGGACCGGATTTTTGAACCGTTCTTCACAACAAAACGGAAGCAAACAAACGGCACTTCAGGAACCGGCATGGGGCTTTTTATTGTGAAAGAATATATGAATGAAATTGATGGAGATATCGAGGTTGAGTCTCGTCCCAACGAAGGAACAATTTTTAAACTTTCCTTCCCGAATCTTAAATCTGATATCCGGGAGGCCGCCTAACATGAATCCGATCCTCCATCCATACGTTGTAACCGGATTTCTTACTTCAGTCGTTACCCTTGCGGTCGGGATTTTCGTTTACATGAGGAAAAGCAATTCATCGATCCACCGTTCGTTTCTTTTTTTCTCGATCGCAATTTGGCAATGGAGTTTCTTTACGGCTCTTCAAGCAGTACAAACAAGTCCGGCATGGGGACTTTTCTGGGGACGGTTCTGTCATGTCGGAGCGATGCTCATTCCGGTATTTTTTTATTACTTTACCCTTAAAATAACTGGACGAGAAAATCGTACTGTTCTAAAGACCGGTTTTATCGTTGCCGTTTCACTGATTGCTCTGATGTTCAGCACCCCATTCATCATTCCCAAAACAAGAACGGACGTTGGTGTCAATTTCATGACCGAAGCTGGCCCGCTTTATATCGTCATCCTCCTTTTTTTCTTTTCCTATGTTCTTCTTGCTCTTGTCCGGCTTTGGAATGAAATTAAATCGTCAAGAGGGTCTCGGAAAAAACATCTTCAGTATTTTTTCATAGCGTCTCTCATTGGATTTGGAATCGGAGGCTTTAATTTTTGTCCTGTCTATGGCATTACGGTTCCACCTTACCCATATTCTGCCTCATGCGGCGCTATTTACTCTTGTGTCATTGCGTATGCGATTTTACGGCACAAACTTTTCGATATTGAAGTTATGATTAAAAAAGGGATCATTTTCGGGTTTCTTTTCGGGATTATCTATATCGCCGTTTCTTCTCTTATTTTCATTGCCGGTTATTTTCTTGCTCATAGACATTTGCCACTTCTTTCGGTAGCATCCATCGCTCTTGCAATGCTTGTTTACGAACCACTCAAGAGGACGCTGACGAAACTGACGAACAGTTTCCTATTTCAACACAAAATCACCTACACTTCACTTATCGAGAATCTCACCAACAAACTCGTAAGCATTCATGATACTCATGCATTGGCCACCGCAATCACCGAATTCTTGACGGACCAAATGGCATTGGAGTGGGCAGGACTTTATCTTCATGAAAATAACAGTTCCGCATTCAGGTTAAGTTCCCCCATGAAGCAGCATGTTCTTAGCGAAATAAACGAATCAAACCTTATCGTGGATCTCATTCGCAATCGGAAGTCACCGCTCATCCTAAGCCCCTTCGATGTTGAAAGCGATTTGAAACTTGAAATCAAAAATCAACTCCGCCGTGATAAAATCGAAGTGGTAGTCCCGATTTTTGCTGAAGACGATACCCTTTTCGGAATTCTCCTACTCGGGAAAAAGAAATCTGATGACGCATTTACGAAAGATGATGATGCCCTCCTTCAAACACTAATGGAAGAGACCGGAATGTTTTTCTTGTCTGCCAAGTTACTGAAAGAAGTCACCCGATCTAATTTACAGCTTGGGCAACGCCGGAAAATGGCTGCGGTTACTCAACTCTCACGAGGCGTACATCATGAAATCAAAAACCCGCTTCACACAATAGAATTTCTCGCGAATACCACGTTAAAAAAATTAACAAACGGTCATTTCTGCAATACACCAACAGAGGTGCTGGTTCAAGTAATCGACAGCCACGCAAAATCCATGTTAGAGGAAATTAGCCGGATTCAGAACTCGCTTACCCGTTTTGAACAGTTTGCGCTTCCCGAGGAAGATTTTGAATTACAGGCATTGGAACTGCGGAGCGAAATCGATAAATTTTTCATGTTAATGCAAGAGGGCCAAAAGTTAGATGCAATTAAAGTTAATCTGTCCGTTCCCAAAGACATTTGGGTACTTGGAAGTGAGGGAATTCTGCAAGCTGTCTTTTTTCGGCTTTTTGATAATGCGTACGAAGCCATGATCGGCAAAGGAACGCTTTACGTTACTGCAACGGAAACTGAAGATTGGGTTTTGTTAAAAATACGCGACACAGGCCACGGAATCCCGAAAGAAGTTATTCCTAACATCTTTGAATCCTTTTTTACGACCAAGAAGAATTCAGAATCCGTCGGAATCGGCCTTACGATTGTGAAACATCAAGTCGAACAGCTTGGCGGGACGATCGAGGTTGATTCACCGATTAATGGCGGCGCTGAATTCACCGTAAAACTCAAGAAACCAGAACAAGAAAGAAAAGCATATGCCGCATAAAATTATGATCGTGGATGATGAACCAAAAATCACAGAAGCTTTTGTCGAAGCTTTTGAGGATGAATATATCGTCATTGCTACAAATTCAGGAGAGGATGCAATGCGAATGATTCCCGACAATCTACCCGAACTTCTCGTCCTCGATTGGCGGCTTCGGGGCGAAATCCAAGGCAAAGACATCCTTGTCTTTATGAAACAGAAATATCCAAATATCCCTGTTTATGTCGTCACGGCAAGCAGCCACTTTGTGAAAGAAATCAAATCGCTTGGAGCTGACGATTGTTTATTGAAACCATGCCCTGAACCACTCAGCGAAAAGATTAGGCAAACACTTCCGCCCTGTTAACTATTTTTTCCAATTCAACGGAATGAGCTAACACGACAAATTCGGGAGGTCCTTAGGCGGCTTCTCTCAAGATCATTCTTAATTCGGAAATACTATCACCCCTTTTTTCTACGAAACGATGCGCCCCTTGCTTCAGCAATTTTTCTTTAAAACCTCTTTCTTGCCAGCTGGTGTGCATAATCACAATGACCTGAGGATTGATGTCTTTCATGAACCTTAATAGTTGATCTCCCCGGCAACCGTCCCAAAGCATATAATCCAAAACCACAAAGCGAGGACTTGTCTGCTTAAAAAAGTATATCACTTCTTCTTCTGAAAGAGGCAGGACGACTTCATAATCCTCACTTAAGGCGTCGTGCAATACCTCCCTAATATCCGGACAATCTTCCACAATCATCAATTTTAGTTTTTCTTCATTATTCGTCATTTATCGAAAGTCCCCTTTCTCATGAAAAAAATGGCCTATTTTTTTGCGCGTTTAAACAATCCGTAAATCAAAAGACCAAGCCCCAAGAGGATTACCAATCTTGCCAACTCGCGAATAATTCCGCCGACTTCATATTTCACAAGAAATCCATTCACAACACTTGTGATAATGACAACCAATAATCCAATCTGCCAAAGTTTCATGATTATTCTACTCCTCTCATTCGAGCGCACATCGAGATTGATTATGATTGTAAACTATTAGTGTAATTATAAGCAATAGCACACGTTCTTGATACCACATCTGGTTCTTTAGCATAAAACAATAGCCAATCCTGACCCAAGATATCAACTATATCAATGGAACCTTCACGAAACAATTCTTGTTTTGTGTGTCCATATTTCGTAGTCTCATCTGTTCTCAGTTCCTGTGGCAAACGAAACGCAAATGAAACATTAGAAAAAATAAAACCAAACACTATACCATTCTTAGGATTTACTAAAACCGGCCGCCCATAAAGAATCCACCTGCAATCACATGGAAGTTTTTTTGTGATATCATCCCAAAACATTTTCACGACTTCTTCATACATTCCAAGTTCATGATATGACTTCCGGGTAGCTTTTGGGTCGCACTCAATGCTATCTGCGAAATTACTTTCAGCCTTTCTTTTAGGCTTTATATAATTTAAGCATGCTTTATTTTTTTCACTCTGGAAATTAACCATTGCCTATTCCCTTTCACTTAGCCATCGAGTTTCCCCATATAATTAGCTATTCGAAGATTCCCACTTTTGGCTGAATGTCCTACCTCATTTCAGAAGCCTAGTCGATAAAATTTTTCCGGTCTGAAAATCAATTTGATGGGCCAAGCCGCTCCAAGCATATCCCATCAACTCTCCTTTTTCTGTTAGCCAAATATTTGTGAAAGCATTTGCTTGGCCCTTTATCCCTTCAGGTTCTTCTACCGTCCAAACCTTAGCCCCGCTTTCATCGAATCGATGCACATTCTTTGCCCCTTCTTTCGGGTCAAACGCAGCCGTCAGTACTATAACTGAGTCCTGACATTGTATTACCTTATCTATCTTCACTTTAAAATGTATTTTTTCTTCGCCTTTATCTGAAGATACCCGAATAGCATTTTCTTCTTGTTTTATATCTCTGATCATAATGACCTCGTGTTTTTAAACCAATCTTTAAGGAATTCTCTTTCCGCTTCGTCTTCCAACATAATCTCAAGTTGTGTTTGATTCGGAGAATCTGAAAAAATGGGGTTAACTGTAGATTCTCTGATAGCAACAGCTCTGTCTGGAGATGGCACAAAGTCAGAAACCATTGTTGGCTTGGTTGGAAGCGCAAGCCGTTCCTGCAATAGCTCGGCAAAATTTCTATTTGTATTTTGAGCTTCTAATTTGAGCGCCTCAAAATCTGTTTTCCTCATAAGCCAAGTACCTACAGTATTTGATTCACCATGAATCCTCATAAATCCTTCTGCGGTTAAATCAGCCCCAGAGCGAACATATTCTGTGACCGGAAATCCCGGTTTGTGCGGTTTTGGATTATACGTTTCGGGATACGCCTTGTTCACTTCGACAGCATCCCGCCTGAATATTTTACTCCTTGCTTTAGAATAATCAACAAGTCGTCTATTTGCGACATTCTTCAAGTCATGAACAGAATCTACTTGATTGATCCATTTCGCTTCAAACTCTGCGTTTCTAAACAAATCATCTAATTTACTGGCATCTGGATGCATTGGATCTTTTAAAATCATTCTTACCCAATCGTCAATTGTATTATCAACAGTTCCAACAACCGCTTTGCCAACCGACCTAATCGACAACCCAAAGCTCATCAACTGGAAACCTCTCATAATTTCGTTAAAAGCATGGCCTCCAATCGAAAGGCCTTTCATAGTTTTTTCATTTAATGACATTTCTCGCCAATTATTTTTCAATTGCCCATATTCATTAAAAATGTCATCGAGTTCAGTCCCAATCAGGACAGTGTCCACCACGCCAACTGCAAACGCCTCCAACAAGTCAAGGGATAGATCATTTTGGAGAATCGGAATCTGTGCTTTTAACGCATCATATCCCGGTTGAAGAAAAGATCTGACTTTGTGAATCGCCTCTATGCCCCCGTTATAAAGATCCTGCTGTTTTAATTGTATTTGTTCAATCCATGAACTCCCACTTGTCGTTTCAGCGGTTTGATGGTCCACGATAGAAGACATCACACCATTGATCGCAGATTGATTTAAATCTAGCATTTCATTTCGCAATCCTTCATCCATATGGATCTCAAATCCTTGATTCATTCCTTCAGGATCAAAATACTGCGCCATCTGGATTGCTCCAGCAACAGGCCCAGCGCTTGCAGTAGTGAAATTAATAAACTGTGTGTCCTGCACTGCTGTAATTTTCCCATCTGAATAATAATTTGTTTCCCCGGTATCCCAATTCCGAAGCACGCCGGATTCAATCTTGAAACTTTCTTCCGGATTTTTCGATAGTACAAGCGGCTGATCTGCTGTCCCGAAAAATGTTAATGAGTTACCGCCGCTTTGAACCATATCAATCTGAACGATTTCAGTCTCTCTGATAGTTAAATGAAGGGTTTCACTCCCGTTTGTAAATACGACTTCTCCGTTTCTCAGGAGATAATTTCCGTCTTTATCAAAAACATATTCGCCTTTCTCCATATGATTCCCAAATTTACGAGCAAGCAACTGCGTTTCATCTTCGGTTAAGATAAATTTGCTATCACCGACCGTGTATTCATGAACGGAAACGTTGTCAAGCGTTGTCACAGTAAAATCTTTTGCTTGCCGTTTGGCTTTGAAATACTCGCTTACATTGTGTCCAGATTTAAGAATTGCTTCAGCCGTATTGCGACCAATAATGTCATTTGCATACTCCTCGAAAAAGTCAAAAATATCGCGGCTTCCTTTTTGCGTAGCGAAGGTGACAAGCTGGGACAGATAGAAAGTTTTTTCTGTTAAAGTCAGATGTTTTCCACCAAGTTTAACTAAATCTTCAACGGTATCTTTGAGACCTCCGGTCATCCCGACAAGAAATCTTGCCCCGGCATTTCGTTGATCTAACGTATCAGTCAACCCCTGAACACCGCCAACGAGTCCACGTAACCCAAGTGAAATCAGTACAGGATTTACATCAAGAGCATCTCCGATCAACGATGATCCGATGCTAACCATTCCACTAAGTGTAGCCTCATTAAGGATCGATCTTTTCAGTGTGCTCCAGATCGATTCTTCATTGTATGGATTGCTTACATAGATGGCGGTTCCGTCATCGCGATAGCCAATTACAACATCTGAAAACCGGCCGGTAAGGTTGCCCACGATGGCACTCACAGGCAGACCAATTAGCTGAGCGATCCGTGGATTTAAGCCCATGGAGCGGCCAATAAATTCAATTCCTCCGAGTGTAAGTTTGCTGGTAACTTGTGGGGCAATATCGATTAAAGCGGCTTTTAAGGTGAGATTCGGGTTGAAATAAGCGCCAAGTGCAGCACTTCCAACCAAAGACAAAGCTTGAGTAACGGGTGGCGGCAAATCAAGTTTTAAACCAATCTCTGAAACGCCCTGGAGCATTAAGCCCTGAAGTCCGCTTTGAATGAAACTGGAAGTACTACCACCTATCCCGACTGCCCCGAATCCGATAAATGCGCTGGCTAAACGAGTGAATGTATTATTTAATCCAAAACCTTCAAACCCTTTTGATAAATTATAATTCAAACTAGCAGCAATAATATTTCTTGAAACTATCTGCTCCACGGAAAATCTTGCCGACGCACTTCCTGCTCCCGCAATCTCGGGATGAGCAAGGTACGTGTTGATTTTCATAATTCCAGATCCGAGCGTTTTAAATCCTCCCGAAAATCCGTTCTTCACAAATTGAAATGCATTCTGGAAAAACCGTCCAACATAATGAACTGCCTGCATCATCTGATGGCCGATCGCTGCAAATCCGGATTTGAGTGCTCCGAAAAATCCTTGCTGGGCAACCGCGCTGTAGGCCATTTTCACTCCGTTAACCACCCATTGGCCCACGCTTCCAACGATTCCAATAATTCCAGCGACAAGAGCTGCATATCCCAGGATCTTCCCCCATGTCGGGCTAAATATCGACACAACAGCGCTTGCTACCGTCAATACGAACGAAATAACGAAGAAGAGAAACGGAAGAAACGCACCTTGAATTTTCAATGCGGTTTCTTTAGAAACTTCTTTTCCCAACATGACCTTTTCCGTTGGAACAATTAAATAGCCGCCTTTGCCATCAACATCCCATGTTTCAAGAAACTGATCTTTATCTATTGTTAAATCCTCCCCATTCTCACCCTTTGACACTTCCCGATAAAAAACTTCCGTCTCCGTGACATTCGTAATCTGTATATAATGATCTTTCGCTATGTGCGCTATGATTCTCAAAGAACATGGCGTTTGAGACGACGGACATACGGTACGATATAAATTGAGTAAATCGGCGTAGGTATATTGGACAGTCGAAAAATTATCATTATGAATCGCTGCCACTTTCATCATTGCGTATGCAGATAAAACAAGCTCTCCTGTCAAAAATCGAGTAATCAGCCCCATCAAAATATCTATCAAAATCAGTTCTTTCCCGAGCACATCCGCTGCGACATTAATTCCTCGTGATGCGAGCATTTCTTTAAGCGCTAAATAGGCCGATTGCCCGAAATGCAGGTCTCGTGATTCAAGCCATGCAAGAATCTCGCTGACATCGGTCGAATCTAAATCGACTACGTCGCCCGGTTGTAATTTAAGTTGATTCAGCATGGCCTCTTTTGCGGCCGACTGTGCCGTGACATAATTTGTAAGAAATGTACGAACCCCGCTAATAATCGCCTGCTTCTCATTCAACCGTCGCGTTTTTTCGGAATTTGCGGAAGGATCGTTTAACCTGCTATAAAGAAGTGTCGTATCAACCGAAGGTGTATTTGTTCCAGCCGCATTCGGTTGATATTTCGCAAGCGTATCGTCCGTCCAATACTCAAGTTCTGCCGAAGACGGATCTCGCCCTAAAATACGGCGGTAATAATCGGAAAGAACCGGCTCCACTTCGCGTTTCAGAATGTCGCGTTCAATATCTTTCTTTTGATTTCCAAGTTCAATCAGCCGATCCGCTATCGCATTTTCTATCTCCTGTTTCCGAGCATCCACTTCCCCGGGAATAAGCGAAAGCTGTGTTTCCGCCGTCTGAAGAAGCTCTGTCCGTTGACTACGAAGCTGATTAATCGCGTCCTGAACCCCGGGAACTTCGAACCGTTCGACGTGACAGCCATACTTGAAACCCATAAAGTTTTTGCATTTCTTTATCTCCTGGTATTTCTGGCTTTCGTAGCTTGAAATCTGACCGTCTATTGCAGCAATTCCGGAATCAAGGTTCTCCTGAATCTGCGCTCGCGCAACCTCATCCTGCCATGCAAGGTTTTGAAGCGCGTCATACTTTGTTTGCTCGATTTGATGTTGCTGCTCTATTTCGTCACTCACCAAATCCTGTCTTGCTTTCACCATATTCACTTTACTTAAAAGATAATCTTCCGGTTTGTTGCAAGTTACAGGACAAACATATTCATACGAATAAACCAAATTCCCATCTCCATTAAACACTTCTTTAATCCGGCCATTCTGATAATACGATCTTTGTCCGTCTAACCTTTCGGCGAGCATCATCTGATTCGAGCCGCCATAAACCGCCGATTTCTGTATATCTTCGGATGGCTTCAGGCTCTGGTATGCCACCATAAATGCCGAGTATGCGTCATTCGCGCTAACCGCAGTTTTAACGATCAAAGGGTTATTGCTCCATTTTGAATCGCTTGTAATCGGCTTGTTTATTTCCTCCTCGGATTCTATCGTGCTTGATAAATCAGTTTTATTTGCGGCTTGATGCCCGTTTCCATCCAAGAAGTTTTTATTTCCCATTAATAAATATTTTCCGCCGGAACTTTCCGCGTCTCCCAAAGTCAAAGGCCTCGCTCCCATATCTTTGAGTAAACTGGAGATATCGCTTCTGATCTGATTCATTTGCGGATCGTTGACCGCAAGGACCATATATTCGCCATTCTTGATGTTTTCGAGAAAGTTCTTCAGTCCCAGTCGATCGGCAGCGGATGAAAATGTGCCGGAAAAAGAAAGCCACTGCCCTTCCGCTTCTTTATAGACCGCCACTAAAAAGCCGTCTCCATCGTGCCGGGCAACTTCCTTGCCGGAATCCATTAAGCGCTGCGAACCACCATCCGTTAATAACTCAATGGGTTTTGGGAATGCCACACCTTGATAAGAAAATTGTTTTTTTCGATGAACAGAATATGAAATCGCCTCTCCGGCAGCATTCGTCTGATACGTAATATCATCCGTCGTTCCCTGCGGCGTCTCCACTTTAATCAACCGGCCCTGCCGGTCATAAGTGTATTTGTTGTAAGCGTACCCGGCAAATTGACGGAATATTCCCGTATATTTGTAAAGCTCCACTCTTCGATAGGTTTTAAATCCGAGATAGCCGCCGTCTGCTCCCTGAACAAATTCCGGGTTATACGCGACCGGATAATCCATGGGATAGGGCACGTCGAAAAGCTCACCGGTCTCAAGCCTGCCGCGGACAGGTAAGTAATTTTCAATTTCAAGAATCATCCCGTTTGCAAATTGGATCTGGCCGCTTTTAATCTTAAGTTCTTCATCAAATTCAAGATTGACGCCATGATCACCATTGGCAAATTTTATTTCACCTTTCGTCCCCTTATCGAATCCATATAAAATCTGGGATCCGTCAGCTGCTTGAAAGCCCGACAAGGTAACTGCCCTCAAATCCTTCGCATCAATCAATGCTCGTTTATAATCGTCTTTCCACATATATGGATATGACGATGAAAATTGAAAATCGGAATACGTGTATAAGTAACCGTCTTTTGTAATGTGTTTAATCAAATTTCCGTTCTTGTCATAAAACCATGTCGTTCCATCCTCATCCGTGACTTGCGTTTCTTCATCCGTAAAATGATACTGGCTGCTCTGAAGCACCTTGTTTTTATACGCAATCTCAGCACCGATCAAAACGCCGTTCGCATATTGATAGTTAGTTTTCAACCCCTGCGTTGTGTCCGACCGCAAAAGTTTTCCATCTTGAAACCTCCGGACATCTCCGGAAAGTTCATCTTTCACAAGCGTAGTTTCAGTACCGGCATCATCATATTCATATGAGAATTCATACTCACGGCCGTCTGATTGCGTCACCTTGCGGAGCGCGCCGTACTTGTAATCCATCGATCCCTTGTCGGACAGATTGGCAAGGCCGCCTTCGATCTCGGCATGCGTCTCATTCACGTTTGTCTGATATTCGTTAACTGTCCCGTCCGGCAAAATAACTTTCTTAATCATATTGTTCTCAAGTTCAACTTGAGAGCCGTCAAATCTGACGAATTTTTTCACTTTCCCGAAATCTTTTCCGTCGCCCGTTTCCACATAGGAAATGCTAGTCGGAAGGTCAAGCATCGATTGTATATCTGTAATCGTGATCGCCTTTCGCTGCGCGATGTCCGCTCCAACCGCCGTCAGCATCTCCGTCTCAATCTTCAGGCTTTGGATTTCATTTCCCGTAATATTGAGAATCGTTTCCCAAAGGGGCTTTTCAGTTCGCCGAACCGAATAATAGGTTAAATTTTTAATATAGATTTGCCCTAATTTCGAAAGACCGGCCGGATCGCGAATCACCTCAAGTGTCGTCTCGCCTTCCTCTCCTGATTTCCCGTCTAAAGAAAACACATACGTTTTATAACTATTTTGCGCATTATCGACTTCGAATACGTAGCGTGTCGCCAGTTCCGGAGACTTGAGTTTCAGCTCGAAATCCTGGCCCCATGTCATGCTCGAATCCTGCATGAGTGTGATCCCGAGAAAATCATATCCCGATACTTCAATCGGCTGATCCTTGTGAGAAAACACCATTCCGAGAATATCCGGGGTGATGGTTTTATACTGAAACTGATATCGGATCGCAGCGCCATCTCCGAAACTACCTTTAGTCGCAACACTCAAGTCGTTTGGATTCGCGTTAAATCCATAGATCCCTGAAATCGGAATCACTTCCATCGGTGACTTATCAAGCAAATACGATTTCTCGACTTCGCGTCCTGCCATCTGAATAAATTCAATCATCGATTTAGCCTGGCCGTTAAATGTCGCGGTGACACCGATTAATTTCCTGGCCGCATCAAATTGATATGAAAATTCCGTCCGTCCGTTTTGGGGAGTTTCAATCGCCGTAATATAAGTGTCCCGGTAATACACTTTCACGCCATCAGGATATTGAACGAATTGATCACCTCCTTGATTAATGTCAAAGCTCGACCCATCCGACATGGCGACATGCGCACTTAATAGCTTCTGATCGCTTGCAAATTCAAGGTTCGTGAGTGTTGCATTGGAAAGGACAATGGACTTAATCTTCCCATCCTCAAAATTGATGATTCGCCCTTTATCATTAATCGACTGAAGCTTTCCGTCAGAGCCAAATACTCGCCTGCGGTCGTTATCTTCCACAATGAATTGCCGGATATTTCCTCTCAAATCCTGGTCATAATAGAACTTGCCTTCCTCCAGTTTCCCGCGAGCAAGATCAATAATGTATGAAGCAAGTCCATTTGCATAAACAATCGTCCGGCCATTCGGGAAAATCCATTTTGTTAAGTGGCCGTCTTTGAAATACTGAACGCTACCGTCAACAAGTTTCCGGGTTCCGCTTACCAATTTTCCGTCCGCATCCACCGAAAAATTCTCGAGGACCTCTTCTCCCGTAATGGCGCTTCCGCCTGAAGGCTGCGTTTTTGCATTTTGAATCAGCAACATCCGGATTTCAGATTCCGTCTTTCCTACGAGACTTTTCCAATCGATACTTTTTGTGCTTCGAACTTTCATCAAAGAAAGCGGCCCGATATAGATATCACCGGCAACCGGCCCGCCATCCGGTGAAAGAATTGAAACCGCGATTTCGGTTAACGCTCCCATCGGAGCGGTTTTCGGGATATTCAGATATGTCCATTCCTCAGTGATTTCATCGGTCACAAATATTTCACCGAGCCCTTTCAATTCGAATTTGAGGCGCGTCCCTTTGGGCGTTCCTTTCCCAAGACGCACGGGAACCGAAAGAAAATCATATTTCGAAATGTCAAATGAATGATAAAGCGCCCAAATTCCAACCGGCATTTCCAGATACTTCAAGTCAAATTGAAGATGACGGACCGCTCCGATGAGCGGGTCCTGGGTGATTGCCTGTCTTGCAGACCCGTAACCGGATGTATAAAAAGTGCCCAGCGAATACGATTCATCCAGCAAATCCAGAATAAAATCCTCAAAAAGAGATTTCCCTGCAAACGGATCTCCGCTTGTCAGCAGATATTCCTGCAAATTCATCGAAATAAAATTTGTATCATCGATCGGAAATTCAATCTCGGGATGATGAAATTTCCCGGTCGGAGTAAAATAATTCACGACTTGTCCTGCCCCATATTCAGGGTCAACGACCGTCGTAACGAACGCCGGGCGTTTAATCAATTCCGGTGAAAGACCATCGGGATGTGCAGCGCTCCCGCCATAAAGAATAGAAGGCGTAATCCCGAAATTACCCGCTGTCGGATTATTTTCCATGACAGGCGTAAGCCCAAGGCTAAACGACTGGTAAATCTGGTCTACCGTATTTTTCATGTTTTTCTGTGTTAAATAATTTTGATAATAATTCTGGCTCGTTTTCAGGAGTGCGAGCAAAAATGAAGCCTGATCAATTCCATAATAACGGCTCGAATACACGGGTTGCTTGGTTGTAACCGGCTGTAACGTGACAGGATCTACCGTTGTCACGTTTCTGATTGCAAGAGAGTCCACATATCCGTATGCCGTTTTCACTTGCGGGAATTTCGTTTCGATATTCTTCAAGAACTGAAGGACGTAATGAGGAGCAAGCCCGAATGCAGATGCCGTCCCATAAATCGAACCGATATCCGTCAAAAGATGGTCATCGGTTTCAGACGCTTCCGGAAGCCCGATTTTACCGACATAATCACCACCCGGATTCGAGCCTGCCGATAAAAGGCCCGGCACTTCTTGTTGACTGACATAATCCGCCTGCGCATAAAGAAAATTACGGAGCGCAATATTAAACTCGCTATATTGCGTTTCGTCCTGATAAATCAAAGGCCAGAACATCTGGAAGGCCCCGCCGTCGAACGGAACGGCGTTATTAAACTGAAGGCCGTCCGAACTTTCATACGGGCGGATCGTAATCGCAAGTTTCTCGAGGGCGGGCGTATATTCCGGATGGCGAGCGACAAGCCAGAAAAGCCCGGTCCTGAACTCATTAAAAAGACGGTCCATTTGCCCCGCAAAGGAGCCGGTAGTCCCCGAAAATTCATAGGCCATATTAAATTGTTTTTTCGAGGAATTATAAAATTGGGCATAGCCCGGATCTTGAGCTGTCAAAATGTCGTTTGATTTCGAAATAATTTGATCGCGAAGGACGCTAAGCGCTGGGTCAAGAGAAAGACCGGTAAGCGCTCCGATCACACTTGAAAGACTAACGGATAAATTCAAATTATCGCCAAGGCCGATACTATTAAACGTCCTTTCATAACTAACAACCGTCTGCGTCTGGCCCGTTAGATTTCCTAAAGGATCAAGAACAGGGACTTGAGTTTCCTTGATTGTGAAAAACGAAAACATCCCGTTCCAACCGGCTTGCTGTTGAGCAACTTTCAGAGAACTTAGAAGCGTCACGAGTTTTTGAAACGCCTGCTCCCGGGTTATCTTGGAAGTAACATAATCGCCTTTTGCGATCGCGACAAGAATTTCAGCCCAGAAACCGGCAAGGGTCGCCTGGCTGTAATTGGATGATTGGTGAGTTCCCGCATCGTAATTATCGAACGGAAGTTCCGTTAACGCGTGAATTGAAGCGCTGCTTGTGAAATACTCAAACTCTTTTTCAATCAATTGATTCCGATAAATCTGTTCTGCCTCGGTGAGCGGCTGAGCGGGAACAGGGGTCGTCGGAACGATCGGCTCGGGCTCTTCTTCCGAAAATTTAACCATTTGCCCGGACGGCGTGATCTGCTGTTTCAAGAGTCCATTTTCAATCAGATATTGAGTGCCGTCCGAAAAAAGAATTTCACCGGAGAGAACGCTTCCGGCCGGATCGATTGTAACGGCTCGAAGTTCGGCGCCGGTTAATTTGAGAGACGGCACATAATACGTGCCATCGGGAAGAACGGGTACATCGTAAATACCGGATTGTCCGTCTTTTGTCTGAATATATCGAATCGGTTTCCCATTCTCAAATTCAATTCGACGGCCATCATCCAAATCTATCGATATGAGATCGAGTTTCCGTTCTGTTTTTCCGGATGTATTGATGCCTGAACTAATCTGATAGGTCCTTCCGTCCGGCGTTTTCATCGTGATCGGCTGGCCGCTTGTATAGGTTGTAATATTTCCATTTGAATCTTGTCGGGTTTTGATTGTCGAATTCTGATAGGTCTCAACGGTTCCATCCTCATATGTGCGGACATATCCCGTGAGTTGCGCACCGTTCCATGTTAAATTGGCGAGAACACTACCATCCCCCGCCTGGATTTCATTCAGTTTTTCAGCATTCACTTCAAGAACAGTCCCATCGCTTAACGTAATCGAATTTAAATTACCAGTCTGATTAAACGATTGATCAATGCCGTTTTGAGATAAGGCGAGGTTTTCGATATCTCCATCCTCGTTCGTCAAGGCCGTAAAAAACATGGTTGATTTCGATTGGTCCATTAACGATTCCGGAAGTCCGTTATCGAGCGCAAGTTCCTCTTCTTTCCCGGAAATCACTTTTGTCATTTGATGATTCATGTCATAGTCGATCTGGATCGGAATTTTCGATTCAAGGGTCGCTTTGATCGTTGGATAACTCGCAAGATTATTCTGTATTTCGCCAATGGGAAGAGGCGTGCTGGTTCCGGCCGGTGTCACGTAAATGAGCGTTGACCGGGAGCCGGTTTGTTCGACACCGGAATAGATTCCGTTTATTTCATAGAGATAGTAATTGCCGGAATTATCTTTATATTCGTGAAGGGAACCGTTCACGTACCGGATATCCGTTCCATCCGTTTTCTTAAACCAAACCGGAAGTCCTGCTCCATCATAAAAACTTGTCATATCTTGTTCAGACATTAAAGTCCCGATGACTTTCCCTGCCGGATCCAACTGATAAGAAAAACGAACGATTTTTTGGTCTTGTCCGACAATTGAAGTGACAAAATTGTCTGCGTTGTAACGTGTTGTCGCGCCATCCGAAGAAAGTTTATAAAGCGCATGTCCTCCCTCAAAAAGAAGCTTGTCCCCGTTCTTAAATACGAGAAGTCCGCCTGTTAGGACATCTCCGTTGAAAACAGGCAAATAAAGTTCATAATCGTCTGTCTTTTCGATAGCTACAAGATTCCCCTGATCATATTTCACAACTAGGCCGTCTTCTGTGGTCATTGAAACGAGATCCGAACTCAATACAGGAACTGTCGGCATAGCGGGAAGAGACGGTTCAGTCCCGTTAAAAGTCACCACAAAATCGGAATAAGTATAAAGACCGCGATCGAGCGCTCTTACGAGTATTCGATTCTCACCGGTATGCAATTTCCAATTCTCGGTTTTTTCTACACCGTTTACTGTATACCGGAGAACATAATCCGGACTCGCCGTAACCGCTGAAGACAAAAATTGAATAGCAGGCGGCGTGGCGGTCGTTAGCAGAATAGAATCAGAAAAGGTTTGAGTTAAACCGGCATGGTCGCGAACCTCCACTAAAACAGTTTTCTCGCCCTCCCCGCTGGAAAGTGTTAACGTTTTAGTGCTTTGAAAATTCTCCCAGGCTGTCCAATTCGTCCCGCCATCCGTTGATAAGCGGACGGAATCAAGGCCAGACGTCTCGTCTTCAACGTTTAACGCCAATGAGATATTTGCTGATGACGTTTTGCTCGCCCCGTTATTGATGATAACTGACCCAGAGGGAGCAATTGTATCTCTAACCGTGCTGACTTCTACAACATTGCTTTTGCTGCCGCTTCCGTCCCTTGCAAAAATAGAAAATGTATAATTGCCGTCCGCTGAGAGCGGAACTTCAACTGACCATGACGTTTGAACGTCTGATGGGACCTTTTCGACGCCATTGATCCAGATAGAAGTGCCGGATGTTTTCGTTCCTGATATCGTTCGTAAATGAGCCGTTGTATATTGCGGTAATGGGTTGACTACCGGTAAAGAAACAGTTATTCCTGAATTCTTGACTACAAAATTATCAAAAAATTCAGAGCCCATTTGTGAATAGATTCCGACCGTCCCGTTTTGAATCGAACCATCTTGCGCGGTTACACGGGTCTCACCGTCAAAAACCATTTCGAATTGATTTCCATTAACAATCACTTTCATATGATGATAAAGAGAGTCTGAAATGATTGGAGTCGAGCTTTGGGTAAGAACCGTTGATGCCCCATTTACCACTTTAATAAATTTGAAATATCCGGAAGAATAGTTTCTTGTATAAACTGCCAAATAATAATTTTGAAGGTCTTGTTTCCTGAAAATGAGCCCGACTTGGTCAACGTCCCATGACCTGATGGCCATATCAAAATCAATTTCATAGTTATTAACAGATGGCGCATTTGCTAAAACAATTTGGCCGGGGACACCTGCTACTGACTGCCATAAGTTGTTGTTCCCAATAGAAAATGATCCGCTTTGCACAGTCCAATTCGCCCCCAAAGAAGTCCTGCCATTAAAATCATCCAGAAAAAGGACGGGATCGGTACCCATGTTGAGCGTGATCCGGTCTTCGTAATAAGAACTTTCATTTCCCGCCGCATCACGAATTTTATACTTCACGGTTTTTTCACCATTTCCGTCCGGGAGCAGCACCGAAAGTTCCGGAACATAGCTTTGCCACGCGCTCCACGTGCTTCCGCCATCTAAAGAATAAAGGATGCTTGAAACCCCTGCCCCATTCCCATCATCAGCCGCAAAAGTGAGTGTAACAGTCCTTGATGTCGTGCTCACGTCTCCATGATTGATTACCACACTGCCGGTAGGCACTGTTTTATCGAGAAAAATTGATTGTGAATAAATCGTGCTTTCATTCCCTGCTTTATCGAAATATTTGACATAAATTGTCTTATTGCCGTCCCCGGAAGGAAGCGTGAAATTCCTGAGGGTTGTATAGTTTTCTGAAGCAGTCCAGCTTACGTTGTTCGTGGAAAAACTCATTTTACTGATACCAGACCCCGTATCGGCAGCAGAAAGCCTTAATGTTACTTGCGTTGACGTGGCATAAGCAGCGCCATAATTAATTTCGAGTGAGCCAGTAGGAGATGTTGCATCCAACGAAATCGAATTTGAGCAAATCGTGCTCGCATTTCCCGCTTTATCGAAAAACTGTACATAAACGGTTTTTGTCCCATCTCCGGAAGGAAATGAGAAATTTTTCGATGAAGAATAAGTTTCAGCCTCAGTCCAGCTGATATTATCAGTAGAAAAACTCATGGTCTCAATTCCCGCGCCGGAATCCTGAGCGGATAAATTGAGTGTAACTGAATTTGAAGTCGTATAACTCGCCCCGGCATTAATCGTAACAGATCCGGTTGGAAGAATCGTATCCAGAAAAACCGCCACTGATACCGGGCTCGACCAAGTGCCAGACTTATCCAGAAATTTCACCCAAACAGTTTTATTCCCGTCACCGACAGTAAAATCCCATGATTTCGTTATCTTATAAGTTTCAGCGGTAGTCCAGTTTGCGTTATCCGTCGAAAAACTCATTTTGTCCAAACCAGAACCTGAATCTGACGCATTCACATTAAGCGTTACATGGGTCTGTGTGATATATTGAACGCCGCCATTAACCGAAATTGTTCCTTGAGGTGCTGTTGTATCGAGGATAATAGCCCTATGCGTCACACTGCTCGCATTCCCCGCTTTATCGAAAAACTTCACATAAATGGTTTTCGTTCCATCTCCCGCAGGAAGTGAAAAACTTTTTGATGTGGCGTAAATTTCAGGTGTTGTCCAATTCGCGTTGTCCGTCGAAAAACTCATCTTATCGATTCCGGAAGCAGAATCCTGACCAGATAAATTGAGTGTCACAGTTTGCGTATTTGAATAGAATGCCCCGTTATTGATTTGAACAGAACCAGTTGGTAAAACCGTATCCAATAGAACCGTTACGGAAACCGGGCTTGATGACTTGCTTGCTTTGTCGAGAAATTTCACCCACACGGTTTTATTTCCGTCACCACCAGAAAAATCCCAGGATTTCGTCGTACTATAAACTTCAGGTTCTGAATAAGTAATATTGTCCGTAGAAAAACTCATTTTATCCAAACCGGAACCAGAATCAGTCGCGCTTAGATTAAGCGCCACATTCGTCTGCTTAATATATTGAGCGCCGTTATTAACAGCAATCGTCCCTTGCGGTGGCACAGTGTCCAACATAATCGATTTCGAATAGACCGTGCTGACTTTTCCGGCCTTATCGTAATAACGAACATACACGGTTTTTGAACCATCACCGGTTGGAAGTGTGAAATTCTTAGTTGCCGAAAATGCTTCAGGCGTTGTCCAAGTTGAGTTATTGGTCGAAAAACTCATTTTATTAATCCCGGATCCGGCGTCTTGCGCAGTCAATTTAAGTGTAACGACCGTGGAAGACGTATAAATCTCCCCGTTATTAATGGTTATCGATCCCGTAGGAATCGTCGTGTCGAGGATGATCGTGGAAGATACAGGATTTGACCATGTCCCGGCTTTATCCTGAAATTTCACCCATACGGTTTTTGAGCCATCTCCCGTTGGAAGCGAATAACTTCTGGAATTGGAATAAGTGTACGAAGATGTCCAATTCACATTGTCCGTTGAAAAACGCACATAGCTGATTCCGGATCCGGAATCCTGAGCAGACAAATTAAGCGTGACATAGCTGGATGTCGTATAAAGAGCACCATTATTAATTTTAATCCAGCCAACCGGAGGAACCGTATCAAGCTTGACAGTTACTGAAACAGAATTTGACCACAACCCCATATTGTCCCGGAATTTCACCCAGACCGTTTTATTTCCGTCACCCGATGAAAATGTCCATGCCTTCGTAGTTTTGTATGTTTCGGGTGTTGTCCAATTCGAATTATCCGAAGAAAAACTCATTTGACTGATACCGGATCCCATATCATACGCGTAAAAATTCAGCGTAACTGCCGTCTGTGAAATATATTGAGCACCGTTATTGACGCGGAGATAAGAAATCTGAGGAGGAGCTGTATCGAGCCGGATACCGGCCCCATAAGAACTGCTCATTTTCCCGGCCTTATCATAATAACGGACATACACCACCTTGTATCCGTCTCCGGAAGATAACGTGTAACTTTTGGTTGCTGCAAACGCTTCCGGAGCTGTCCAATTCGTCTTGTCCGTCGAAAAACTCATCTTGTCTACTCCGGAACCATAATCATAAGCAGATAAATTAAGCATGACATTTGCAGAACCCGTATAAGAAGCCCCACTATTGATCCGCAATGAACCGAATGGCGCGTACGTATCGAGCCGGACCGAAACGGAAACAGGCGACGACCATTGCCCTGCCTTATCCTGAAACTTTGCCCAGACAGTCTTCAGACCGTCACCGGTAGAAAATGTCCATGCGCGAGTCGCGTTATATGTTTCAATGGTTGTCCAATTCAGGTTGTCTGTTGAAAACATCATCTTATCAATTCCGACTCCGGCATTTTGAATTGAAATATTGAGCGTTACTGCTGTCTGCGTGATATATTGAGCGCCATTATTCACAGTAAGAGCCGCAACAGGCGGAGTCGTGGCAAGCGTGATCGATTGCGAATAAATCGTGCTTTCATTTCCGGCCTTATCGAAATATTTCACATAAATCGTTTTTTCACCGTCACCCGCAGGAAGCGTAAAACTTTTTGAGGCCAAATAAACTTCGGAAGTAGTCCAATTTGTTCCATCCGTTGAAAAACTCATCTTATCAAGACCAGTCCCGGAATCCGTACCGGACAAATTTAGCGTTACAGTCCTTGAGGTCGTATACAATCCGCCGCCATTAATCACAATTGAGCCTGCCGGAGCAATTGTGTCCCGCAAAACCGTGAAATCAAACGCTTCACTTGAAACCCCATTTTTCCATTTATAACGAACACTAACCGCATTATTTCCTTCCTCGCCAAGCGGAACATCATAAGACCACGTCTTAGAACTCCCGACAGGAACCGCTTCAAACCCATTGATCAAAACACCGGCACCTTCGGGTTTTATTCCTTCAACACGAAATGCATCCTGATTTGAAATCGGAGATGTAACGGAAGTTGTTACGGTCGGTTTAGGCGGAGCAGTGGTGTCTTTGTTGAGTGTAAGTTTAAAGGTATTGTCCGACATATGATCGCCATCAATCGTAAAACGGATTGAATCCACTTTATGAATGTCAATCTTGGATGAAAGTAAATCCATCGAAACGGAATAATAAGAAACACTGCTAGCGTCCACGTCCACTAAATATACTTTCGCGGTATCCCGGTTCGTATCCCGGAATTCGATCTGAACAATCGGTTCCGGTGACTTCATCCCAACCACAAAATGAGCAAGGTTTGATAAATCAATACCGCCTCCGGCCTGAACTTCGATATGTGTAAGCCAATGGAGAAGCGACCAGTCGCCTGTAAGCTCCCATTCATCCATTGTCATCCCGGGCGGAAGAACGGCCGAATTCGAAATCACAATACCGTTCGCAGGATTCGGAATCGTGGAAACATCCGGGACCTGAAGGGTTGCATCGTGCAATAATTGAGTATCGCCGGGCGCTGGCTGGATTTCATGATAAACCGTTTGAGTCTCTTGCAAAGCTGCCTGAGTAGTCATTGCCTGAGATTGCGTTTCAACGGGATCAGCTTTTGATAAAGGATTTGTATCCGTCAAAAAGTCAATCGTCGTAGAGGGCTGCGAGTCTGTGTTTAACGATAGCCTATCTTCCACTAAATCTGAAACCTGTTTTTCAGGTAGCTCAGATTGCTTTTGAGGATTCACGGCCAGTTCGGTTATGCCCGTATAGCCGAGCTGTGTCACATTGAACGTCATAATCAAAAGAAAAGCGACTATCTTTTGAAAGTGATTAAACCCTTTCGATCCTCTTTGCAACTTCACTAAACTCTCCTCTTTCGAAGAATAGTGATTCATGAAACTCACCCCCCTATAACAAAGATAAGATTTATTATTTCAAACTGCTTAGGCCGATTGCGCAATTAACTGTTTTACTTCAAACCAAGCTGAAATCACCTGATAATCCCAGAAATAAAGGCCGCCATCCTTCTTAAACTGCATCCCGCCAAATTCCTGAAAAAACCATTGCTGGATCAATTGATCTTTAATCTCGGCGGATTCGTTTCCAAACCCCTTAAAATTCGCCGATAATTTCTTAAGAAGAAGGAGCGTTAAAAAAATGTCCGGAACAAGCTCTGCGCGATTCACTCGCGAAAATGCTTCATCCGTCTCAAGGAAAATGACACCCTTCGAATAATCGAGATTCCCTTTTGCATTTAAAAACACACGATCCGGAACCAATATCGAAGCGCCGCTCATCACGCTCTTTTGGAGCATGCATTGATCGTTTGCTTGTGTCGAGACGAATTTGACAGAGCGTGTGATGTCGGGAACTAATTTTCTTGCTTTGATTTGAAGTTCTCCCGCCCGAGACCCGGCAATCACAAGCCATGGACGCTCAGGGTGCGCTTCCCCTTTGGCCTGAATTAATCTCAGAACTTCTCCGAAAAGAAACTCGTCTTTCACAAATATATTCTCATCTGAAATCATCACTTGACCGCCCTGTGATGCAAGGATGGATTTTATATTCGGGCGATCCTTCGCAAATTTCGATATCCCGGAAAACTGAACCGCTGATATCTCTTCTATTCTTTTCTCGCGAGAAAGCTCTCTCGATATTTCCCATTCATTGCTGCCGATCGCGAAGAAGCCGAAAACAGCGGCTTGAGCAATCCTGATCCTTAATTCAGAGCGAGACACGCTTTGAGACGCTTGAGATGGATTCAATCCATTAACTCGCACCTTAATCCATCCCGCATCTTCTCCCGAAATCGGATGAGTTCCGTCACCGTCAGTCAGGTTTGGCGAAATTCGAACACGAATCGTTCGAATATCCGAAACATCAAAACCGGTTCCTTGAAAGGCCGCTAAATCAGAAGCTTTAATGGTTTTCTTGGAAGGTTCTGAAGTAATCCCGTTAATCGTGATGGTCGCAAGTTTCCGGTTTGTGCCGATGCCGGAATAAAATCCAATTTCACAAATTGGGAATTTATCGGAACTGATCTCAATCGCGAAATCTTTTTCAGCCAGATTATAGATTTTCTCACCGCTCGGCCGGCTCGCAAGAACACGGGCATCTTTGTAAATCGGGTTCGTGGTTGCCGCAAGATTCACATCCATCAGAAAGTCATCGTCTGAAGGACGGGAAACGGACGTCACGCCAGACACTCCCGGAAAATTGAACGCAACAGGATTCGCCCAATCCCCCTCAACTCCCATTAATGTAGAAATAAAATTATATGTAATGATCCAATCTACAACGATTTCATTTCCGGCTTGGTCTTGAAAGGTGCGGCTTATCTGGTTATCGCCTTCCACTAACGTAATCGTTTCTGTCCTTTCCTCGTCATCAACGGTATAAATCAGCGTATAATTTGCGTCATAGCTGACAATGGACGATTGTAAAACAACTACCGGAGGCATCGTATCCAGCGTAATTTGCCAAGTCACTGTTGTTTGCCCTCCCGATGCACTTGTAAACGTTCTGGTAATCACATTCTCGCCTTCCTCTAAAGTGAGATTTTCACTTTGCGAAACAGCGTCAACCGTGTAGGTCAATACGTAATCCGGATTATTTGTAAGAAGAGGAGATGTAACTTCGACAACCGGCGGGATAATCGGAGTCTCAACCCGAGTGATATTGATTGTCTGCGAAGCGCTTAGGAAATTATATTGATCTCGCGCGACAATACTAAATGGGTTTTCCCCTATTGCTAAATTAAGATCAATGGACCAAGCCGTTAAACCATTTAGGGCAACAATTTCTATATCATTAATCACGATCGCCGTATTTGCAGGCTTAGTGCCTTCCAGTTTGATAGCACTTTCAGAAGTGGAATTTGGATAACTGGAAATAACGGGCTCGTTAACAACGGGCACTCTTAAAATATCAACTGTTGCAGGTGCGCTTTCGTTCCCTGCCGCGTCCTTCGAACTGATACGAAATGAATTCACTTCCAAACTGAGCGGAAGTTCTTTAGACCATGTCTCCGACGCATTAACCGGAATAATTTCTGCCCCATTAATCCAAATTGATGAGTTTGCTTCTTTTGTTCCATTTAAGAGAAGCGTATCAGCTTGAGTAACAGGACCCACAGAATCCACCGCCGGAACAACAGGCGGAGTTGTATCGGGCGGTGTAACAGTGCCTCCACCTCCGCCGCCACCAGTTGTTGGCACAGATTCACGAGTAATTTCAATTGCTTGAGGTTCACTCAATTGTCCGAATTTATTACGAGCAGCAACTTTAACCGTATTCTTTCCCATTACTAAATCAACCGTAACGGGACCCCATGTTGTTTTCTGATCTTGAACTACAACCTCTTGATCATTAATCAAGATAGACATGTTAGCGAGTTTAGCGCCTGAAAGACCAATCACAGCTTCTGTCGTTTTCTCAGGCGTTTGATTCACTTGCGGTTTAGCAGGCGGTAAAACTGAAACGGTGACGTTAACTTCGTCACTCATTTTTCCCGAAGCATTTTTTGCGTTAATCGTAATTTCCGTAACGATTTGAGAAAGTGTGAGTGTATAATCCCATGTGGTTAATTCATTTATTGGAACAATTTCATTTCCGTCAAGATAGATAGCCGTCCCCGATGCTTTTTCCCCGCTAAGCGTGACATGATCTTCATAAAGCTTAATATCCGTTGATTCAAGCGTTGGAGCTGGAACAGAAGTCTCTGGCTGTGGATTTTGGACTCCCTGCTGATTTGGGTCATCTGTCGTTCCACCCGGCGTGGGTGTGGTTGGTGTTGTTGGCGTTGTCGGTGTAGTGGGCGTTACGATCGGTGTGTCTGTAGAATCGACCGGAGAAACGGGCTCGACTCCACACGCCGAAAATAATGCGGATGCTCCTGCAATAAATAACCACATGACTTTGTTAAGAAACGAATAATATTGGAGAGATACGGGCATTGCCGTTTTATTTGATGAACGTTTGCTCTCTAAATTTTCACGGATTTCAGAGCGCACTACTTGGTTGTTAATAATTTCTGCCGGAACAAATTGAAGATTTCGATTTAAATGGAATTGGCTCGCAAGCGCCGTATAATCAACACCGTCGAGTAATCGCGGATTTCCCTTGAGAATGTCAGCAACCATACGCGCCTGATGATCGAGTCGAGCGCCCAATAAAGCGGGATCACCCAGGTATGTAGGTTTCGGACGAGTAGCGCGTTTCTGTAAAAGACTATTGAGATAATAATCACGCGACTCTTCCTTCCCTTCGAAAGACTGGATATTAGGACGAACGATTACATAGGAAACTCTATTTTCTTTGTACCATGCTTTTATCGGATTGGTGTGGAACCCGCCTGCGATAACAACTAAGATCTGATTGCTATTGTTAGAGATGTGTTTCTGAAGTTCCCTTTTAAATCCTTCTTCGCGGTTAATCGCAAACGCATAGGAATCAAAAGCGGATTTAAATGATTTTTCTAATTTCGTTAAATCTGCTTTAAAACGAATAGACGGATGAATTTCTTGAAATGAGTTCGATAAAGAACCGGGGTTTTCTTCGAATATTTGGCGAAGGTATTGATAATCGTCCCGCGTTAAACTAAACGAATAAAGCCTTTCCAAAGCAAAGATAAATTGAAATACTTCAAACAATTTATTTCCCGAATCACCTTTTATCGCGTTAGACGCCAATAGCTGCGACAAAGAATCCAATTCCTGTTCAAGCCGCGGATAATCCAGTTCTTCACGGAGGATGTTCTGTCCTAAAATCTGCGAAACACGTGGGAATTGCTTAAAGAATTCGAAATTCGCAGGGATGAAACTTACAAACTCTTCAAGGCTTTGCCTTATACGCTTATCCTGCACCCTGGCAGTCGAAACTGACAACCATTTCTCAAAATCACTTTGCCAATTGCTGAGTTGATGGGATGAAAGATATTGATTTACCTTTTTCTTTTCTTTCTCAAGCGCAACATTAAATTCATCTCCTCTCGAAATACGATCCAATTCCATAAGGCGGGCTAAACGGACAAGCATCGGCCAATCGAATTGAAGCGATAACTCATTTAAATCCTGATCAAGAGCCTTGAGCGCTTCTTTTTTGAGGAACATAAAATATGAGCCAAGATCTGTCCGTCTGTCTCGATAATCCAACCAATGCTCAATCATTGAATAAGAATGCGAAGGAAGTATCTTACGAATCTGGTCCTTTAGTTCCGCTCGGAAAAAAACGAGTTCGGCCTTCCATGCTTTCGATCGATCTGCAATCGAGCGAAAATAATCCAAGTCATCACGGTAAAGGCGCGGATCTTCAAGGCCATAACCTTTGATCCGTGAGTCATTGTTACGCACCAAAAAGCGTTCCGCGCCTGAGAGCTCCCCGCGATCCACAAGATTTTGAGTGAAAAAGTCAAGCTCCTTGCCGTCTTTAAACAATCGAAGCCGATTAGCATTGATTTGCCCTGCTGCGCCTTCAACCAAATATGTACGGATGCCGTTTTTGCGATTCAGGAATTCCAGAATTGATTCGATATTCCGCTGCGCATATTTGCTCTCATGCGCATCTTCGATATGAATAACAACAGGCCTGCTTTGAATGGCATTATGAAGCTCAAGTGCTTCCATAACTGAGCCCAATTCTTTTGGAATCGCCGGAGCTTCCCATGAAAAAGACCCGTGGGTTTGCGAAGAATGCAATCCCCTGCTGAAAGCCCATGCTGTATCATAAAGAAGAAAACTACAGATGACAAAGAACGCTATAATTCTCGAAAATGATCGGTGCGTTTTAAATAATGTATTCATTTGGCCTCACAGGCCTCCTTTCGTTTTCCCGAAATTGACTTTCTAAAATGCTCTGTTAATGATTGAAAAAAATATTGCGTTCTCATTACCATCGGTTCCCCTTTCTGAAAGATATGAGGCTTGCCTGCGCCATTCTTAAAGATGAAAAACCATTAGGAAGGTAAATTCTTGAAACACGGTAACGCCTTTCTTTTGGTCTATAGGCAATCGCAGTTTCCCCTTTAAGATATTTCAAGAGCAGGCAGAGATTCGATTCGAGCTTTTCAAAAAACGGGCTGCATTCGATTCCGCTTAATTCGTCTGAGACTTTCAAAAGAAGCTGTCCCAGTTTTTCACCTGGTCGATTTTTTTCAATAAACTTGAAAATCTCTCCTTTTAAGATACTGCACGATAAAGAAAGATGCTCGTTTTCACTGGCAGTGGACAATTTCATGTACAGGCTTTCGATTCTTTTCTTCAAACGATAGATTCTTGTTGCACGCTGCGCTTCCGATTCCCCGACATTCTCAAACCATCTCATAAACATTCACTTCTCCTTTTCTTCATGCCGATTGATACATTGCTCTAAGACATATAAATTCGTTTGTAAATTGCTCTACTGGCTTCATGGACACAACAGGCAGCGCATAAGCCCGGACAGAATCCGGCCTATCAATGACAAAGTAAATTAATACGATTCCCGAGTGAGATGATAAATGTTCTGAGCGGGCGGCCTGCTGATTCTTCATAGTTCCCCCTCTTCCGCGTACGCAATGCAGAATTCGTCACTTTCAAGCAAAGCGTAGCCACGAATGCTTAGAAACGCAAGAAAGTAGAAGCACAAAATCATGAGAAATCTATTCAGAATATAGAAATCTATTGTGAATAGATTTTTTAGGAGAAACCGGTTGTTTATTGGTTGCGGATATAATGATGTATTTATTACCTGAAGATTAAGTGATTGTTGAAATAGACAGCAAGAATTTTCTACTAAATAAAATGGATGCTTTTCTACGAAAAACGGCTGAAATGCTTCTGCAGTCTTAACGAATGAGAAGACAAGAAACGTCAGAACAAAAACAAAAACCGAGTTTCTAAACTTTGGAAGAAATGAGAGTCGAAAAACCGCCCAAGCTAACTTCTTCACGTCGAACCTCGTGAAGAACGGAATCGTAAATTGCTCTTAAACGTAAATTGAAATAAAACGTTTTAGAGCTTCCGCTCTTAGCTGGGCTTTTTTTGTTAGCTGGGCTTTTGATTGGATCGGAAAAAAATTGAATTTCTATGATCTTCTCTCCGACTTACTAAAAAACTATCGGAACTATACCCCACATTTTTTCGTTTGTCAAATTTTTGAAGTATTTTTTTGAAAATATTTTATTCATCAGGTATATTTAAAGTGAGAGCAGCTAGACGCTGTGAGCCCAGCTAAGGCAACACATTCATCAGAACCTTTTCGCAAAGATCTTTTCGCTGCCCACACAATACTTTCAGAGAACAACTTCCTTAAAAACTTAAAATCCAAAATTGGCCTTCAACCGCTCTAAACGTAGAAACGCCATTTGAATAGCATACCCATCCCATGAGGCATCATGAATGAGTCCCAGAAGAAATGCGATATCGAATTTCACGTAAAAATCCGGGGGAAGCTCATCAAGCAACGCTTTTAGCTTTATTTCAGCAGTAACCAAGGCTTCTTTCCTTGCCTTACCGTTAACATAATCTGAAAGGACCTGCCTTGAAAAAGCGAGAACTTCTTTTAAACAAGCGATTCTTTCTCGATTTACGGTATCAGAAACTTGATCCATTTGGTTTTAGCCTCCTGTCTTTTTACTTTCATAAGCTTATCTATCTCTGAAATGGCAAAACTCAAAATCGGATGATCAAGTTTTTCAGAGGCAAAAGCCTGAATCTGGTCCAATACACCTAATACCCGTTTCTTTTCCGCATATGCCATAATTGATTCTTCTAAGCATTTCCGTTCCTTTACTGCTTTCAAAATAAGTGAAAGAAAAACGGCTTCCGTATCGTCCCTTAGAAAAATAATCATTGAGCACCTCCCGTTACCGGGAAATGGACATTGTCAGACAATATTTTTCTATATTCTTCAGTACAAACTTGATTTAGTGCAAAACTTTCTCGGATAGCCAGTAAATGCTCTTTAGCGGAAAGACGATTTAATCGAGTTGGCTCAAGCAAAAACTGTTGGACAGCAAGCGATGCTCGAAATGCATGGATGAATGTGCCATCTGAAGTAAGAATAAGAACATTACGGCATAGATGATAGGTAATCTCAACAATAGCAACCTTTTCACGTTCTTCTATTTTATTCGAAGAATCTAAAATACCCCATAGATAAAAGATGGTGGAACGAATATCACACAAAATTCGATATGGCATTTTCAGACCGTTCCGCATAACAACTCCGTTTTGGCATTCCATCATTAAAAACACCTTCCTTTCAACAGGTTTCAAGCACGCCATCATTCACACAAGCGAAATCAGATTGATAAAATTCCTTCTCAGGGAAAACGTCCTCCGACAAACGCTGCTCAAGTTTTCTTTGCTTCAGAGCTTTGTCGCAAAGATCGACGCCCGTTCTTATCGAAATCACCGGAGCAGGGCCAAAATATAAATCCAATTCATCAATAAGCAACAATGCTTTCTCAACCACTTCCTTATTCGAAACTGCTTCACTCAAATATGTTTGTAAAAGCTCAAATTGGATGCGTTTTTTAAAGCGTAATGTAAATTGATCGATATAGTCACTCACCCATGATTCCGCAATAAGAAGTGATGCCATGTCACCACTATTAATCCCTTTGTTAGAATCCATAAAACAATCCACAAGAACTCGCCGAATAAAATTGAACATCTTCTTCAGCCGGCATTTTTCGTCCATGTCTAGAAAGATATCCATCACAATTGTTCCAAAAGCATCTATATGCGAACACGCTTGCTCCTGCCCGGCTATCATCGGAATCTCTAAATTCCCAACGGGCTTAGCACACATACAGTTCGCCTCCAAGCTCACGTTCAGTCTGTCGAACACGTCTCATATATATCCTGCACCAGCGGTAATATTTTTCGATTTTCTTGGCAACCGATTTCCGTTTAGATTTTTTCATATGAGTCACCCCTTCTAGCAATGAGCCGGAACATGACACAGAGTTTTAAATATTTCATAAATGCCGCGACGTACCTCATCTTTTACCCGCATACATACGGGTTCTTTTCTCTCCTGAAAGTCCAAGTGGCATACAAGCCCTAACCCCTCGTAAATCATAGCTATCATTTCCATCGCTCGCTCCTTATGTTGTACACATGTATTAGGATTCACTCGGAGACAATATCTTAAATACCGAAATGCATTACGAAATAACTGATGATCAGCACGAGGATTTAAGAAATGATGTTCCAAATCGAAAAGAAAAAACTGCATCCGCATAATGGTCGTTTCCTTCCTTAGATTCTTGCCCTGAAGCAACATGATAAGAATCCCCATATTATTCCCGAACCAGCCGCGAAAAAGAGTTTCACGGTCGTTTGGCAGTTGAAACCTTCCTTTTTCGTTTATGAGTTTCTCTATCAGTTGTTTATGCATGAACCAGAGTCCTCCGTTTCAGATTTTGAAGTGACTCCTTGAAGAATATTTGAACTTTTCTCATGATTTTTCGTACTCTTGGCTTAAGCCACCATATTTTGAAGTAATGTCTTCCCGAAAGAATATCTTGAAGCTTGCGGAAGCTGCACATCTCGAAACATTCATTTTTCCCTTGTTTGCTATTTCGATGGCCATAGTAACTAGCGAAACTGCAAATCAATATCCGGTATTGGGTCAAAAACTTGCACCATGTCATTTTATCTGATGGCTGTTCAATTAAGAGCACTTCAATCAATCGATCAATGAGAAGACTCAATCGATAGTCACCCGTTGGCGTAAACTCTTTAAGACATACCAAATGGGCAACAATGCGATTGACGGCATTCCCACTGGAATTAGGCAGATTCATTCCATTGAGAATCGCATACGTCGCCATTGAAAAAAACGATAGGGCATGACCTGAATTGTGATATTCTTGCTCTTCAATCGTATCCGCTTTCCGTTCAATACCCGCAGGCATGACTATTCCGTTAATCATATCTTTCCAATTGTCACCGAAAATAAAGGAGGCTTTCTGGTAAAAATTACTTTCAAGTTGCTCATAATTCGTTTTATTCTCACTCTTACAATCTCGATTCTCCATCTTCTGTATCCTCCTATTCATTTCTAATCTCTGCTTCTAAAACGAAAGATACCACATCAATAAACCTTTTCAAGACCCATAATAAAGATAGTTTTAGTTACAATATTATAAATATTTGACAACCTACGTAACTACATGTATACTTTGGTAGTTAAAGTGAATTTCAGATATCAAAAACCGAAAGAAAGTTGACAAATATTTTTTTAGAATTAGGTAAAGAAGTTTCTCGATCAGGATAGGGTAATGTATAGAACTATTTGGAATAAATACATAGAATCATCACCTAATTTCCCTACTAAACGGCGCCCCCTAGTTGGATCTGTGATAAAAGAAACCCGCATTGATAAAGGAATACGTCAAATGGATTTTGCTAAGCAAATCAAAATGAACTGGTCCACATTGAAATCCATTGAAAACGATCACCAAAAAGCGACCACTGTCGAAAACCTCGAACGTTGCGCCAAACCATTAGGACTGGATATCGATCAAATGATTCTCTCGGGACGAGAAAGAGATCCAGCAAACTGTTTTATTTTAAAAAAAACAGACCCAACACCAACAAAAGGAGTTAGAACCAGAAAAGCACTTCCCCCCGAATGGAACAAAAGCATTCGTTTTGACTTTAACACGTTTGATCTCACTCCAATTTCACCGCCAATTGCAACACAGAAAGATTTTTTCGCTGCCAAGATCGTTTTACCTCCTAAACGATCAATGGAAAATATGGTTCTTGGAGTCCATCACCAAGTTATGGGAATTATTTCAAATGGTTTTAATATCAGAATTTCTTATGCGGGAACCGAAACGGTCGCTACCACCAACCAAGCATTTGCACTAGATGGCTATTTCCCCCACACTATTACAAATGAAGACGAAGACACTTCCGCAATAATTTATTTTGTTACCAAATTTCCCGATTTTGAACATACGAGAATTGTGCATGAACCTTCATTTCAATGGTCACCTGCCATTGATATTGCTGCAGGCGTGAAAAAAGTGCAGCGATATAAATCGGAAAGAAAAGATCGTTCAATTTCTGTTCAGCACCTCGCTGATTTAACTGACAATCTTGATGCAATTCAATTACGAAAACTGATGCGGATTAAAAAAGATTCGTCCGTTATTTACTGGGATAAAATTGAAGATCTTCTTGGCGGAACAGGTATCACTATGAAGGATTTTCTTGCGTGGTGTCATCATGGCGAGAAACAAAATATTTCCGTAGCCACTCCAACTGCACGCGCCGTGATTGATTACATGTCATTTTACAGTCTTAAAATATATTCTGTCATACCGCCCCGCATCAATCCTCATTACTTTATCGGTGAGCTAATGATCGACGGGAAGAATAATCTTCCCCGAAAAAGATGGGAACGCGAAGATAACGCAATGATTGCCGTTTGCGTCATGGAGGGCGACTTAGAAATCAAAATAGGAACGTATAGAAATCCGTTGATGCTGACAAAAGGTGAAAGTATATATTTTGACGGAAATCTTGGATACTCATTAAGCAATATCAGTGAGCCTCAAGTGAGGATATTCCTCGCGACATATCCTGCCATACGCTTTTAATTAAACCTTTAGCGTTCCTAACTCTGTTGCATACACCTTAATCAATTCTACAAGGTTAGGAAGTTTAAAAGGCTTCAGGATTAATTTCTCCGCAGGAAAACCAACGGCTGCCAGTCCGTCTTTTGCCCCTTGTTCGTAGCCTGCAGTTATTGGAATGATTTTAAGTGCAGGTTTCTTTGCGAGAATTTGCTTTATAATATCATGTCCACTTGAACCCGGTATATGAATATCAACAACAACAATGTGACATTCATTATTTAGAACATATTCGAGACCTCGATCACCGCGATCAAATATCTCAACCTGATAATTGCGATCGATCAAAGCCTCTTTAATAAAATCGCAAATATCTTCTTCATCGTCAATAATTACCACGCGAGTTGTATTGCTACGATAAATTTTGTCTTCATATTCGCTATGAAACTCCCCAGGAATTACAATGCGATTCAATTTCTGATTGATCTTCTTTTCAACATCCTCAAACGAGTTAAATGGCTTTACGATAATATCTTTTTCTGTCACACCAAGTTCTGCCAATTTATCTTTTTCATCTTTATAATAGGCCGTAATAATGAGCACGGGGATATTCAATTTCTTCTCACGCATCATTTTAAGAATGTCGTATCCGGTTAATCTTTCCATCTTTAAATCGAGGAGCATTAAATCTACGTTAAACGTATCCAGCGTACGCTCAACAACCGTGGGATCGGCAGTTGCGATCGGTTCATAATTACGTTTCTTAAAATGCAGGGTTAATTGTTCAATTACTGAAATATTATCATCGACGATTAAAACGGTAGTAGGTTTCGAGCTCATTTTGATGTTCTCCAGTTTGTTCAGAGATTCTTAACTTTTGTTCACCAGCTTTTTGATAATCTTAGTAATTATACCAGGCGTCATGTCGTCTGGCTTTTCTAAAACGTCGTCAACTAAACGAGCAATTCTTTCCTGCTGAAAAATGGGTTCTAAATGCTTAAAGGGAGTCGCTGACATAACAATAATTTTTGGTCTTCTAACCGCCTGTGAGAAACTTTTTATCACATCAACCCCTGAAACTCTACCCTCTAACCTCATATCAACAATCAAAACGTCAAATTGTGTATTTTTTAATAAGAACAATGCATCGTTTCCAGAGTTGGATACTGTAACGTCAAAGCCATCCGACACCAAATATTCCATCACAAAATTAGCAACATCTTTTTCGTCGTCAACGATTAGTATCTTTTCGCTCATAACTTTATTATAGTTAAATTAAGTCGATAAAGGACCATTTCTTGCGAGATCACTTATTTTTTCAATAAGTTCCGATATCTGAAAAGGTGTTGAAAGTGCATTTTTCATATAAAAACTATTCTCATTTGATAAATCCTTTGAATTTTGGGCATCTTTATTCAATATGGGTATAAGTTTAATATTTGTATTTGTCCTTGCCATCTGTATTAATGGCAAATGCTGCGAAATATCTGGAAGCCCAAGATCGAACACAACAATAGAACAAGGCTCGGGATTTTTTCTTAAGAAATTACACGCATCTCCTATATCAATAAAAAATTTGCAGCTATAGCGTTCTCTTGGTATCGGACAATATATCTTACTAAAATACTCGTCTACAGCTTGACTTAATTCAATGTTTTTTCGCGCGAAAATAACATTTGTTTTTTCTTGCGGTTTAAGGTTCGGAACATCTTCTTTATATATTTTATAATATGCAGCGGTGGCATCGTCTTGTGGATTTAAACTGTGATAAATAGTTTCAAAGAATTTCTTAATATTTTTAAAAAACGGTTCCTCAATAATTGTTATCGGTTCATTCTTATAAAGACGCATATTGTCTTTGGTAATAGAATAAACAATTGGTATAGAAATTCCTTTTTCCTTCAATTTCTTCCCAACATCCTTATAACCATCCACATTTTTATAGTCTGTTGATTCAATAGCAATTAATAGCAAATCAACTTTGATGTCACTAATAATTTGCTCGATAACCCTCGGATCGGATATTCCTATTGAGGCATAGTTCCAATTGTCAAAAAATGTCATATAACCGTCTAAAGCTGATTGGTCATCTATAATTAATATTGTTTTTCGATTTTCCATAAAAACCCCTACCTTATATTCTCAGGTCTTTTCATAGGAAGCCAAAATTTAAAAGTAGTTCCTTTGCCAATTTCACTTTCAACCCAGATTTTTCCGCCATGTTGCCTCTCAATGATTTCTCTGCAAACCCATAACCCATGTCCGTGCCCGGACGATTCAATATCGGATGATTTCGGTTTTGGTTTTGTGGAAAAACCTTGTTGCCATATCTTATCCTGAATTTCAGCAGAAATCCCCGGACCATTATCTTTAAATTCAAAATAAGCAACTTGTTTTCCGTCGATTTCTTCGAATCTTCCCTTAATTTTAACTTCTCCGTCTTCCTTATCATTCATAGCATCGACTGCATTGTTGATAAGATTTACTAAAACTCTTTTGATCAAAACTGGGCTGCCAAATGGAAAGAATGTTTCTTTATCTGTGTCACGCCATATTTTAATTCTGCTCGGTTTTGCGTTTTCAGTTGCATTATCCCAAATCATTGTAAAATTAAACACCTCGAACATATCCTCGCTTCCGGAAAGCGTACCTTCTGCGGTTCTTAGGACAATAAAAAGTTCATCAGCTTTTGATCTAACATTGCACCCCTCATCTTTGATTTTCTCGATAAGTTTAATATTATTCTCCTCAACTTGCGGGGGAAATTTATCCTTTACGAATTGGTCGTAAATATTTTTTACGAAGGGATAGACTTTCATAACAAAAAAATCTGACTTCCAGCGAAGACCCACTATCGCATTTCTGGTCTCATGCGCAAGCGACTTGCTATAAGACACCATCCTTGCTTCTTCCTGCGCTTTTAGTTTCGCTTCCCGTTCATTAACCATCGTTTCAAAAAGGCGAACAATTTCAAATGTCATCGCGTGTTCCTGTGCTAATGTCGCAAGCATATCGAGATCTTGTTCAAAATAATCTTCGTCAGACTTCTTTTTTCCTAGGGCTAATATCCCTTGAAATGTTATAGAATCTCGATTCCTTTGACCACCTTTGGAGCTACTCAGAAAACTGGGGACAATGACCTCTGCTTTCATTTTTTGAATCGTTCCGAGAATATCCGAAAAACGTTCACGGTTAACTGCATCCTTTGCGCTATTCAATTCCTCCTCTATTTGAGCCTTCGTAATCGGTACTTGTTGCTTAGCAATATAGCCAATAAGTGGATTATCCAACATCAATTTGAAATCAGGGCGATTGACTTTTCTAAAGCCGCTACAACCTTTAAGTTCGAAATGGTCGTTCTCCTGATCACGAAAATAAATCGCTGCATTACTCGTACGCGCCTTGTGAATCAAAACCACGAGCATCTTGCGTGTCAGCTCATTAAAACTTGTAACTAAAGCAATATCTTTACTTGCATCCTTTAAAATCTTTGCATAATCAAATTTCTTTTGGAAAAGATAATGGTCTGTAATTTCAACCAAATATTTCCGAGCAGGATCATAGAGCAACATAGCAATGATAACACTGAGAACTCTAATACTTATTGCACCCATCCCCAAGTACTGGCCAATATAACTTTGCGCCAAAACAGTTATTGCAGTGATTACGCTAATCAAAACACCAAAAAGGCCGGCAAACACAAGGGTCTTTTTGATAATGACTTCGATGTCCATAAGACGATGCTTCACTATGCTATAGGACATAATAATAGGGTACAAACAAATTAAGGCGCTACCATACGGTGGGAATGGAATATTAAAAATCAATAAAAACAATGAAATCCCGCCACTAAAACCCAGAAAAGATGCCACGGAAAGATAAATAATCCTCAAACGCTCATGCCCCTTAGTTTCTTTGATTGCCATCGTCATAAGGATGTGCGCGTATGCGATAAACCAAACATACATAGCCGCATACACTGAGTAAAGTGGTCCCCAATCCGGATAGTATAAAATCCCCATTTTATTAATAACATCGCGAACAACAAAAGGCGAAAAACAAGAAAAAAACATAAAAACGGAAAGTCCATAGCCTGTACGAAGAAGAGTTTTATGTCGTGCCTCCTGCCGCAGCAGGATTAAAACAAAGTGAAAAAAAGTGATCGGTATAAAGGCACCGCTGGCGTGTGAAAAACGACTGGATAAAATTGATGTCTGATAATTAATCGCTAAAAGGCTGATAAAATAACCTAAGCTCCAAATCCCTACAGTAAAACTAAATATAACCCAACTAATTTTCAGGTTGGTTCGCGGCTTATGGAAATAAACAAACAATCCCAACCCGAGACCCAAAAATGCCGTCAGCCCTGTAATTATAGTATAAAAATACATAATGGCCTTAAATATTTTGGAATAAAAAAAAGACTCTGACTCATGCCGGGTCTTTTGTACATCATATGAACAGCCCGTATCTTTTGAAATAATTCAAAACTGTTTCCGCAATAATTTTATGCCCGAGATCATTCGGATGTAAACCATCAGGTCCAATCACGTTTGTCACATCCTTTTCAAGTGGCGTTCTGATATCAATAAATTCCCATTCATACGCATGTACCATTCTCTCAATGGAATCGCTATATTGTTTTTGCCACGAAACGGGGTCTCCATAAAAAGCGGTTTGTTCATTAAAGTGATTCGGAAAATTTTGAATAAATTTTTCACCATCCAAAGGCTGCAAATTCAAGAGAATAGCTATTTTATTATTAGCCGTTATTTGCTCAACAATTTTTTTTATATTATGCTCAAATTGCTCAATTGTGGTTTCGGGTTGGTTATTTGAGCGTATCCATGAGTCGTTGTTCCCAAAAAGAATCAAAACATGAGAACAAGATGGGTTCTGAAGCACATCGGATTCGAGCCTATTCAATCCCCCTGAGCTCGAATCTCTATTTAATCCTTTTAAAAAAACTGGTATATTAACGGACGCTTTAATAATTTTCGAACAACAATTATCCCTTGTAGAAGCGCCTGTACCAGCAAGAACACTATCACCAAAACAAATAATTCCGATTACTTTCATTTTGATAAATCAACGATTCTTATATTGTGGTTGACGTTTATTAATGTATGCATGAATGCCTTCCTTCATATCTTCCGACGCACAAACCTGCTCAAAACAATCCAATTCGATTTTTATTCCTTCCGATAAGGACTTTTTCATACCTTCGCGAATCGCCTTTTGCGCATACGCGACGGCAAATTGGCTATTCCGTATAATCTTCTTCGCTATTTCCATCGATCGATTAAGGACTTCCCCGTGCTGCACTATTTCATCTATCATTCCAATGTCATAGGCTTCCTGTGCCGTAATCATATCACCCGTTAAAATGATCTTTCTGGCCCGTGAAGTGCCAATTAAACGTGGCAAACGTTGAGTCGCACCCCAACCGGGAATAATCCCTAAATTTATTTCTGATTGAGCAAACTTCGATTTTTCAGAAGCAATGCGTAAATGACATGCTAAAATTAATTCATTTGCCCCACCAAAGCACATTGAATTAATTGCCGCTATAATAGGCTTGTCCGAATTCTCAACCTGATCATATAAATCTTGTCCTCTCTTCGCAAGAACGCGTCCTTGCGCGGCATTATCGATGGATGCAATTTCGGTAATATCAGCACCCATCGAAAATGCTCGATCTCCCGCTCCCGTTATAATTAATATTTTCGCTTCGCGATCCTGGAAATATTGTTTCAGAACAACCTCAAATTCAGCAAAAAAAACAGGCGTAATAATATTGAGCGGGGGATTATTGATAGTCAAAATCCATATCGCTTTAGTTTCTTCCGTACTCACAAACATCGTCTTGAATTTCGTCTCGGCTTCATTCATGATTGAACAATCCATTCTTTGATAATTATCGTTTAATACCTCTCTGCTTTTGCAGATGAATAATATAATCTACGATATCAGATAATTTGCGCTTTGTACTAACTTCACTCAAGTTGGGACTTATTTGAAAATCGTCTTCAATCGCATTCATTAAATCTAGGGATTCAAGCGAATCCACGCCCAAATCCTCCGCTAAATCTGTCTCCCAATTCAATTGAGGCCTGTTTTCCGGCTTCTTCTCTTTCATCACTTTCAATAAATTCATTAAAATTCCTTTTAAGCGATTAAAGATTTCTTCTCTGTTCGGGTTTATTGCTCCGCTCTCTGCCATATTAATCCCTCCTAAATACAAGAACTGCGTTATTAGAACCAAATCCAAAAGAATTTGAAACCACCACTTCCAATTTAGCCGCACGGCCTTGATTGGGAACATAATCAAGATCACAATCAGGATCTGGCGTATTCAAATTAATAGTTGGCGGGATAAATCCTTTCTCTATTGATAAACAACATATAATAGCCTCGATTGCTCCTGCAGCTCCAATCGTATGACCAATCATTGATTTAATGCTACTAATCGGAATTTTTTTTGCGTATTCGTTAAAAACTAACTTAATAGCCTTTGTTTCAGCAAGGTCATTCCACTTTGTCGAAGTGCCGTGCGCGTTAATATAGTCTACATCCATTGGTTCGAGACCTGCATCGTCCAAGGCAAGCTTCATAGCTGCCGCAGCATCTTCACCGGAAGGATTGGGTGTAACCATATGATATGCTCCGCAATTGGAACCGAAGCCCGCAATTTCGGCATAAATATGCGCTCCCCTTGCTTGCGCATGTTCGGCATTCTCAAGAATTAAAATACCGGCCCCTTCGCCCAATACAAAACCTTCCCGAGTTAAATCAAATGGGCGAGAAGCCTTTGTGGGATTATTATTATCAGGACTTAATACCATCATTTGTTGATAAGCAGCGAATGTTACTCGACTTATTGGTGCTTCGACGCCGCCAGTAACTGCAATATTTGCAACCCCCTGCCGAATCTTATTACAAGCTTCACCAATTGCTTGCGCACTCGAAGAACACGCTGTTGATATAACTTGATTCACGCCCTTGATTCCATATTGCAAGGCAATATAGGCAGAAACCGCATTGGGCGTTATCCGCGGAACTGAACTCGCAGCGGCTTTCTTAGGATCATCATGTTTAACAACCTCAATAATCGTTTCCTCGTGAAAATTATTGCCCCCTTGACCGGAACCAATAATAACGATTGCTTGTGTTAATGCACCATTTTCAGAGCTTAATTTTGCATCATCCAAAGCTAATTTAGCAGCTGCTAGCCCCAAATGCGCAAAACGATCTGTCTTTCGCATAACAGCTATCGGCATATATTCAACCGGGTCAAAATTTTTCACTTCTGCAGCAGTTTTGACACTATATTTGGCAATGTCAAATCGGGTAATAAAATCAATCCCCGACTTCCCGCCAAACGTCGATGCGGCGAATTCATTCACACCAATACCGTTAGGAGCGACAATGCCTAATCCCGTGACGACTACCCTCTTTTTCACAAATACTCCCGCATCGTTATCATTAAACGATCTAAATCGAATGGCTTTTGAATAATCTCGCCAAATTTTTCTGCTTTCAAATGAATGCTGTCTTCCGCATATCCTGTAATGAAAATAACCGGCAAATCTTTTTTATTGTCCTTCTTACGTTGTTCTTGAATGAAATTGATAGCATCAACTCCATTCATCTTGGGCATTCGAATATCCGCAAATATAATATCGAATTCAATTTCTTTTGCATACTGTAAAGCCACTTCACCTTGATCTGCTAAACGATAATCATATCCCTGCTTTTTTAAAAGAGCTCCCAGCGTTTTTAAAACCAATTCATCATCATCTATTACTAGAACTTTTTTCCCAATAGACATACTATATTTTCCTCGCCGTACAAAGGTTATACATGTTCCATTGATCACGGCTAATGATTATATCTTGAAAGCCAATCTTATGTAACCATTCTCGCCAGAAGTTGGGTTTTCGATAATACAAAACCCATGCACCTTCTTTAGTTTTACCTATTTTTTCCATAAGTTTTCTGCTTGGATTATTCTCCTGACTATCAAACAAGAACATCCCACCATCATCTAAAGCATCATAAGCATTCTTCATGACATCGATTGATTTGTTATCATCAATATATACGGTCAGGCCAGAAGCAACGATAATATTTGGCTTCCAATCAATCCCTCCTCCAAACTTTTTCAAGAGACTCAATCGAAAAACATTGCCCCTGACAAAACGCAAACTCGTTTCGGGAACGTCATATTCTTTTGCCAATGCCTGCCCGTATCGAATCGATTTTTTGTCATAATCCACAGCAACGGTTTCAATCGCTTGCCCCTTGAATAATTGGGCGATATCTAATAAATATCGACCTGTCCCGCAAGCGACATCAACAATCATAGTCACTTTTCCCGATATTTTATTATTCTCTACCTCATTACTTAAAATTTTGATCAGATTGTTTCTACGATTTCGCGTTGCTTGAACCGATGGAAGATTTAACAAGATTGAATCAACTAAATACCCCAGAGGATTATAGCCCGACGGCTTATTTTGATACATATAGTCAAAATTATAACCAGTCGCCGCTTCACCCAAAACGCTTTGACGTCCAAATTTACTCATCAATAATAAATTGCGAATAATTTTTTGATACAAAACATCTTCGAATAAAGTAGAGATTTTTTTGTTAAAATTTGCCATCGTTATTTCTTACGTTAAACTGTTATCATTTTCAATATGAATGCCATGTTTCTTAAGTAACGGTTTATAAAGGTGTCTCAAATCTTCCATCCCTGGGAAATTGGCCAATTTCTCGAGATTCTTCCTCGCCGCTTGATATCGCCTTCCAACGCGCAAAAGTTGCCAGGTTAAGATTAGAACGATCGGAATGCCGATCGCAGATAGAACCAAATAAACCTTATCCATATCACGCCAAAACTGCAGACCATTTTCACTTCGAAGAAAAGTATCAACTCTTCTCAACCAATCCATTTGCTAAATCTCCTGCTTTTATTTCATCATGCACTATAAGCCCCTGTGCTCATCAAACACAGACAAGATTCGACACACACCTGTTGGGCTAATTTATCTAATTATCGACTGCCGTTAAAATAAGCTAAACAACGGCTTAATTTTACGCCTACAACATGGCAATGACTATAGAAATATACAAGGTCAGAAAGGGCTATTTTATTAAACAAAAACGATTTGACCCAAAATTTGCTTCAGCTGGCCAATGGCAAACGGTTTTACTAAACATTCATCAGCACCTAATTGAATCGCTTTTTCTACGGTGCTTATTTGATCATCAGTTGTCATTGCAATTACTTTGGTACCGGGACTAATAGCCCTTATAAATGCCAATAACTCTAGGCCGTATGAGGGTGCTGAGGCAAACTCCAAGGCGAGAAATAGCCACTTCGGCGTTTCTGATTCTATCATTTTGATAACTTTAGACGGCTCACTTACAGTTAATATTTCAAAGACCGATTTCCCAGTGCGCTGTTCCAAATGCTCAAGCATGGCATTCTTGAGAACCTCACAAAGGTCTGGAACGTCCGCAATTAAAATTTTATTCATGAAAGTTTATAGAATGGAATTTGTCTCTTTGTTCTTATCACTTTTCGGCACATAAGACCCAAAACTCAATGATATCCGAAACTGGCTGGCTACGGGTGAGCCACCCACACCCTTTATAAAAAAGGGGTTGTTTATAATTAAGTGCTTTCTTGAGCATCGCAAAGACAGGATTATTCATAACATCACACTGTGAAGATTTATTAGGGAGCGTAAGTTCCGCTGAAAGTAAGAACAGGATTTAATAAATAAGAACGATTTCTTACCCTACTTCCACATTCGAAATGACAAATGAACTATTTTGAGAATGTGTAACTCTGGTTAAGAGCTGGTGTCCAAAAAGTCTCCATAGGTGACCTAAAATTACACAAATTGGACGACATTGGCATGAACTAAAAACGCAAAGTAATTTCTTGCTGCTGAACGAGATACGTTGATTTTGAAGGGCTTACAAAAAATCATCCAAACGGATCCCAAAGCAGGTGCTCTAGCCACCTGAGCTACGCCCCGACAACATATGTTTCAAATATTTCTTCTATCAAGGCGTAGCGTCTTGTCCGCCGCGTTCTTTGGCGGAAGCTACGCCCCGATGAAGATTTTTGTAGAAGGCGAATTATACCACTTTTTAAAAAAAAGGAAACCAGTACGTCGCCTATCATGACTCGCACTATATTTTACAAACGGTATTCGTTCAAATGAGAATCTTCGGGTAAATACTTGACTTTATAACTTCCGGAATCTAAAAAAAGCCGCATGGCGGAATCTTTGACATGATAAATCAAAAAACCGAGGACCGCAGCTTCGCTTTCGCTTACGCCTTTCGATTCCTGTAAAACACCGAACTTCACAATAAAATCGTTTTGATATTTTCGAAGCAACGGAGAAAGAAAAATCTTCTTTTTCCCGGGAATGATCCGATTCTTTGTGATGTCCTCCGCAAACAGCCGGGCCGCTTCATTCAATTGGTCTTCAATCGTCGTTCCTCGATAGACTAAATTTGAAAGCTTCGGAGAATCTTTTCTTCCCGAAACAAGAGCGGTCAGAATCCGTTCATCACGAAATCGCTCCCGCAAAAAACCATTCTGAATCTTTGCTAAGCTTAAATTTTGATCGGCAAGCTGAATCGCCTCCGATAGAAATATTTCCGGATTGTCAGCAACTTTTGAAAGAGGATATTTTTTAAGGATTTCCCGAATCACACCGGCATTATAAGTGTTAATCCAAAACGCGATCTGGTCTTCCCGCGAAAACGAATTTAATCGTTCCGTCGACAGTTGTGTAACCAATCCAAAATAAGAATCCAAATCTGACAAACCCGTCTGTTTAATTTCCCGATAATCAATCAGGCCTTCATGAATATCCCGATTAAAAATTCTGTCGAGAGATTCATAAGTTACAACATCTTCAGCATAAGCTATAGGAAGGACAAAAAACCAAAAAAGAATAATGGCCAGATAACAAGCTAAACGGTTAAATCTCATAGGGTTACAAACTCAAAAATTTTAATTAATGAAAAAATTAATGAAAATAGATAAGCAGCTGACTGAAGAATCAAAAAACCAAACCGTTCTTTTTCAAAAAATCAAGGTCATCCCGGTTTAATTTAAATTCAAGCTTGGGCTGTTTCCCGGAAGAAGACATCTCCTCCTCCAACTCACGAAGCATCCCAACGCCGAATTCGTCGTAAAGCTCCTGCAATTCCTCAAGATCCTCGGAAAGCATCGGCATAATGGTCAGAAAACACAAATTGATATTCACTTCTTTTTTGTCCATCTTATTGAGGAAGTCCGCACCGCTTGGATGGTTTTTAAGAATCTTTTTAAGTAATGCGATCAACTTTGCGATATCACCATCCATATTTTCATATTTCATAGAAGCACCCCCCTCTTAAACCTGTTTATTAACGCAACTATTCCAAATTTTCTAAATAAGCCTGAGCAGCCAACGCGGCTTCACAACCTTCACCGCAAGCACTCACCAATTGTCTTGTCGAACCGGCCCTGACTTCACCACATGCAAATATTCCGGGAACGGATGTCCCCAAATTTTCGCGGGTGATAATATACCCTTTTTCATCCATTTGCACAAGTCCCTGAATAAATTTTGTGTTGGGTTCATGCCCGACAAAAATAAAAACGCCGTTCGTATCAAAAAAACGTTCTTGACTTGTCTTGACATTTTTGATTTGGATTCTCTCGACTTTTCCGGTCCCTTCAATTTTAGTCAGAATCGTATCCCAAAGAAATTCAATTTTGGGATTTTTTTTCGCACGCGATTGGAGAATGGGACTCCCTCGAAGTTTGTCGCGACGGTGAAGAATGGTCAATTTCTTCACAAACCGTGTCAAAAAGATTCCTTCCTGCAACGCGGAATCGCCACCGCCCACCACCACGATTTCTTTGTTTTTAAAGAAAGCACCATCACAAGTCGCACAATAAGACACCCCTTTGCCCGTCAATTCTTTTTCGCCCGGAATCCCGAGCATTTTAAATGAGGCGCCGACGGCAATAATAAGCGATTTTGTTGTCAATCGGTTAGCTCCCGACTTAATCATAATTTCAGATCCGGTCTTTTCGATTGTCTCAACCGGTGCATATTGAATTTCGGTACCATATTTCCGGGCTTGTGCTTCCATTCGGCTCGAAATTTCAGCACCCATGATGCCTTCGGGAAATCCCGGATAGTTTTCTACCATATCTGTCGTCGCAATTTGTCCGCCAGGAATGAGCTTTTCGAATAAAAGGGTCTTCAGCATCGCACGTGAAGTATACAGGGCGGCTGTCAACCCAGCGCCTCCCCCACCGGCAATAATCACGTCATACATGTTTGTACTCATCAACAGCTCCTAAATAAATGCGTATTTTACATGAAGGCAGGGTTGAATACCAGATTGAGTTGCAAGATTGAGTTTTATTTGGTAAATCATTCGTCAGAAATACTGGCTTGATCCAAGACAACCTCTTCCACAAAAATCGGAACATCGGCGCGAAGAGCAATTGCGATACTATCCGATGGCCGTGCATCCACTTGAATCTCTTCTTTCCCGTTCCGGGCGATCACCAGCTTTGCAAAAAATGTATTATTTTCGAGCTTATCAATGACAACATGCTTGAGGCGTGCGCCTAAATCTTTAACCGTATTGAGAAGGAGATCGTGAGTCAACGGCCGCGGCGGATTAATTCCGCTCAATTTCAATTTAATGGCATTGACTTCCGCAATTCCGATAACAACCGGAAGCATCCGTGTTCCCTTTTTTTCTTTAAGAACGATGACTTGCTCACTTCGCTTTTCGTCAATTTTAATACGGCTCAGAATCAGTTCAATCACTTCATACTCCGCGGTCACCCGAAAAAACTCAATTAAAGCCCTCGTTCCACATCTCTCGGCTCATCTCCGGGCGTAAGTTCCGAGTCATAGTGATCTCCGTTAGAAGAGGGATCACTGATTTGAATTTTATTACTACTAATCCGGCCTTTTTCTCTTTTCTTTGCCTGCTCGATCATATATTTTTGCGTCTGTTTCATTTTAATCATTTCGTTTTCAAGCAAGCTTTGTTCAGACACAACTTCTTTTAATGTCGATTCCTGGAATCTCACGTCCTCTTCAATTTGCCGCTGCTTTTGAGTCAATTCCTTAAGGCGCATTTCTTTTTCCGCAATATCTGCCGTCATTTTCATCCGTTTTTGAACAAGCTCTTGCTGTTCCAGTTGAGAGACAAAATCCCGGTTTTGACGCTGAAGCTGCTCCAACTGATTTGTCAGCTGTTGATTCCGAACCCGAAAACTTTCAAGTTCTTCTGTAAGCTGCCTGCTGGTTTGTTCGCTTTCCCGAAGAAGCGAGGCGTGATTCATGCTCCATTCATTGGCTTTTCTCTTCCACTCTTCAAGCTCGAGATTTTTATCCTGCAGACGGCTTTCCATTTTCTCACGAAAGCCATCCAACTCTTGTTCCAATCTCGCACCTTCAGCCTGCGCCTGTTCAAGCATCCTCTTGAGTTCTTCCGTTTCTAAGCGCGATTCCGACAAGCCCTTTTGCGTCTGGGCATATTCAGAACGGATTTGCTTTGTTTCGTTCTGGATCGCTCGCAGTTCGTCCGCGATTTGAAGATATTTCTGTTTGTATTGTTCGGCTTCAACCCGAAGGGTTTGATATTCCTGATCAGTCACTTGTGGATTATGAGCTCTTTCACTTTCCAAATTTTTAATCTTTGCCTCGAGAGAGCCGATTTGGGTGACAAGAAATTGTTTATCTGCGTTTAATCGGCTAACATCCTGTTTAGACCGGCCAAATTCATTCTGCAAATTCTGAATCATGTCCGCGTACCGCTGACGTTCCTCCTCGGTTTCAGAGTGGCCTTTTTCCATTTCAGTTTGCGAATCCGCACATTTCTTACTTTCACCCGCCAATAAAGCAGTCTGTTTAAGCTCCGTCTCTAATGATTCTATTTTCTTTTGAAGGCCCTGATTTTGAATGGATAAACTTGTTTTTTCCTCCCGTGAGAGTTTTAAAGTTTCGTCAATTTTTATTTTTTCGGATTTCAAATTTTTAATCTGCTCGCTCAGGTTTTCCCGTCGATCATCACGCATGGAGGCTTTTGAACGATCGACTTCATTTCGAAGCGTTTCATTTTCTCGCTGCAAATCGAGCGTCAGCTGCCGAAGTTGTTTTTTCTCTTCCATATCATTTGGAATATCTTCAACATGATTTGGAAGCTGCGAAATTTTGTTAATTCCGGAAAGTTCTTCTAATTTTTCTGCCGCTGATGAGAGAGACCCAGTCGCCGGAACGTCCGGAATAATAGGATCCGCCACGTCAACGGTTTCCTTATGCGCCACTTGATTCATAATCGAAGAAAGGTTCGGCGTTGTCGGCCAAACCGCCCGGTAACATTTGCGCTTCAAAATCGCATCTTTGGTGACGGCACAACTCACGTCCCTGCCTTCAAAATGGCGGCGAATCTGTTCCGCAATTTCAAAAGAGAGTTGATCCAATAAAACAATAGGCGTGCTTTCGACCAAGTCTTTTGAGTCTTCAAGGGATAAGGGAAAAACTTCGGAAATTAACTTGATAACATTTTGTTTGGAGAAATCGGACGGCACACGTTCTAAAATAATTGCCCAATCCGGTTCATTTTTGGATTTAGCTTTCCTCGTGAGAAGATCAAAATATTTACTCATTAAAGCGTAACTTTGCTCGCAATCGGATAAATGACAGGCATTTCCCAGTATTCATTCATCAGTACTTTGATAATCGCCAGAAGGGAAAAAACGCCAAGAATCGCCCATGCCAAAATAAAAATAATATTTCCGAGAAACGGCACAACTTTCAACATGGAGACAGCCAGTTCTAAAATAAAAAGAATCAAACCCTGCCGGCCATGAAATTGGGCAAAGCGATTATCCCTCTTGAGAAATAACGGTACAAAACAAAGCACCGAAAAATACCCTATCGCTGCAAAGAACTTACCTTCCTTAATAATAGGATCTATACTTTCAGATATTTCTTTTACTTCAGTCGTCAAAGTAGCCATAAAAGTAGGGGTATTTTATATTTAGGAAGTAGGTGAGTCAAGAGACAATTCCACGCTTTTTTGCCTAAAAATCAATCCCGGCATGGGCTAACAGCCCTTGCGTCTTAAAGGGATGTTTAACTTCTTTCATTTCCGTCACTAAATCGGAAAATTGAATCAGTCCGGACTTCGCATTCCTGCCGGTCAGAATCACATGAACTTTTGGCGGTTTGCTTTTCAACCGTGAAAGGACCTCTTTTTCATCAAGATAACCGTAATCAATCGCATAATTGATCTCGTCAAAAATGACAATATCATACTTCTTACTCATGAGCTTTTTGAGCCCAAACTCCCACGCCTGCTTGGCCAAACGGGTATTTTCACGGCGGTCTTTCGCCGCCCATGTAAATCCTCCACCCATCGGAAATATGCTAATTAAACCTTTTAGGCATTTCGCCGCGCGCAGTTCCCCGCTTTTCCACGGGCCTTTGATAAATTGGATCATCACCGATTTCATGCCATGCCCGGCTGCCCGCAATGCGACACCAAGGGCCGCAGATGTCTTTCCCTTGCCGTTGCCGGTATAAATAATCACTAGGCCTTTTTTGGGGTGAGACGATTTACGCATGAATTATTGTGAAGGTGTTTTGGAATTGAATGGTTTTGGTTTAACGTTCAAAGTTCCAAGTTTAAAGTTTAAAGATTAAATTGGCACATTCTGATTTCTGCCATATCACCCAAAATGCAAAACTTTAAACTTTGAACCTTAAACTATAAACTTTTATTTACGCGTATAACCAATCGGCATCAAAATCTTCTATATATTTATCGTGAGGCATATAAAAAGTCCCCATTTCATAAACACCGATCCCCGCTCTGGCTATCCCCCAGGACGCTCCTTTAATCAAACCGGGGACAAACCCACGGAAGGGATCCTTCCGGTTAATATCATCTTTCAACCGGTATGGGATTTCAAGCGGTGAATATAAAACATTCGCAGCTCCACGGCCCAACTGCTCAATCATTTGAAGCCTGTAACTTTTATTTGATGCCGGTACGGGTGCAACTTTTTCTTCGACAACCGGTTGAACAGCTGGTGTCCTGCGAGCTGCAAAAGCCAGGTTTGAAACAGTTAAAATGCAAAAGCACACTAAAATTAAACCTACTATCTTTCTCATAGATTCCTCACTCTTTTGTTTGATGACCATTCTTAAAATCCAAATGAGCCTTTCCGTTTAAAAGGCTAATCTCTATTCTTTTATCGGCTCGAACACGCAGAATACTGAATGACCCGGCATCAACTCGGATACTCCAGAAAATGCTGAGAGGAAGTCCTAAGAGTTTAATCAATATCATTCGGGTCGGACATCCATGAGAAATAACAACCACCGTTCCGTCAGATTTCCCATATTTTTTCATCACATCTTTGAGAAAGCTCGAAATCCTTTTTCCGAGGGATTTAAGTGATTCGCCTCCGTCAGGCTGACTATCTAACCGCGCCAGATAAAACCGGCGGACAGATCTCGGAAAACGTTTTTCAATTTCCGTATGAATACTGCCCTCCCATCTTCCGAATGAAATTTCATTGAGCCGCTTATCAATAATCACAGGCTTTCTACACATGAGCGATAATGGTGTTGCACTCTGATGCGCTCGTCTTAATCCTGACGTGTAGATGGCAAGGGGGGTTTCAAATCGGAGAGACCGGCCAATTTTCAAAGCCTCTGCAAGGCCCTTTTGATTCAGGCCGATATCTGAATTGCCCTGATAACGTTTTTCAGTAACCCAGTCTGTTTGTCCGTGGCGGACAAGAATTAGTTTAAGCATTTTTGATTTAACTGTTTTTAGTATTTTGAACCCAACGCGCAAGATGTTTTGCAATAACATCGGCTTCCAAATTCACCCGGTCCCCTTTTTTCCTTTTTCCCAACGTCGTCACTTTCGCTGTGTGCGGAATGATCGCAATTGTAATTGAATTTGGAAACAATTTTTGAATGGTCAAGCTGATTCCATCAACCGCAACGGATCCCTTGGGAACAAAGTGTTGAATAACCGGGGGCGGAACTTCAATGGTTAAAACATAACTTTTTCCCCTGGTCCGGGTGACAACGCGACCGACACCGTCAACGTGTCCTAAAACAAAATGCCCGCCGATTCGCTCACCCCACATTAAAGAACGTTCCAAATTTATTTTGTCCCGAATCTTGAGATCGCCTACAGTAGTTTGCGCAATCGTTTCCGGAACCACTTGAACGACAAATTCATTCTTATTCGGAATCCGCACAACCGTTAAGCAAACCCCATTCATGCAAATACTTTCCCCTCGCTTCAGCGGTTTGTCCCACACTGAAGTCCGAATTGTCAAACTGAGCGCATTTTTTTCCTGAACTTTTTTGACCAATGTACCGGATTTTTCAATAATACCTGAAAACATATCGGTTTTCCGTTCTCTTTAGGAAAAATTAATACTCTAGTTATTTTAAGTAACCCTCGATCAGGAGATCCGATCCTAATCGCTGCAGATTCATTCGTTTAACCATGTATGATTGATCTAATGAAGCCACACCGCATCCTTCCACAGATGTCTTACTATTTTTCCCGCCAATCAATTTTGGAGCAATAATCCAGTATATTTTATCAATTAAACCGGCAGAAATCAAACTCCACGATAGTTCACCTCCACCTTCGGCGAGAACGGATGTAATCCCCAGCCCGCCCAGATGCTTAAAAAGCTGCTTTAAATTCAAATAGTCGCCTTTCGCTTTTAAAGGAATTATCACAATCCCCGTTGATCTAAACTTCCGGGTAACATGATTGAAATACTTTTCAGAACACGCGAGCAAAACCGGCCCTCCCGCTAAAAAAATCCTCATATTGGACCGGCATTGGCCTCTCGGATCTAAAACAATTTTCCATGGCAGCCAATTTCCGTGCCCACCTCGAGCGGTTAGGCGAGGATTATCACGCAATAATGTATTGGTTCCGACCATCACTGCATCATGGCCCGTGCGAAGTTTGTGAACCCATTTTCGAGATTCCGGCCCGGAAATCCAGCGGCTCTGTCCCGACTCAAGCGCAATCTTACCATCCAGACTCTCCGCCATTTTTAATGCCCCAAATGGAAAGCCCTTCGTAATCCATTTTGAAAACGACTCATTTTGAATTCTTGCTTGCTCTTCCAAAACACCGGTTGTTACGCGAACTCCCTGTTTCCGAAGAATCGACACTCCACGCCCTGAATGTTTTGGATTGGGATCTAACATACCGATCACAACGCGACCGATCTTTGCATCGATAATGGTTTGCACACAGGGAGGAGTTTTTCCATACGTCGAACAAGGCTCCATAGAAACATAAAGAGTCGTGCCTTTTGTTTTTCCCCATGCCTTTTTGATGACTTCGACTTCGGCATGCGGCGCGCCAAATCGGCGATGGAATCCTTTTGAAAGAATCCGGCCGGAACGAACAATACACGCTCCCACAACCGGATTCGGACTAGTAAACCCGCGTCCTTCTTCTGCCAATCGAACCGCCTGCCGCATAAAAAATTCGTCGCGATTAAAATCCATAGGCGCCATCACCCAATTAAATTACTGACTATTGATTCTCACCGTTTTCCGGATTGGGAACTGTTTTTTTGATCCCTTCACAATGATGTATTTTATCCAGAACTCCATTAACGAATTTCCCGGCCTCTTCTTGCGAATATCGTTTGGCAATGTTAACCGCTTCATTGATTGTCACTTTCGGCGGGATGTCATCCATATAAAGCAACTCATAGACAGCAAATCGCAAAATATTCCGGTCGACAATCGCCATCCGGCTCATTTCCCAATTTTCGGTATATTTACCGATTTTTTGGTCAATGTCGCCTAATTGCTGAATAGTCCCCGACACGATCCTGTCGGCAAACTCACGAACATCCGGAGACACCGGGTTATCCGCCCAAAAATCAGAAAGAATCTGAGCGGAGTTTTCGCCGAGAATATCAAACTGATACAAAATTTTCAGGACACACTCACGTGCCATCGTTCGTTTCCGCATAAAATTTTTGAAAAAGAACAACCCCTTTAATTTTATTTGTTCTGGAACTCCTCTTGAATCAACCCCTGCAACGTTTCCTCACGTTCAATACCTTCTTTAATATCCTGAATCAACCTTGTCATTTCAATTGCGGCACGCGCAGCATCACGCCCCTTATTCCCCACTTTTCCGCCGGAACGGTCGATCGCCTGTTGTAAATTCTCAACTGTGATCACCCCGAATCCGACAGGAATTTTATTTTCAAGCGCAATCCGTTGGACACTATCGCTTGTCGTTTGGCCGATTTGTTCATAATGGATCGTTTCACCCCGGATGATACAACCGAGCGTAATCAATGTATCCGGCCGCTTCTCTTCAACTAACGCTTGGCACGCTACCGGAATTTCATACGCACCCGGAACCCACATCACATGAATATCCGTATCCTGAACACCGGCTCGCCTGAGTTCATTCACGGCACCTTCAAGCATCGCTTTGGTAATATATTCATTGAACCGGGAAACAACAATCCCGACCTTCAGACCTTCTCCCGAAGAATTCCCTTCATAAATTCGCGCCATGTTTCCGTCTCCCTGGAATTACCGTGTCATTCCCGCATGCTTTTGGCGGGAATCTGTTCTCTCTGGATCCCCGCTTTCGCGGCACTGACAGACATTGAAAACATAATTACTATATCAATAGGTAGTCAGTACCGTCCTTAACTTCCTATGAAAAACCCATAGGTTGTTAAGGGCGGGGATGTCCGCCACTAAAGCGTTGGCGGATCCGTCCGCGTTGTTTGGCGGAAAATTCGCGCTTTCAACTTACGGAACGTAAGTTGAGCGCTCATTTCACTTCAAATGATCAAACAAATGCCCGAGTTTTTTCATCTTGGTTTTTAAATATTTTTCATTATATTCCTGCGGCTCAATCTGTAATTTCACGCGCTCAATCACTTTTAAGCCATACCCTTCAAGGCCGATAATCTTGCGCGGATTATTGGTCAGCAACCGAATATCACACAAACCCAAATCTTTCAAAATTTGCGCGCCGGTTCCATACTCTCTCAGGTCTGCTTTAAACCCCAAATGTTCATTCGCCTCCACCGTATCCAATCCCCGATCCTGCAATTCGTAAGCCCGAAGCTTATTGGCAAGGCCGATTCCTCTGCCTTCCTGACGCATATACAAAAGCACACCGGACTTTTCCTTTTCAATCATTTCCATCGCCGCATGAAGCTGCTCCCTGCAATCACAGCGCAGCGAACCGAGCACTTCACCCGTGAAACACTCCGAATGAACACGAACAAGCGTCGGTTTTTCAGAGACCTCACCTTTCACAAGCGCAACATGTTCTGATCCGTCAACAAGTGAGCGGTATAATTTGATGTGCCATTTCCCGGTCTGAGTCGGAATGTCCGCTTCCGATAATTTTTCAATTAATTTATCAAAACCACGCCGGTATTCGATTAAGTCTTGCACTGTACCAATTTTAATTTGATGCTTTGCCGCAAATTCAAACAATTCGGGTGTTCGCGCCATCGTTCCGTCATCATTCACAATCTCACATATCACACCGGCTGGCGTTAATCCGGCTAACCGGGTCAAATCGACAGCTGCTTCCGTATGCCCGGCGCGGAACAAAACACCCCCTGATTTGGCACGTAAAGGGAAAATATGACCGGGCGTTACCAAATCGGCTGATTTCGAATTGGGATCGGCAAGAATTTCAATCGTTCGCGCGCGGTCATAAGCAGAAATTCCCGTTGTGATTCCTGTTTTCGCATCGACGGATACGGTAAATGCCGTTTTCATCGAATCTTCCAACCGTTCGACCATATCTTTAAGACCCAACTGGAAGAGCCGGTCATCCGATAACGGCATACAAATAAGGCCGCGCGCTTCTTTCATCATGAAATTGATTTTATCAGGTGTGACAAACTGCGCCGCAAATACGAGATCGCCTTCGTTTTCCCGGCCCTCATCATCAATCATGATGACGAATTTTCCCGTAGCAATATCGGCAATAATTTCTTCTATCTTGTTGAAATTAAAAGATTTAGACATGTTTTTTCCCTTAACTTGCAACATCTTATCAGCAAAGGATTTCTGCGTCAAGAAATAGGAACGTAGGATTTTCAGAATAAAACTCGCCGCCCTTATTGCCTGGCTTGAATAATCTTCTTGGCGCGGAATAAGCGTTGAATGAAGGTGTAATAGATAGCCAGATTAAGTCCCACAAAAACCCAGAAAAGGATATCGTGCCCGCCGTGTTGCCCAGGGAAAATCCCCCAAAGAATCACACCCATAATAAAAATGATATCTCTTTCGGTTCGTTCCATCAAATCCGGCCATTCATTATTAATAATCGGAACTTCCATCGCGGCGCGGGCTTTTGCATAACTGATCAGAAAAATTCCGACACCCATCACAAAAGCAAGTTTCCAATAACCGCTGACATATGCCACGGCAAAAAGCGTGGTCGATTCAAAAACCCGGTCGCACATTGCGTCAAGATAGGCACCGAATTTGGTAATCTGATTTGTCATCCGGGCAACCGTCCCATCGACAAAATCAAACAGCCCCCAAATGATCATTAGAATCCCGAACAAAACGGCATTCTTATTCCAAATGTAAAAAAGGCAGGTTAAGATTCCCAAGGAAAGAGATAAGAGTGTGATACCATTAGGCGTAAATCCGGCCCGAATAAAAAAACGTCCGATAAATTCCATCGGTTTTCTAAAATAAGATTTATATTCTGTCAGCATAAAATGGCGATACGTTTAAAAGAGAGTATAAATGAAAGGCGCAACGGCGGTACTCTCCGTAATAACGATCAGCGCACCCAATAAAACCAAAACAATAATCATCGGCGCAAGCCACCACTTTTTACGCACTTTGAGAAAATTCCATAATTCTTTCAAAATCGACATCTTTGGCATTCCGGCATCCTCCGAATTTACTATTAGCCCGGATTTCTCATCGTTAATAAGAAATTCCGCTCGTAAGAGCTGCGGTGCAAAGATGTTTGCGTCTTTGCGCCGCAGGGCTTATCTTTTGCGCCCTGATTAAACAAGGGCGCAAAACTTTGGGCTTAACTTATTGCGCCCAAAGCGACTTTCTCGTCGATTCATAAAATCGATGAGAAAGTCGGGTTAGTACTGAATCTTTGCAAAACGAGTATTGCGTGACCCCTCCCCCCCCTTGCGGGGGAAGGAAGGGATGGGGGGATAAGCTAATAATCTAACCCCCACCTTTTTCCTCCCCCATAAAGGGGGAGGAGCTTCAAGCCGTTTTGCAAAAATTCAGTTAGTATAAATGTTCGTACTTCTCACACGAAAACTTAACATCGCGCGGCTTCCAATAGCTCTTTGCCGAACGATCAATCTTTTCATCCAGCAAATCTTTCCCAAACAAACGCATCACTAAGCTAACAGGTGTCATCATAACATAAAACATCATCGCAAGCACAATCCTCATCAACACCCATGAGATTTTCTCGGCAACAAACATTGCCAAGCGGAAAATAAATGTCATAACAGGAAAAACAGCAAGATTGATAGCCAATGCAATGACAGACAAAACGGGCCATCCGAGCCAATATTCAAACGGCTTTTTCATAAATATCACACCGATTAATTTCGCGATTACCGGCGCAATCAATAAGAATCCGGTCAAAATAAACCCAAACTCACGGACCGTCTTCGTTTCAACCTTAATATGGTTCCAGTTGTCTTTTATTTTTTTAATCATATCCATACGTTTTCCTTTTTCTGTCATCCCCGCACGTCCGCCAAACAGCGCGTCGGATCCGCCAAGCTTTGTGGCGGACTCTTAGTGAATGACACCCTTTTTTCCGGCACATACCCTTAATCCAATTCGAACTGATCGATTGACTCAAGTTCAACCGACTTCTGATCTTTTTTATCCAATACAAACGAGCCCAGAACAAGGAAATCCATCCCCGTCCTCATAAAACATTTAAACGCATCCTGCGGGGAACAAACGATCGGTTCGCCCCGAACATTAAACGAAGTATTAATAATCACAGGACAACCCGTTTTTTTATGAAACGCGTTAATTAAATCATAATAAAGCGGATTCCGGTCTTTATCCACCGTTTGAACGCGCGCGGAATAATCAACATGGGTAACAGCCGGAATATCTGATCGCTTCACTTTTAGTTTATCCAGGCCCCGCAGTTGATTTGCGCTCGCGTCAATCACATGACTTTTGGCCACATCCGAAACAAGTAACATGTACGGGCTTTCCCCTTTTAAATTAAACCACTTTGCTGACTCTTCTTCGACAACAGACGGCGCAAACGGCCGGAAAGATTCCCTGAATTTAATTTTCAAATTCATCCGGGACTGCATTTCAAGAAGCCGCGCATCGCCGATAATGCTTCGCGCGCCTAACGCCCTTGGCCCAAATTCCATCCGTCCCTGAAACCAACCAATAACATTTTCACTATCCATTAGTTTCGCAACATGTTCGACAAGCTCATCCCGTGAAAATTTTTTATAAACAACGCTTTCACGTTTAAGAAACATTTCAATCTCATCGTCAGTGTATCCGGGTCCGAGAAATGAACCTTTCTGTGCATCCCGAACCTGCACATTACGCGGTTGATCTAAATAATGATGCCATGCCATCAACGCAGCACCCAACGCGCCGCCCGCATCACCTGCCGCCGGCTGAATCCAAATCTGTTTAAACGGCCCATCGCGCAAAATCCGCCCGTTTGCGACACAATTGAGCGCAACTCCTCCGCTCAAACACAGATTCTCTTCTCCGGTCACTTGATGCACATGCTTTGCGATACGCATCATCACTTCTTCGGTCACCGCTTGAATGGAACGCGCCAAGTCCATATCAAGATCCCGGACTTTTGCTTCACGCTTTCTCGGCGGCGCGCCGAAGAGTTTGTTGAATCGATGATTCGTCATCGTCAACCCGGCGCAATAATTAAAATATTTCATATTTAACTTGAAAGAGCCATCGTCTTTCACATCGATTAACTCTTTCATGATTAAATCCACATACTTCGGCTCACCGTAAGGAGCCAGTCCCATTAATTTGTATTCGGCAGAATTAACCTTAAATCCCGTGTAGTACGTAAACGCAGAATAAAGGAGTCCCAAAGAATGCGGGAAATGAATTTCAGAAAGAAGCTCGATACGATTCCCGCTGCCTTTACCGAAACTCGCCGTCGTCCACTCGCCGACACCATCAACAGTCAAAATCGCAGCGTGTTCAAACGGCGACGGGAAAAAAGCCGCCGACGCATGGGATTCATGATGCTCGGGATAAAGAATCGTTCCGTCAAAATCCAATTCTTTGCTGATTTGATCGGGAATCCAAAGACGGTGTTTCACCCAAAGCGGAATCGCTTTAATAAAAGAAAGAAAACCGGCCGGTGCGTAAGCGAGATAGGTCTGGAGAATTCTTTCGAATTTAATAAAAGGTTTCTCATAAAACGCGACATAATTAATCTCTTTTTTAGTAATGCCGGCTTCGCGCAAACAAAATTCAATCGCGTTCGTCGGAAATTCAAAATCATGCTTTTTCCGGGTAAACCGCTCTTCCTGCGCTGCCGCAATGATTTCTCCGTCGCGAAGAAGCGCAGCCGCTGAATCGTGATAAAAGCATGAAATTCCAAGGATATACGTCATTTCGACCCCATTTTTGACGGTTTATTATCCAGACTTTTTGGATTTAATCAATCATTTTCTCGAGATGCTCGGGCTTTCAGGGACTCACTACCGTTTTTCTTGGGATGTCATGGGAACAAACAGAACCGGAATGACTTCCTTTTTGACAACACCTTCATTTGTCTTCCGAATTTGATAGAGCATTTGGTTGGGATATCGGCCGACGGGAATGACCATCCGGCCGCCGATTTTAAGTTGGCTTATTAAATTTTCCGGAATTTGCTCCGGTGCAGCCGTCACGATCATGGCATCAAACGGCACTTCTTCGGGCCAACCGGCATGCCCATCCCCTTCGTGAACGGAAATATTCCGATATCCTAATCGCTCAAGAGTTTCGCAAGCGCGTTTCGCAAGGGCTGGAATAATTTCGATCGTGTACACATGGGCGACAATTTCAGCCAAAACCGCGGCTTGATAACCCGATCCGGTTCCAATTTCCAATATTTTTTCGCCGCCGTGAAGCTCAAGCAGCTCCGTCATCAGAGCAACAATATAAGGCTGGGAAATCGTCTGCGCCTCTCCGATCGGAAGCGGGCCATCCGTGTAAGCAACGGCCTGAAGCTCTGCCGGGACAAATTCATGCCGTTTAACGCGCTTCATCGCTTCAAGAACGGCGGGATCGCGAACTCCGCGCGCTTCAATTTGAAGCTTGACCATCTCAAATCTGTCGGTTTGATACCGATCTTCCACAGCCATCACCCGTACGGAATAAAAAACGATTCCAAAAATAACAAATGGAAACAAGTGTTTAATAACCGGTGACTTCATGGGATGATTAACTTGAAGTAACGCAAGAATAGTAAAATCTAGAAATAATGCAAAATTCCAACGACGATTTCACCCATGCCTCTTCCGATCTGTTCATAGATCATATAGTGATGGATCACGAGTGTAATCATCAGAAACCAGCCCCAGATGGGTTTAATATCAAAGGTGGCGCCAATCAAAGCCCCCACCAAAAGCAAATACATCATAATCATCGCCGCTTCAGCCAGAGGAGGCAAAGACGGAAAAGCTAAGCTCGCAATCCAAATCGGAACAGTTGTAATGAAAGTAACCATTTCGGGAATGAGCCCGGTCGTAGGATGGAAAGGCTGACTGATGATGAGAAGGAATGCCACACCGATTCCAATAATCGCCCCTTTTCGCATTCTCTGGCCTTGCATGCCTATCTCCCAAGTTAAACTTTCCGTTATATCTTTCTTTATGCTCCCTTAAAACTATCGGCCAAGCTTCAAAAGCGCTTAACTAAAATTCTACTTCTTCGCAAGCAAGACTTTCAATTCCTTCATAAAATGAGAGAGATCTTTGAATTGGCGATAGACGGATGCAAAGCGGACATAAGCCACTTGATCAATCTGGGATAAACGGTCCATCACAAATTCGCCAATCACCGCGGAAGGAACTTCCTTTTCATACTTTTCCTCAAACATCTTTTCAAGGTCTGTCACAATCGCTTCACACGTTTCTGCGGCAACCGGCCGTTTTTCACACGCACGGTGGACGCCGGCAAGCACTTTATTCCGGTCATACATTTCACGGCGTTGATCTTTTTTAATCACAAAAAGCGGAACTTCTTCAATCCTTTCGTAAGTCGTGTATCGCCGGCGGCATTTCTCACATTCACGCCTTCTCCGGATCACAAGTCCTTCGTTTGAAGACCGGGAGTCAACAACACGATCACTTTCGGATCTACAGTAAGGACATTTCATCCCATCACCTGTTTGCCCGCGATGGCAAATCGTGGACCCTTTCTGAAAAGCTTAAAGAACGTGCCAAAGAGATATCTCTTACCCGCACGTTCTTTGCAAACGGGTGATGGGATCATTTCAATCCTTCCAATAAATCAGGATATAACGGAAATCGCTTGGTTAACCCTTTTACTTCACAACGAATTAATTCAAGATTTTTTTCGTCTTCAGGCGCCTTCAGTGTTTCATCAATCCATTTTGCAATGTCAGCCATCTCGCGTTCCTTCATCCCCCGGGTTGTCACCGCCGGAGTTCCCAACCGGACACCCGACCCTTTGAAAGGAGATTCCTGATCAAAAGGAATCATATTTTTATTGACGGTAATATGCACTTTATCCAGATAAATTTGAACATCTTTTCCGGTAAACCCTTTGACTTTCACATCCACCAGCATCAAGTGATTGTCCGTTCCGCCCGAAACAATTCTGAAACCGCGTTTTGCCATTTCTTCAGCTAATTTTTTTGCATTTAAAACGATCTGATTGCAATACACTTTGAAATCGTCACTCATCGCTTCGTGTAACGCAACTGCTTTTGCAGCAATAATATGCATCAACGGCCCTCCCTGAATCCCGGGGAATACTGCAGAATCGATTGCTTTTCCATATTTCTCTTTGCACAAAATAAGGCCCGCACGCGGTCCACGCAGCGTTTTATGCGTCGTCGTCGTCACGACATCAGCAAAAGGAACCGGTGTCGGATGAATGCCCGCAGCAACCAATCCCGCGAAATGCGCCATATCGACCATCAGCAACGCGCCAACCTGATCGGCGATTTCCCGTCCCCGTTTAAAATCGATAACGCGCGGATATGCAGACGCCCCGAGCAAAATCATTTTCGGTTTATGTTCTTTCGCGAGACGTTCCAATTCATCATAATCAATTCGTTCATCTTTCTGACTGACCCCGTACGGAATGATTTCGTAAAACTTTCCCGAAAAATTCATCGGATGACCGTGTGACAAATGGCCGCCGTGCGTCAGATTCATCCCGAGAATTTTATCGCCCGGATTCAGCAGGGCCATAAAAACAGCAATATTCGCGCTCGTTCCCGAATGCGGCTGAACATTTGCATATTCGGCGCCAAACAATTTCTTGGCACGGTCAATCGCAATCTCTTCGACAATATCAACACACTCGCAGCCGCCATACCAACGTTTCTTCGGATAACCTTCCGCATATTTGTTCGTCAAAACAGTTCCCGCTGCCTGCATCACCGCAAGCGAAGTAAAATTTTCACTCGCGATCAATTCAATATTTTCGTTTTGCCTGCGAAGTTCAAGAACAATCGCATCGTAAATTTCCGGATCGTTCTCTTTTAAAACTTTGAGTTGAAGCATAGGGTCGGATTTGCTCATACAATTCATTTTTTCCCATCCTCGAATTTTTTAATTTCATTTAAACGCCGCTCGTGACGGCCGCCTTCAAAGGCCGTTTCAAGCCATTTAGCGACAATTTGTTTGGCTAAATCTTTTGAAATAAAACCTGCCGGCAGTGCAAGCACATTGGCATCCGTATGCAGCCGCGAAAGCTCGGCTTGTTCGACCGTTTGACAAAGTGCGGCCCTCACCCCCTTGACCTTGTTTGCCGTCACTGAAACACCGATTCCGGAATGGCAAATCACAATTCCGCGTTCCGTCTTACCGTTTGCAACAGATATCGCAACTTTAAGCGCATAATCCGGATAATCCACAGAAACTTCTGACGTTTCAGGCCCCAAATCCCGGACCGCAATCTTCTTCTGTTTGAGAAGTTCCATCACTTCTTTTTTTAATTCAACCCCGCGATGATCTGATGCAATTGAAATCATTTGATAATTTCCGGCCAAATCGCCTTCATTTTTTCTTTGATCGTCTGATAACTTTTTTCATAATATTGCATGGAAAGTCCCATCGGATCCGCAATATTCAATAATTTTATTTTATCACGGACTTCGGGGCAAAGGTTAGAAATAAATTTCGCGTGTTCGTCGCTCATCACCAGTACTAAATCGGACATCAAAACGTCTTCTCGTCGGCACATGCGGGTCTTAAAATCTTCAAAATCAATTTCATCATTCTTGAGGCATAACACGGCTTCCATTGAGGCCCCGTGGCCGTCGCGCGCATAGATACCGCAGGAAGCCACTTTAATTTGATCCGCTAATTTATGGTGACGGATTTCGGCGCGGAGCCAGCCTTCCGCCATCGGCGAGCGGCAGGTATTGCCCGTGCAAACGATCAAAATCCGTTTCCTCGTATATTTCCCATCCTTAATTTTGCCGATCGTTTCCTTAACTCGATCCGCCCAAACTCCTTCACGAACAATCACGGGAGGCGTTTGCGCTGTATCAACAATGGTGGAATCCTGCCCGAATTCACAATTCCCTCCATCAACCACAACATCAATTTCATTCGGAAAATGCTCCAATACTTCCGCAACCGTTTTGGGTGATTTTTTTCCGGTACGGTTCGCACTCGTGGCAACAACCAATTCACCCGACAAGTTAACGAGCTCACAAGCAATGATATTCTTCGGGTAACGAATCCCGATTTTTTCTTCTTTTTGATTGAGCGCAAGAAACGTCACCGGCCCGGGCCAAAGTTGATCGGCTAAAAATTTAAACGCTTGGCTTTGAATGATATTCAAGCGTTCCAGTGCGCCCAAATTTCCGATATGATAAGTGAGCGGTTGTTCGTCTTTTCTTTCTTTCAGCTGGCGAAGTCGTTTAACGGCTTCCGGGTGGGATGCCGAAACACCGATCCCATAAACGGTTTCTGTGGGAAATGCAACTATTTTGCCTTGCGCCAATTGGGCCGACACTTCCCGAAGCAGCGCTGTGTCCGGCCATTTTGAATTAAGTTTAATAATCATCGTTTTCATTATCTCTCACGATAAAAGCGCAATTTTATAAGTATCAAAAGTGTCATCCCCGCGAACAGACTTATTAAATTAAACCCCTTCTAAACGTATCCAACTCCAATGTTACTGGACACGTTTCTGAATCTTTTTATCTTTTTCTTCGACTGATTCTTCGCACTTTTTTTTATGATCTAAAAGTTTCTGCTGCAAAGCTTTTGATCCGATCGCCAAAATCTGCGCCGCAAGAATGCCCGCGTTAATCGCCCCGGCCTTCCCGACCGCAACCGTCGCAACCGGAATTCCGGCCGGCATCTGGACAATCGAAAGCAAAGAATCGAAACCGTTAAGCGATGTCGCATTGATGGGAACCCCGATCACCGGCAAAGTTGTATGCGCCGCAATGACCCCTGCCAAATGCGCCGCTCCGCCCGCACCCGCAATGACCACTTGAACCCCGCGTTTAGAAAGACTTTTTGCATATTGCGCAACCAAATCGGGGCTCCGGTGCGCAGACAAAATACGGACTTCGGATTCTACACCGAAATGCGAAAGTATTTTTCTCGATTCATTCATGATATCGAAATCATTGTCGCTTCCCATCACAATGCTGACTTGAATCTTTGCCATCACTCACCTCGCTTTTGTTTTTTCAAACACCCGTTTGCCAATATCTTTCCGATAAAACGCACCCTCAATTTTAATTTTTGAAATAGACCGATAAACGCGATCATATGCCTCTTGATGATCAATTCCCAATGAAGAAACCGCCAGAATCCGACCGCCGCTTGTCACCATCTGGCCTGCTGGATTAAAAGAAGTTCCTGCGTGAAAAACAGAAACCTGATCATCTTTAATTTCGGATAGCCCCTTCACTTCACGATCCTTTGGATAATCCCCGGGATAACCTTCGGAGGCTAAAACAACCGTCATGCACACACGAGAATCCCATTCTAATTTCTTTGTTTTGAGTTTTCCTTCCGCAATTTCAACCATCACGGGAACAATATCCGATTTCATCCGCGGCAGCACAGCCTCCGTTTCGGGATCCCCAAAGCGGACATTATATTCCAAAACATACGGTCCGTTTGCCGTCATCATAATCCCCACATAAAGCAATCCTTGATAAATAATTCCTTTCCGTTTCAATGTTTCGATCGTCGGCCTTGCGGTTTTTTCAACGATCGATTTTAAATCTTTATCCGTCACGAACGAACACGGCGAATAAGCCCCCATACCGCCCGTATTCGGGCCTTCGTCATTGTCATAAGCGCGTTTATGATCCTGGGAACTCGCAAGCGGAATAATCGTTTCACCGTCCGTCAAAAGCAAAACCGACAGTTCGTCGCCGCGAAGGAACTCTTCAATCACAATTTGCTTTCCCGATTCCCCGAACATACGGTCCTGAATTATATTTCGCACTGTTTTATTTGCGTCTTCGCGAGTTTCTGAAATCACAACTCCTTTACCTGCCGCAAGGCCATCGGCTTTAATGACAAAGGGAGGGTTTTTTTTACAGATAAATTTTTCAGCTTGATCAACGGAATTAAACACTTCAAAAACAGCGGTCGGAACATGCGCTTCAGCCATGATTCGCTTGGAAAAAACTTTACTACCTTCCAGTTGGGCTGCTTCTTGAACCGGACCGAAAATTTTGAGCTTCTTAGCTCTGAATCGATTGACAATTCCGTCGGCAAGAGGTTTTTCGGGGCCAACAACGGTTAAATCGATATGATTAGACTCGGCAAATTGGATCATCCGGTCATACTGATCAATATTGATATTGACGCATTCGGCAATTTGCGAGATACCGGCATTCCCCGGCGCGACATAAATTTTTTCGACAAGTGGGCTCTGTTTGATTTTCCAAACCAGCGCGTGTTCGCGCCCGCCCGACCCAATGACAAGAACTTTCATTTGAAAACCTTCGGCTATTTTGGCAACTTATTCGATAATCACTTTCCCGCTTCGATCCACAAGACCAATTTCCCACGAACATATCCGAAATTTCTTCAGCACGTCCTGTGCACGTTTCACGTCGGCCGTTTGAATGACCACTACCAATCCAATTCCCATATTAAACGTATGAAACATTTGATGTTCGGTATAACGCGCCCGCTTCGCAACTTCGGCAAAAAGCGGTGCAACCGGCCAACTTCCTTTATTTATCCGAGCGCCCAATCCTTTGGGAAGAACCCTCGGCAAATTATCAACCATTCCGCCGCCAGTGATGTGCGCTATCGCTTTCACGTCGACACTGTTAATCAATGACAAAACCGGTTTTACGTAAAGACGTGTCGGAACAAGAAGTTTCCGGCCGATGGAACCGGAAAGTTCTTTTTTAGAAAACACTTTCCGGAGAAGCGAATAACCGTTGCTATGGAATCCAGACGACTCAAGGCCGAGTAAAACATGTCCGGCGCGTACTTTTTTCCCGTCAATGATATCGGCGCGCTCAACCAAGCCGACTGAAAATCCCGCCAAATCATATTTCGATCCTTCATAAAATCCGGGCATGATCGCCGTCTCACCGCCAAGCAATGCGCATCCGCTTTCACGGCAACCTTTTGCGATGCCGCGGATCACTTCGACCGCTTGCCGTTGATCGAATTTCCCTGTCGCAAAATAGTCAAGAAACAAAACCGGCTGTGCGCCGCACGTAACGAGATCATTCGCACTCATGGCAACCAAATCGATTCCGATCGTATCGTGTTTATTTAAAATTCTGGCGAGATCGAGCTTCGTTCCGACACCGTCGGTCGAAGAAACAAGAATCGGATGTTTAAGTTTAAATTTTTTGAGGTCATAACACGCCGAAAACCCGCCGAAACTTCCGCTCGCCTCATCGCGGGTGGAATTCACGATCTGCGCAAGCAAACGGTTGTATTTCGGGTCCCCTTTTAAATGAGGGACGCCTGCGTACGACTCTAATTTTTTATTCCCCGTTCCCATCGCTGCTCCAATTTAAATTTGTCCGTCACGTCCAAGATTTTAGTTGGATAATTTCCGGTAAAACAAGCCGTGCAATAATTGCCTTTGGGTTTCGAAACAGATGCGAGAAGCCCTTCGTGACTCAGATAGCCGATTGTGTCCACATCGAGAAATTTTCTAATGTATTCCATTGATTGATTGTACGCGAGCAATTCTTCCCGTGACGGGAAATCGATTCCATAAAAGCACGGTGAAATATGCGGCGGACAGCTGATCCGCAGATGAACTTCTTTCGCACCGGCTTTCCGGAGTAACTTCACGCGCGACTTCGACGTATTTCCGCGAACCACAGAGTCATCCACCACAATAATCCGCTTCCCCGAAACAATTTCCTGAATCGGATTCAGCTTAATCTTCACTTTAAACGTCCGGTCTTCTTTCTTCGGATTAATAAATGTGCGGCCGATATAGTGATTGCGGATAAACCCGTGTGCAAGCGGAATTCCGGATTCTTTTGAATATCCCATCGCCGAAAAATTCCCCGAGTCCGGAACTGAAACCACGATATCCGCAGCAACGGGATGCTCTTTCGCAAGAATTCTTCCCATCCGCTCGCGAACCAACCCTACATTTTCACCAAAAACCTTTGAATCGGGACGCGCAAAATACACATGTTCAAAAATACACTGCGCAATTCTTTGTTCCTGCCCCTTAAAAGGATAGAAACTTTGCACGCCATCATCGCTGATCCGGACAACTTCACCGGGTTCGACATCACGAATATATTCAGCCTCAATTAAATCAAAAGCGCAAGTTTCCGAAGCAAGCACATATCCGCCGTTGAATTTGCCCAAACAAAGCGGCCGAAAACCTTGCGGATCGCGAATCCCGAATAATTCTGTTTCGGTTAACACCGTCATCGTAAACGCGCCTTGCATTTGTTTAACGGCTCCCAACACACTTTCGACGGTATTTTTATATTGAGGCTTTGCCATTAAATGGATAAAAATTTCAGAATCCGTGGTGCTGGTAAAAATAGAACCGTACGCCTCAAGCTCTGCCCTCAAAAACTGCGCATTCGTCAAATTCCCATTGTGCGCAATCGCCAATTGTCCTCTCGAATAATCCACCATCAATGGCTGCGCATTCGCCAGAGAAGTGGAGCCGGTCGTCGAATAACGGACGTGGCCAATCGCCAATTTTCCGTTTAATTTCGCAAGCATACCGGCCGGAATAGCGTCACCCACGAGCCCCATGGCTTTATGGAGTTGAATTGATTTTCCGTCACTTGCAGCGATGCCGGCGCTCTCTTCGCCGCGATGTTGAAGGGCAAAAAGTCCTAAGTAGGTCAGTTGAGCGGCATTTTCATGCCCGTAAATTCCAAACACACCGCAATAATGCTTAGGGCCGTTATTCATTAGCTCATCCTCCTCGGAATCGCTTGACGATAAACCTGTTCCAACTGAGTGGAATCGATATCTATAAACGAATCAATTTTCAACCGATTCTCGGTCACCTTGCCAAGTTTGTAAAATGGAACGCCATGCTCCGTTGCCAGGGCCTCCAAAAATTTCTCATTCTTAGTTTCCACACTCACTAACACACGAGATTGAGTCTCACCAAAAAGCAACGCATCGCGCCTTAAATTTTCTCCGAATTCAAAATCGATACGCGCGCCGAGAGGATGTCCGATTTTACCGAAGAGGCATTCGGCGACCGCAACCGCAAGCCCGCCGTCTGAAAGATCGTGGCAAGAAACAAACGTTTTTTCCTGCGCCCCGGATAAAATCATTTCATGCAACGCTTTTTCCTTTTTTAAATCAAGCCGCGGCGGAAGGCCTTGCTTCAAACCGTGGACATTAAGTAAATATTGGCTGGCACCGATTTCATTCAGGGTTTCTCCCAGTAAATAGATCGTATCGCCGGCTTTTTGGAAAAAGGACGGGATCCGACTCTCGATATTTTCCATCAAACCAAGCATTCCAATTGTCGGCGTCGGATAAATCGCACCCTTCGGACTTTCATTATAGAAGCTCACATTTCCGCCGGTAACCGGAGTCTGGAAGACACAGCAAGCATCTGTCATTCCTTCAACGCATTTCTGAAACTGCCAGAAAATATCCGGTTTCATCGGGTTCCCGAAATTAAGACAATTCGTAATCGCGATGGGCTTTGCACCGGAACAAACGACATTCCGCGCGGATTCGGCCACCGCAATTTTTCCGCCTTCGTACGGATCCAGATAACAATAAAGGCCGTTACAATCCGTTGCGAGAGCAATTCCTTTTTTCGTCCCTTTCACGCGCACAAGCGCCGCATCATGGCCCGGAAGAAAAACCGTATCGGTCCTGACCATATGGTCATACTGCTCATAAATCCATGCTTTCGACGCAATCGACGGATCATCCAGCAGTTTCAGAAGAACCTGGTTAAAGTCTGCCGGCTCGGCAATTGAATTCAAATCCAATTGCTGCATTTCTTTTAGATAACCCGGAACCGTAGACTCGCGGTTATAAATCAGCCCGTCTTCAGCCAGTGCCCGCGCCGGAATTTCCGCAACTAACCGCCCGTTTTCATAGACTTTCATCAAGTGGCCGTCCCGGACTTCACCAATTTTCACCGCATGAAGATCCCATTTTTCGAAGATCGCCTCGACAATTTTTTCTTTGCCCTTCTCAACGATCACTAACATGCGCTCCTGAGATTCGGAAAGCATAATTTCATACGGAACCATTCCGGTTTCCCGTTTCGGCACTTTAACAAGGTCGATTTCGATTCCCGTCGACCCGCGTGACGCCGTTTCACAAGTCGAACACGTCAGACCGGCTGCGCCCATATCCTGCATTCCCACAATCGCACCGGTTTTCTTGAGCTCGAGGCATGCTTCAAGAAGCAGTTTTTCGAGGAACGGATCTCCCACTTGAACTGCCGGGCGGTCTTCTTTTGATTCCTCCGTCAATTCCCGCGAGGCAAAAGCCGCGCCGCCAAGCCCGTCACGGCCGGTCGTCGCGCCGACATAATAGACAGGATTCCCGGCCCCTTTCGCGCTTCCTTTAATCATATCTTCTTTCTTCATCAAACCGAGACACAATGCATTCACTAAACAATTTCCTTCGTAAGATTCATCGAAATAAATTTCGCCGCCCACTGTCGGAAGCCCGATACAATTTCCGTAGTGCGCAATTCCCGCCACCACACCGCGCAAAAGATGCTTATTGATTTTTTCATCGAGTTTTCCGAAACGGAGTGAATCCATACAAAGAATCGGCCGCGCGCCCATCGTAAAAATATCGCGAATAATTCCGCCGACACCCGTCGCCGCTCCCTGGAAAGGTTCTATTGCGGAAGGATGATTATGGCTTTCGATTTTAAAACAAATCGCAAGCCCGTCGCCGATATCGATCACACCGGCATTTTCATCGCCGGGCTTTACAAGCAAAAGAGAATTCGGACAAGCTGCAATCGTGGTTTTTGTTAATTTCTTGAGAACGGGTTTTGAATTTTTATAGGAACAATGTTCGCTCCACATCACCGAGAAAATTCCGAGCTCCGTAAAATTCGGCTCGCGGCCTAAAATTTTGCAGATATAATCGTATTCTTCGGGCGTAATCCCATGCCGTTCAATTAACTCTTTTGTCACTTTTGGTTCGCTTATCGTCATACTCATTTCACGTAACTCACAATCGATTCCCAGATTTTTTTCCCGTCTGTTCCGCCCAAAATGGATTCACTCATCCGTTCGGGATGGGGCATCATTCCAAGCACATTCCCCTTTTGATTGATGATACCGGCAATATGCGAAAGCGATCCGTTGGGATTAAATTCGTCGCTTATCGTTCCGTTTTCCGAACAATAGCGGAAAATAATTTTTTTATTGCCTTCAAGCGTTTCAAGCGTACGTTCATCGCAAAAATAATTCCCTTCGCCGTGTGCGATGGGAACTTCGATGACTTGGTTTTGTTTCAGATGATTGGTGAAAATAGTCGTGCTATTTTCGACTCTTAAATAAACGGGTTTACACATAAACCGGAGTGTCCGATTCCGAAGCAGCGCCCCCGGCAAAAGCCCCGCTTCGAGAAGCACTTGGAAGCCGTTACAGATTCCGATGACATATCGGCCGGCATCGGCGTGTTTAATCACTTCTTTCATGATAGGAGAAAAACGCGCGATCGCTCCGCAACGCAAATAGTCGCCATAACTGAAGCCGCCGGGTAAAACCACCAAGTCGACCCCTTTTAAATCGGTCTCCTTATGCCACACGAAATCCACGTTTACGTTCATCACATCACGGATCACATGCCAGCAATCGGTATCGCAATTCGAACCGGGAAAGACAATAACTGCTGCTTTCATCCCATCACCGAACCTCTTCTAATTGAAACGTATAATCTTCAATGACGGGATTGACAAGTAATTCAGCGCACATCGCTTTGAGTTCCTGTTCAGCTTTCACGCGGTCGGTTGAATTGAGCGAAAGCTCAAAATATTTGCCGACTCGCATCTCCTGGGCAGAATGAAATCCGAGCGAATGAACTGCTTGTAAAACCGTTTTCCCTTGCGGATCTAATACGGATTTTTTTAATGTGACGTTAATTTTAGCTTTATACATGTTTTCCTGTCAGTTTTTGAAAAATTTCTTGGTATTTTTGACTTGTTTTTTCAATAATATGCCGCGGAAGCTCCGGCACAGGCGGCATCTGCTCCCATTTTATATCCAAAAGATAATTCCGGACAATCTGTTTATCTAAGCTCGCTTGATCGTGTCCCGGCTCATAAGAATCTTTCGGCCAAAACCTTGAACTATCCGGCGTCATGACTTCATCAATTAAAAGAATATCACCGTTTAATTCGCCGAATTCAAACTTCGTATCGGCAATAATAATTCCTTTAGACGCCGCATATTCAGCTCCTTTATTATAAATTGAAATCGAAATCTCACGAAGTTGATTCGCTTTCTTTTCACCGATCGTCTTCGCAGCTTCCTCAAAAGAAATATTGAGGTCGTGTCCTGTCGCCGCTTTCGTGGACGGAGTAAAAAGAGGTTCCGGAAATTTTTGGCATTGTTTAAGTCCTTGTGGAAGTTTGTAACCACACACCGTGCCGGTTTTTAAATAATCTTTCCACCCGCTTCCCGTAATATAACCGCGCACCACACACTCGATCGGGAATGGTTTCGTTTTCAGAACAAGCATCGACCGGCCACGGAGCAACTCACCATATCCCTCAACAATCTGGTCCGGGAGGTTCATTTGAGAAACGTCGTCTGTAATTAAATGATGTTTCAGGGAATTTTTGAAATAATTGAACCAAAATACAGACGTCTGATTCAAAACAGCCCCTTTGCACGGAATGGGATTGGGAAGAACATAATCAAATGCACTCAAGCGGTCCGAGGTCACGATTAACAAACGGTCATCGCCGATTGCATAAACATCGCGAACTTTCCCCCGGCTCATGAGTGGAAGTGGCAACTTAGATTCCCATAATGTATTCATCATTTGCATTCATCGCCTCCTAGTTGTGGTTCGTCATCCCCGCGAAAGGTGTGCCGAACGTCATTGCGAGCCGCGGGTGAATTCGCTGACGAAGCAATCTTAATTCCGGGGATTGCTCTCCCGCCAAGAAGTGTGGCGGATAAGTCGCCTCCGCTCCTCGCAATAACGGTTGTCGCTTTCCAATCGCGATACCGATGTTAAATTCCCAAACGTTTAAAAATCTCATTTACGTGGCGTGTGTGATAATCGTAATTAAATACAGCTTCAATCTCTTTGCGCCCTAAGAAATTGACAATCTCTTTATCCTTTAAAACCACTTCGCGAAACACATCTTTACTTTCCCAAACTTTTTTTGCACAATTCTGAACCCTTTTGTATGAATCTTCACGCGTCAAACCTTTTTCAATCAGTTTGAGAAGAAGCCCCTGAGAAAAAACCATGCCCCGACTTTTTTCCATATTTTCGAGCATCCGGTCAGGAAACACGCACAATTTCGTAATCACATTCGACATGGAGACAAGCATATGATCCAAAAGGATCGTGCTGTCGGGAAAAATCACGCGTTCGACTGATGAATGAGAAATGTCCCGCTCATGCCAAAGCGCGATATTTTCAATCGCCGCCATTGCATTTCCGCGCAAAAGGCGCGCAAGCCCCACAACTTTTTCACAAACGATAGGGTTTCGTTTGTGCGGCATCGCAGATGAACCTTTCTGGCCTTCGGAAAAGTTTTCCTCCACTTCACGCGTTTCCGTCTTTTGAAGGCCCCGAATTTCAATCGCTAATTTCTCAAGAGAACCACCGATAATGGCAAGGGTCGTCAAATATTCGGCATGATGGTCCCGTTGAATCACCTGATTTGAAATCGGAGCCGGCTTGAGACCAAGCTTCGCACAAACATACTCTTCAACTTTCGGCGGAACATTTGCAAACGTCCCTACAGCGCCCGAAATTTTTCCGTAAGCGGCATTATCGGCGGCACGTTCTAAGCGAATGAGGTTCCTTTGAAATTCGCTATAGAAAATCGCCATCTTGAGCCCGAACGTAATCGGCTCTGCATGAACCCCGTGGCTGCGGCCAACCATCAACGTAAACTTGTGTTTCTTCGCCTTGACTTTGAGCGCTGCAATTAAATTCTTCAGATCTTCAATTAAAATCGTGGACGCTTGTTTGATTTGGAGTGCCAATCCGGTGTCTAAAACATCTGAAGATGTTAATCCGAAATGAACATACCGGCCGTCCTTCCCGACATGTTCCGTGATGTTGGTCAAAAACGCAATAATGTCGTGTTGTACGGTTTTTTCAATTTCTTTAACCCGATTGATATCAAACTTGGCTTTCTTTTGTACAATGGCAGGAATATTTTTGGGAATGTAATCGAAGTGCGCCAAAGCGTCAAGCGCGGCAAGTTCTACATCAAGCCATTTCTGAAGTTTATTCTGTTCCGTCCAAATGGCTCCCATTTCCCGGCGCGTGTATCGTTCAATCATGGTTTTCTCACTTTTCTGGCGCTAAGGGGATTTGAACCCCTGTTTTCAGAATGAGAATCTGACGTCCTAGACCAAGCTAGACGATAGCGCCTGGTAAATTATCTGATCATTTCCTCATCAGGAGACAAGATCAGAACAAACATTCGGCATCTGACACTTTCATTTTTCGTAACTTATTGCCTGATATAGTGTTCTGGGATGGCTCCGTTATTTAAGAGTCTTTAGTATATACCACTACTGTCCCAATGTTGAATGATCTATTGTTTGTAACTTATTTAAGGTCACTATGTTGCTATCCAAAATAGCTGTAAT
>MHFR01000044.1:0-7274 GCA_001804285.1 Candidatus Danuiimicrobium aquiferis
CCGCCTTGCTCAGTAACCTTGATGATGAGGCAACGATTCGATGCCCCTTACTTCCTTCGGTTACCTTTTATTATGAGTCAACTGGCGGATGTGTTTTCCTCGGGGAAAATCGCCCTATATACAACTGTTGCATATGCAGATTTTCCCTATATAGGATACGATAACGTTATGGTTAGCGCTAATATTGTTCCCGAACCTTCGACGATGTTGTTGCTTTCATTTGGATTATTTGGATTGCCGTTTGTGAGGAGGAAAAAATGAAAAAGTTTTTGGTGGTCTTTTTTCTGTTTGCTTCCATCTTTATTTATTTTACACAGTATGCAAGTGCCGAACTTTCTTATTTATATGAATATGATCGTTCCGGTAACTTGGTTAACAAGTTTGGAGCAACCGCTTCCGATGAAGAAGTAATATTCCATGTTCAAGTTGGCCCCGATGACAATGTTTATTATTCCAAGATAGATTCCACCATGCCTTGGCCAAATACGGTAGGACAAGTAATGCGATATACTCCTATCGGTGAGTTCCAAGGTTTGATAAATACCGGTGATTTATGGCATCCAAATACATTTGATTTTGACAGCAATGGTGATCTATATATTTCGGGTCTGAATAAGGGAGGCGAGGGTGTTATTTCAAAGTATAGTTCAAGCGGAAATTACCTATTCTCTTTTGGACAGATGAAATGATCTTCTTGCGATAAATGACGTGATTTATACGTCTATCTTTAGTGGATTTAGTTATACAGATCAAATGAGGGTGTTCAATGCGGATGGTATTCCGATAAACTCATTCAGCCCAAGAAACACAGTGTCGCATAATGAAATGGCTTATGATTTATTATCAGATTTATTGTTTGTATCGATAAATGGGAACAGTGTTGGCACAGAAGAAATTCGTGCTTTTAATTTGGCAGGGGATCTTGTTGATACAATTCCTTTGGCTTTTATGCCGGGTCGTTTGAGAGGGCTATAAATCGGGACTAATGGTAACTTATATGCTTTTTCTGAGAACAGTTACGAATTGCTCGAAATTAGTAGAACAGGGGATTTGTTAAATAGCCTTTATCTGGGCCCGGATAATATCACCACAGATTTTACTTTTTCACCCACTGGCAACATTTTACTAGCAAAGCGTTTAGATGCTGAAAACGGAAGTTCTAATGTCATCCCCGAACCCTCAACTCTTTTCCTACTCGGCACGGGAATCCTGGCGTTTGCACTGCGCCGTAGACGATCATAATTCATCAATTTAAATTCGAATCTCGCAATTTCGTCGTTATGTGGAGCTCCACATAACGACGATTATGTTAAGCGCTCCGTTATGTGAAGCAAATCATGTAAGTCCTTATTTTTCAATCCTCCCCAAAGAATTCACTCCACATAATAATTGACATTAAAGGCGTGATACCTTCTGCTTTGTTCTAAAAAAGCAGGAGGCATCTATGATTCATCACAGCCGAAATAAGGGGTTTTTCTCACCCGAGTTAGTAACAGAATATCTCACCTTTCTTCAAGACCATCAATGCATTGGTCAAGCCTCGATCAATTCCCGCCACAAGGATGTTGTAACGTTTCTGACCGCTCTAAAGAAACGCGCCATTCCATCAAAACTCCGCAGTCTTGATACCAACGCCATCCACGATTATCTCATCGAAGCCGCAAAATTTCTGAGCCGGGGTGGTCGTAAAAGATTGCTCTCTTCGGTTAGAAGTTTCTTAAAATTTCTTTATTTCCGGGGTTACTTGATTCGTGATTTGGTTCCCGCAGTGCCGATGATTAAAACCCCGCTCTTGGCCCACGTTCCACGGATTATTCCGTGGGATTGGGTAAAAAGATTGCTGTTGGCGCCGGATAGAAGGACGAAGCGCGGACGCCGAAATTATGCAATCCTCCAGTTACTGGCCTCTTATGGCGTCCGAATAGGACAGGCTTTGAGTCTCAAGCTCTCCGACATAAAGTGGGAAGAAGGACTTATTTACTTTCGGTCCCGCAAAAGCCAAAGGCAATTATGTTTCCCGCTCCAAAAACAAGTCGCTCAAGCGCTGCTTGATTATATTCGAAAAGACCGCGGGAACGCTCCATTTCCTGAGCTGTTTCTCACCGTTAGAGGGTCTCAAAAGCCTTTACGCGTGAATATAAATTTCAAGCCATTTTTAAAAAACTCTCACAAATGTGCCGACATTCGGTCGTCAATCAGCGGTTGGCATTCAATCCGCCATGCTTTTGCCACCCGGCTTATGGAACAAGAGGTGCCCATCAAAACCATTGCGGATTTATTGGGACATCGCCGAATTAATTCCACTTTTATTTATACCAAGGTGGATCTACATCACCTGAGACTCCTCGCCCGCGAGTGGCCCGGGGTGCGGCCATGAAAAACCAACTCACCGGCCCCATGGGTCAGGGGATGAAACGACACTTGGTGCTTCAAAGATCATTCGGACTTGCTTTAAAGGGTGCTGAAGGTATTTTGGATGCGTTCGATCGGTACCTAGCCGTCAATTTTCCAAATGCGAAGCGAGTGACTCGTGATTCGATAGTCGGATACTTGGAGACAACGCGTCACTTGCAATCCGAAACCCGGCGGCATTATTTGGCTTGTCTCAGGCAGTTTTGCCGCTTTCTGTTTCATTTGAATCCAAAAACTTATATTCCCGAGAAGCATTTGCTTCCTCCGGGAAAGATAAAAATCCGATCCCACATTTATAGCGAAGCAGAACTTGAGAGTATTTTACGTGCCGCTCGCCAATTGGGCCCACCACACTCCTTGCGGCCGCACACTTCCACTACCATTTTCTCGTTGCTTTGGGTTTCGGGAATGAGAATCAGTGAAGTCCTGAATTTGAATCTCGGGGATGCTGACCTTGAGACCGGAGTCATTTATATCCGGGAAACAAAATTCTATAAATCAAGGCTGATTCCATTGTCTCCATCATCAACCGCGGCTTTAAGGAGATATCGCAACCAAAGGGCCAGATACGGGCATAGCTGTCACTCCGTAGCGCCCCTCTTTGTCAATCAAAGGGGAAAGCGATGTGGCTTGCGTGGAATTCAGCATGTATTTTGCGATATTGTTGAAGAGCTTAAAATTAAAACAGTACAGGGCAGACGTCCTCGAATTCATGATTTCAGGCATTCATTTGCCACGCGCTGGCTCCATGAATTCTATAAATCCGGCAAGGATCCGACCGCCTATCTTCCCATCCTTGCGACTTACCTGGGACACTGCAATATCGCCAATACTCAGGTTTATCTGCGGCCGTCTTTGGAACTTTTACGAACCGCCGGAAAGCAATTTAAGAACCACATCCACCAACAGAAAGGATAACGCCATGAATCCATCCAAAGAACTCTTCTGCCATGTCCAATATTTTTTTCATGATTATCTTCGCCGAGACCGAGGGGTAAGTCCCAATACGATCTTAGCTTACCGGGATGCCTTGAAGCTGTTTCTTTTATCTGCGGCAGCCTTCCGGCATAAATCTGTTTCGAGATTAGTCTTGGAAGATCTTGATGCGGATACAGTCTTGGCATTTCTTAAAGAAATTGAACGCGCGCGGAAAAATTCCGCAGTCACCAGAAACTTGCGCCTTGCCGCATTGAAAACATTTTTTTCTTACTTGATCCCGCAAGATACCCTGAGGGCAGGACAATATCAGAAAATCATTTCCATTCCTCTCAAGAGAACTTCACCACCTCTTATGGGATATCTTGAGGTAAAGGAAATGCGAGAGATTCTTAATTCCATTGATCGAAAAACTTCTTCAGGACAACGGGATTACGTGCTTCTTAAGTTTCTCTATAATACGGGAGCCCGCGTTCAAGAAGCCTGTGATATTTCGGTAAGCGCCTTCCAATTGCAGGAACCCGCATGGGTTACAATCACTGGCAAGGGACGTAAGATCAGGCAAGTACCACTCTGGCCGGAAACCGCATCAGTGCTGAAGACCTATTTCACAAATCGAGCCATTCTTGATAAACCTGATGCCAAGGTTTTTGTCAATTCAGCCGGTGAAACGCTAACCCGGTTTGGAATCCGCTACATTATTCAAACCAGGGTTGAACAGGCCATCCCGCAATGTCCTAGCCTAGCTTCCAAAAAGATTAGTCCCCATACGCTTCGCCACACCACGGCGATGCACCTGCTTCAGGCGGGTGTCGATTTCACGGTCATCAAAAGCTGGCTCGGCCATGTGAATCTATCGACAACCCATCTTTATGTAGAAATTGACCTTGAGATGAAACGCAAGGCCCTTTCTCTTTGCCATCCACTGGAAAAATCTGTAGAACTCCAACGGATTATCAAACAAAACCACGATGTCATTAGCTGGCTTCAATCAGTTTAATGCCAATTATTATGTGAAGCAAATTTATCAGGAGGGATTGAAAATAAGGAGGTTAGCAAATCCACTTCACATAACGGAACGCTTAACATAATCGTCGGTTTCTGACATTCCGTATTACCTTAATGTAGATTTTATCTGTAAATTAGCTGCTAAAACTGCACGACAGTTGCTGCCGAACTTATGCTTCCAGCTGTAGAGCTGGTTGGGATTAATCCCCAGGCTTCTTGCCACCTCTGAGGATTTATGGCCACCTTCTGTGACCATCTTGACCGCTGAGATCTTAAAATCCCGGTCAAATCGTCGCTTTTTTCCGTTTGCTTCATCCATTGGACACCTCCAAATTTTGAGCCGGTTGTCATACTAAAACCAACTCTTCGTTGTGTCCACTTTTTCGGGGGAAGATCAACTGGTATAGAATAGTTATTATGATAGCTAAACGTATTGTATACAATGAGTTATATAATGACCTTAAACGGCATGAAATCACAATCCTCTTGGGTGCTCGGCAAGTCGGTAAAACTTTTCTTCTCAAAGAGATTGAAAAATCTCTGAAAACAGAAGGAAAGAAAACGGTCTATTACAACCTTGAAATTCCGAATGACCTTTTGAAATTTAAAGGTTCTGAGAAAGCGATTTTCGAGACGCTGACCACAACGGCGGATGTTATCCTGCTCGACGAATTTCATTACCTAAAAAATGCATCGCATCTTTTCAAAGCTGTTTTCGACAGCGGTGCGAAAGTAAAAATACATACCGCATACCGGAACATTTCCAAAAGTGCCAGGTTTGCAGCTGGGGCACTTGTCGCTGATGCGCAAGTACTACGCCGTGGCGAATAAGGAAGTCGCCTCGGCTATCCCCGCAACCATTTGTGGACAAAAAAATAACCAAGTCTTTTGACTTGGCTATTTTTTGGCAGCCCTTTCGCTCTGCTTCAAGGGCCATATTCAACCTCGATTACTAAAAAGAAAAAAGGCCTTCTGATTTTTCAGAAGGCCTTTAATTTTGTTGTTGAATATGGTAGCGGGGGTAGGATTTGAACCTACGACCTCAAGGTTATGAGCCTTGCGAGCTACCAGGCTGCTCCACCCCGCGCCGTATGCAATCGTTATCTTTATTACAACGGTTGCTATGTCGTATAAATGTTTCTTCGATTGTCAATATTGGGGCTACTCCTTCGGAGTTTGCCCCGCGCCTTACACGCGTCGAATTTAATCTGTCCGAGAACCAAATAATTTCGAAAAACTATGTTCAAGGGAATTTGATTATATCAGGGAATTGCCTGATTGCAACCGATTTAAGCGGCGCATTTTAAGAAAACCTTGGGGAGGCTTTTTTAAAAACGCGGTGCTTTTTTAAACCGATAACCGTATAATACGGCTTTTCAATCGAAAGTTTTCATCAAAGGGATTTAATCCGTGGGAATCAATCTTCGAGACAAGAACAAAACCAATAAGCATAGTTTTCTTTTTCTGCTGCTTGTTCTTGGCGCACAGACGATGATCGTTGAACTTGCGATTCCCCGGTTGCTTGCACCCGCGTTTGGAAATACGCTTTTTTGCTGGACTGCGATTATCGGTGTGGTGATGGTGGCGTTGACCGTTGGGTATCAATTGGGCGGACTGGCTACAACGCGGAAAAATGTGAAGCAGTTGATTTTGATTTTAGCAACCCTATCAGCGACATGGGTTCTTGGTTTAAGTTTGGCAGGCGAAAAAATCACGTCTTTGCTTTCCGGATTCGGGCTGATGTTCGGCCCGCTTGTGGCGGCGACTGTGATGGCGGTTTTACCCGCCGGTTTTTCTGCCGCCGTTGTTCCTTTAGTGGTTGAAACCAGAACGGCAAGTTCGGGGAAAGCGGCCGGAGAATGTTATGCCTGGTCGACGGTCGGAAGCATCATCGGCGTCCTTTTGACCGGATATGTGTTGCTTCCTCAACTCGGCATTAAAGGTGCTATGATTGTCGGTGCCTCTGCGGTATTTTTTGCGTTGTTTTTGAATGGCGGGAAATATGTGCTCGTGATCGCAGCACTTTTCATTCTGCTCAATTTTATTTTTTCACCCCGCGCCAACTCGAGTGTGCTTCTTGATAGAAATAACGGATACCACCGGATCCGGATTGTTGAACTTCCGGGAGATCTCAAAATGAGAACGCTTTATCTCGATAGCACGGTTGAGGGTGGAGTCAAGATGGGAGATGTCGAGCCCATTTTAAAATACCAGAAAAGAATCGGTGAAATTGCACAGACAATACCCGGTTTTTCGAGCGCCTTTTTTTTGGGCGGCGGATCGTTCAGCATGCCGCGATATCTAAAAAGCGTTTACCCGAATGTCCAAATGGATGTTGCCGAAATCGATCCGGATGTCGAGAAAGCGGCCCGGACCTTTCTTGAACTTGATCGGAAAATCCACGTGATGATCGGCGACGGGCGGCAGGTCCTTCGTTCTCAAAATGCAAGTTATGATTTGATTGTCAATGACGCTTTTCACGGTGTCCGGGAAATCCCATTCCATTTGATCACGCGTGAATTCAACCATTTGGTGAAGACGAAACTTTCAACGCGCGGAATTTATGCGATCAACGTGATCGGCTACGGTTTTCAAAGCGAATTAGTGTCCGGCGTAACGCGTACGCTGAAAGAGGATTTTCAATATGTGACTTTTTTTAGTGCCGCTGTGAAGAGCGTTAAGAACATTTGGATTTTGGCGAGCGAGTCTCCGCTTTCGCTGGGTGACAAAGCGATGGAACCGGGCACGAAAGGGAAGCTTTTGACTGACAATTGTGCGCCGGTTGATTTTTTGATTGCAAAAGATTTAGCCCGGATTTCTCATCGTTAATAAGAAATTCCGCTCGTAAGAGCTGCGGTGCAAAGATGTTTGCGTCTTTGCGACGCAGGGCTTATCTTTTGCGCCCTGATTTAACAAGG
>MHFR01000044.1:7284-56691 GCA_001804285.1 Candidatus Danuiimicrobium aquiferis
GCGCAAAACTTTGGGTGTAACTTATTGCGCCCAAAGCGCCTTTCTCGTCGATTCACAAAATCGATGAGAAAGGCGGGTTAGTGACAGAGAAATCAAGAGGTAAAAAAGCAAAATGAAAAGTAAAGTTTATTTCATTAAAGTTGTGCAAACGGATGAAGTGCCAAGGGTCCAGGCAAAGCTTGCGCGCTTGCTTCGGGAAAGCAAGGTTCTGGATTGGATTTCCGAAAAAGATATCGCGGTTATTAAGATGCATTTTGGCGAGGAAAGAAATGTAGGGCATGTCCTGCCTGAATATGTGAAGGTGATTTCTGATTGGGTTTCGAATAAAAAAGCAATACCGATTCTTTCCGATACCAATACGCTTTATCGGGGGCGCAGAACGAATTCAAAAGATCATTCGTTGCTCGCCTGTGAACATGGTTTTGCGCCGGTCCGCACCGGCGCTCGAGTTGTGATTCCGGATGACACAAAAAAAGAAAATTGCGCGGAAGTTCCGATCAATCAAAAATTTATTAAAGTTGCGAAAATAGTCAAACTTTTTTTGGAAGCCGATGCGTTGATTGATGTTGCTCATTTCAAGGGGCATCTCATGACGGGGTTTGGCGGTGTTTTGAAAAATATTGGCATGGGGTGCGCGACGCGGGAAGGAAAGCTGGCGCAGCACTCGGATATTTCTCCGGTGGTTGACGGGGAGAATTGTATCGGATGCGGAGCGTGTGAAGCCGTTTGCCCTGTGAGTGCCATTTCTTTAAATAAAAATAACGGGAAGGCGAATGTGGATGGGAAGCTTTGTATCGGTTGCGCGAGTTGCATTGCCGCTTGCGATTATCAAGCCATGGTGGTGAATTGGGCTGCGGGTGGCGATACGATTCAGGAAAAAATGATCGAATATACCAAAGCTGTTTTAGATTCCCGGAAGGGAAAAACTGCTTATATTAATTTTGCCATTAAAATTACGAAAGAATGCGATTGCCTTGCCAAGGATGACCCGCGGATTTCGCCGGATATCGGAATTTTTGCCTCGCTTGATCCTGTCAGCCTCGATTCCGCTTGCCGGGACGCGGTCATTGCGGAGTGCGGAAGAGATATTTTCAAAGAATTACATCCTGAACGGGACGGAAACAAGCAGCTTCAATATGCTGCGAAGCTTGGTTTGGGAAATCTTGAATATGAATTAATTGAAGTCAAATGAGCACTCGATCTTATGGAACGTAAGTCGATGTGCGAATTTTCCGCCAAACAACGCGGCCGGATCCGCCAACGATTTGTGGCGGAGATCCCCGCATTTTTAGACGGGGATCTATGAAGTCAAGGAGGTTTGACATGATGAAAAAAACAGGTATTTTTTGTTTATGGATGATTTTTATCGGCGCGGCTTTTGTTTCGCTCGGATTGGGTAAAGCGAAGCAAACACAAAATGAACAGTCCGGGATAGATGTAGCGCGGCTCAATATTACTCATGTTGGCGCAAGCAGCGTGAATGGCGACCGGACATTGGGAGATCCCTTCTACGGGCTGCAGAATTTATTTGATAGTGGGAAAGACAAGGATTATTCCAGCTGGGTGACGGATCCTGCGGCAGAACATTGGATTACATTTGTATTCGATGAACCGGTAGAGGTGTCCACTGTTGTGCTTGAGGCGAGCGGAGATAATCGTCCTAAAGATTTTTCGCTGGAAGTGGTTTCCTTTTCGGTTGATTCGGAGCAAACGCCTGAATATTTTAAATCCATTCCGGTGAGTGGTTCGGTTACAACCTATCAGTTCAAAAAACCGGTTAAAAATATCGGTCAGTTAACCATCAAATTCCCGGGGCCGAACATGATCGAAATTTCAGAAATTCGGATTTTAGGAAAAGTTTTGTCTGACATAAAAGTTGTCGAGCAGAAACCCGCTTTGGGACTTCTGAAGGCAGCAGAATCCCGGGACACGATCACCTATGTTCGAATCAAAAATGTATCAACGCATGATTACGATCTTCTGCTTGTCGGGGAAGAATTTTTCGGAATGTTAAAAGCCGGCCAGGCAACCGATTATAGGAAGTTTGATCAGGCATATAGTTACAATTCCGTGAAACTTGCGATTGACGATCAGGTGTTAAAATTAACGCCCGATGACTATGTCGGCGAAAAACCGCTGGGGCGCGGATTTTTTTCTTATTTGATCGGTGTCGAGGATTTAGCAAATAAGAAATTATCAATCAAAGCCATTCAGGATAAATGAGGAGTTGGGTTCTATTTTGCGGAAAAGTTTGACAAGCGCGTTCCCATTTTATAGACATCGCAACGGTTTGCGACTATAATACGCGCCACTAAAACGGAGCCATGCTCGAATGGCGCTGACTTAAGAAAAATACAGCATTTTTTCTGGATTCCCGCTTTCGCGGGAATGACAAGGAAAGTGATGGAAGATATCTTGTCCAATAAAGTTACATTATATGTCATCCCCGCGAAAGCGGGGATCCAGCGGTAGGAATTAACTGAAAAAGTTGTTAAGTCAGTGTCATTCGAGCTATGCTCCAAATTCCATTGGAAAGGACACTTTCATGTACCGAGAAAAAATTAAAGTTCTGGATTGTACGATCCGGGACGGCGGCTTAATCAATGACCATGATTTCACGTTTGAATTCGTCCGGAATGTGTACCGGGCACTTTCGGAAGCCGGTGTTGATTATATGGAAATCGGTTACCGGAATTCGAAAAAAATGTTCCCGGACGATAAATTCGGCCCTTGGAAATTCTGTGATGACGATATCGTTAACCGGGTGATCGAAGGGATCGAATCCAAGACCAAAATTTCCGTGATGGCGGATGTCGGGCGGGTGGATATGGACGATGTGAAGCCGAAGAAGGAAAGCCCGATATCGATGGTGAGGGTCGCGACCTATATTAAAGAAGTCGACAAAGCGATTGCGATGGTAAACGAGTTTTCTGAAAAAGGATACGAAACCACCGTCAATATCATGGCGATATCGAAAGCGCTGGACGTCGAACTCAACGAGGCGCTGCATCAGCTGGAAGAGGAATGCAAAGCGAATGTGATTTATATTGTGGACAGCTTTGGCGCGCTCTACCAGGAAACGATCGAATATTTGGTGAAGAAAGCGAAAAAGATCATCAAGACAAAAGAAATCGGCATTCACAATCACAATAATCAACAGCTTGCGTTTTCGAACACCATCGAAGCGATTATTCACGGCGCGAATTATCTCGATGCGACTGTTTACGGAATCGGTCGCGGTGCGGGGAATTGCCCGATTGAGTTATTGCTCGGATTTCTTAAGAATCCGAAATTTGATATTCGTCCGATTTTGGATGTAATTCAAAAAGAATTTCTGCCGCTTCAAAAGAAAATCGAATGGGGCTATATCATTCCGTATGCGATTACGGGAATGTTTGACGAGCATCCGCGAACTGCGATTGCCGTTCGAGGCTCCGACAAAAAGGACCACTACCGTGAGTTTTACGACAGTATCGCGACCAGCCAGGATGGGTTGAGCGATGTGTAAAATTCAAAAGTAAAAAGGCAAAAGCGAGAATGGGAAAAAGGGGACAGGCCTCTGGTTCAGATTGTTCGAGAGCCCTGTCCCCTTTTTCTTCCAAATTCAAAAAACTTCCGCTCCTCGGAATCCTGCGCGGCATCAAGCCGGGCGAGCTTGAACCGCTCACAGCGACGATCATCGAATCCGGCCTCCAGACCATTGAAATCACCATGAATACCTCAGGTGCTTCCGGGCTTCTTAAAAAAACAGTGCAGCTTGCCGGAAAAAAATTGATGATTGGGGCTGGCACAGTTCTCACCCTGGATGAATTAAAATTGGCGATCGATTCAGGCGCGACATTTATTGTGATGCCCGTGTTGGTTGAAAACGTTGTGAAATATTGTGTGAAAAAGAAAACCCCGGTTTTTCCCGGAGCCTTTACGCCGTTTGAAATTTATAAGGCCTGGCAGGCCGGAGCGACCATGGTGAAAGTGTTCCCCGCCCAATCCGCCGGCGGGCCCGATTATTTTAAGGAAGTGAAAGGGCCGTTTAATCATATTGAACTTCTTGCTTGCGGCGGAATTACGCCTGACAATTTATCTTCCTATTTCGAGAACGGTGCCAGTGCGATTGCGTTTGGCGGGAGTGTGTTCCGGAAAGATTGGCTTCGCGAAAAGAATTTTAAGAAAAGTGGTGAAGCGATTAAGGAATTAATTGATGCATATCGAAATATCGCAGCAAAAAAATAGGGGACAGGTCTCTGCCTCAGACTATCCGAGAGACCTGTCCCCAAAAAAAGGGGACAGGCATATGGCTAAAGAGCGGACGATTGCCTGTCCCCTTTTTTTTATATTAATCGCTTTTTTGCTTAACGGCTGCTCAACGACTGATCCCTATATCGGGCAAGGGCCGCACCCGCAAGTTCAAAGAGGCCGTTCGATTCCTCCTCTTGATATCACCGCATCTTGTTTGGCATTTCTATCGAAACTTGTGCTTTGGAATGGAAAATTTGCGAATCACAAAATTTCAAAAGAATCTGAAGCGGAACTTGTTCAATTTATCGATGAGAGAAATACACAGGGCTATCCCGCTTTCAAAGAAGCGGTTTTTCGTTTAAACGAATATGCTCCGATGGGCGATTTGAAGGCATTATTTAAAAATCATCAGGTGGCTTGGCCATACAAGGTTCTTTTTGGCTTTACGACAACCATCATTTACGACGTGTTACTTCCCGGCCGGATTTTTCCGTGGGGTGATTATTATAATCCTTTTACAAATACGGCTCATATTTACTCCGGTGAATCAGTCATTGGAATGCATGAAGCGGGACACGCATATGATTTTGCAAGAGTCCGCCATAAAGGAACCTATGTTTTCATCGGAATGCTCAATTTTGCCAACCTGGGGCAGGAAATGGCGGCAACCGACACGGTTATTAATTATGCGATTCAAATCCGAAACCGCGATTTGGAATACCGGGCTTATAAAGTATTGTATCCGGCTTACGGAACCTATGTGGGCAGTTATGTGCCGTTGCCGTTTAATTCTGTGATCGGCGCGATTGGTGGCCACATTGCAGCACATTTTAAGGTCAAAAAACGGAAAAAGGTTTACGCAGAAATGGATGCGGTGCAAAAAAGGAGTTCTAATGCCGATTTATTTGTATGAATGTGAATCTTGCGGAAGAGAGTTTGAAGCTTTGATCAGGAAAAAATCAGACTTGGTCAGGTTGAAATGTCCGGCGTGTGAGCATAAAGGGTTGAAGAAAATCATGAGTTCAGTCAGTTTCAATCAGAATCGTTTTGATAAAATGTGGCGCAAAACAGAACCGGAGCGCAAGAAATTGATGAAAACGCCGCTTGGAAGAAAAGTTTCGCCGAAAGCATTTGGACGATGATGGATATTTTACAGGCGTTTGGCGGAAAATTATCAACGGTAAAATCATAATGGCCAAATCCCGATGACGCAAGGAAATTCCAAGTACCAATTTCCAAATGTTTTGAATTTAAATTTTTTTGGGAATTCCTCGGTCATTGGGATTTGAGCATTGGGTTTTGTTAAATAAAGAAGGAATTATCCCTATGCGTATTTTAATTGTCGGCGGAGTGGCAGGCGGGGCGTCCTGTGCGGCGCGCGTACGGCGGCTTTCAGAAGATGCGGAAATTGTGATTTTCGAGCGAGGCCCTTATGTTTCTTTCGCAAATTGCGGGCTTCCGTATTATGTCGGCGGCGAAATTCCGGAAGAAGGAAAGTTATTGGTTGCAAGTCCGGCGTTATTTAAAAAGCGTATGAATATTGAGGTTCGGCTCAAACAAGAAGTCGTCCGGATTGATCGTGCGAAATCGGAAATCGAAGTCAAAGATCTGGAAACGGGAAACAGCCTTCACGAACGGTACGACGCGTTAGTCCTTTCTCCGGGTGCGATTCCGATCCGCTCACCGCTTCCCGGAATCGATCTCGCAGGGATTTTTACGCTCAGAACGATTCCGGATGCCCGCGAAATTAAATTATGGATTCAACAAAGGAAAGCAAAACGCGCGGTGATTGTCGGAGGCGGATTTATCGGCCTCGAAATGGCTGAGAATTTGACGGCGCTTGGCCTTAAAGTTTCGATCATTGAAATGCAGAATCAAGTCCTTCCGCCGTTTGATCCCGAAATGGTTTCAGGAATTCAAGGGCATTTAAAAGAAAAGGGCGTTGATGTATATTTAAAAGAAGCAGTTGCCGGTTTTGAAGAGAAGTCCTCCGGGGGGGCGATCCGGGTTTTGACGAAATCCGGAGTGAAGATGGAAACCGATTTGGTTCTTTTATCAATCGGGCTTCGGCCGGATGTGAAGCTCGCCCAAGAGGCAGGGCTGATGATCGGAAAACGCGGCGGGATAGAAGTGGATCAGCAAATGAGAACAAGCGATCTCAAAATTTGGGCGGTCGGAGATGCGGTTGAAGTTGAGGATATCGTCACAAAAGAAAAAACGTTGCTTGCGCTTGCCGGCCCCGCGAATCGGCAGGGAAGGATTGCCGCTGATGCGATTTTGGGGCGAGCTTCAAAATTCAGAGGAGTTCAGGGGACGGCCATTTGCAAGGTGTTTGATCTAACGGCTGCTTGCACGGGCGCTAACGAAAAGACACTCATGCGTTTGTCAAAACCGTATGAAAAAGTTTATCTCCATCCTTTTCAGCACGCCAGTTATTATCCGGGTGCCTCTCAGATGAATTTCAAAATAATTTTTGATCCGGCGGACGGAACAATTCTGGGAGCGCAATGCATCGGTGCGGAAGGTGTTGATAAGCGAATGGATGTGATAGCGATGGCGATTCAAAAACACGCAACGATTTTTGATTTGGAGGAAGCAGAATTTTGTTACTCGCCGCAATTCGGAGCGGCAAAAGACCCCGTAAATTTTTCGGGGATGATTGCGGCAAATGCAATTCGCGGTGATTGTCCGGTTGCCCATTGGGAAAATGTGAAGCCGGCGGAAACGGTGATGATCGATGTCCGAACACCGGAGGAATATCTGAAGCGGCACGTTCCGGGGGCGAAGAATATTCCGGTTGATGAATTGCGGAAGCGCCTTTCCGAGATTCCAAAAGATAAAGAAATCTTAGTTTATTGCGGAGTTGGCTTGCGCGGCTATTATGCTGCCCGGATTTTACTGCAAAATGGGTTTACCGCTAAAAATCTATCCGGCGGAATTAAGACCTACCTCAACCGCCAATAAAAATAAGACATGGCGCTAAATAATGGCATAATGTGACAAAAGTGTGTTATTAGCTTCTCGAATTACATCGTAAGCCATTGAACCATATTAACTTAAGACATGACTAATACATTTTAAAAGACTTATTTGCAATATTTAAAAAGACCGTGTATACTTCTCCTTATAAATCCTTAGGGAAAGGACCTCTGCATCCTCTGCAGGGCGGCGCGGTAATTAGTCAATAATGAAAGTCGGTAGGTTTTATCGATCCATAGCGAGTCTTGTTGTCTTTTCGTTTACCACTTTTAATATCTTGGGGTATGCTCCGTCTGCGCGGGCGCAGCAAGAAAAGGGGACAGGTCTCTCGGACAATTTGAATCAGAGCCCTGTCCCCTTTTCTGCTTCCCCCATATTCATCCCGTCCTCCCTCGGTACGATCGAAGAATTCCACAAAGGGAAATCCGAAAAAACAATTATCTACATTCAAGATGCCCATGATTCCTTACAAGCCCAGGAAAACATTTCTAAGATTATCAATCATTTGGTGAGCGAACAAAACGTTCGGACTGTTTTTGAAGAAGGTTACGAGGGCGCAGTTCCTACCGATGCCTATTTTAATTTTATCAAAGATCCTAAAATGAAGGAAAAAGTTTCCTATTTCTTTCTCGATAAACTCCGCATCGGCGGAGCGGAATATGCGCATATCAACCGGAAACAGGATTTCAAATTGGTTGGCGCGGATTCGATTGCTCTTCACCATGAAAACAATGAATGGTACAGGGAAACCGCAAAACACAAAAAAGAAATCAAAGAAGACCTGGGGGCGATCGAGAACGAGATTAAAAAGCTTGCGGATCAAAACTTCCCGAAGCCGCTAAAGAACTGGATGAAAATAAAGAAGCGGTTTGATGAGGGAAAGCTTGATTTGGCAAGTTATTTAGGGCAGGCGGTGGAATTGTGGGAGAAAGCGCGTAAGGGCACAAGTGCACAGGAGCACAGGTCCGATGCCACCTTCCACACCCGGTATCCCCGCATTTATCTCATTTTGGCAGCCGGACAAGCGAAAGATCAGAACAATGAATTCACGAAGAAGCTTCAGGAAATGGACCCGAAAGCGCTGTTTCAGGAAATTAATGATTTTGAAAATGATGTGTCCCATTTATTCCTGGAAAATAACCGCGATTACGAAACTTTCCAATATTATCGAGCGATTCAGCTATTGAAACGGTTATATGAGATCGAGCTCGACCCTTCCGAATATGAAGTGGTAAAAGAAATGCTTGTCAGATTAAGCACTGAAAATATTGCACGTTTTATCTCCGCTCAGACAAACAAATCCGTCGTCCTTTCGAGGCTCTGGGAAGAATTGGTCCGAAATGCGATGCGCTTTTATGAAATTGCCCATTCACGTGATCAAGCCGTGGAAGAACCGCTTGGTGTGTTTATGAAGAAACCGGATGAGAAAGTAGCCGCCATCGTATTCGGTGGTTTTCATAAAAATAAGTTCAAAGAAATCTTTGAAAAACAGAATTTATCCTACGCAATCATTGCTCCCAAAATCACCGAAATCAGTAAACGCCATCAGGGTTATTATAAGCAGCTCATGTCTGTTGGCCGGTTGCCGTTCGAGCTTCCTATCAACAGTCAGCTTCGTATCGCTTCGAGGGTTTTACCGCTCTGGGTTTTGTCAAACGGTTCTGCGGAAGTGAGACAGGTTTATGATGTTATGTCACGCAGTCCTGATTTAACACTGCCGCTGATTGATCGCGCTCTTGTGGATTTATCAAGGTCGTCGGTTGTCAGTCCTCAGTCCTCAGTAGCAGTGGCTGATGACCGAAGACCGAAAGCGGATGACTTAAAAGCCCGTTCTGAACATCGCGGAACACAACAGGTATTTTCCTGGGACCAATCCAATCAAATTTTTTCCCGCGGTGGGGCATGGTTTACTTTTGCGATTTCTTCTCTTTTTTCGCTGCTTTCAGCCAGGCTTTATTACTTAAATAGTTATTATCAAGTTCATGACAGTACAAAGTATCTCAAAGCACTTTGGATTTCTGTTCCGATTGCAGTTTTCTCGGGTGCTTATCTTGCAATTGTTATTGTCAATAATGTCCGCCGCTTATTCGCGAATCGCCGCGCTGAGCTCACCAAAACAATTATTGTCAATAAAGAGGGGAATGATTCGCATCAATGGCGCATGGAGATTACGATTGATAAAAAATGGCCCGGATCACCCTTTAAGAGCTATCTCTCACTTATTCCGACGAGAAAACAGGGTGACTTCCGAGACGATCCGACTCGTTCCGCAGCATTTAGGATTATTTCTATAGAACCTTTTCCAATTCGCGCACGGAATTTAGATGAAGCACAACATATGCTTGGCGAAATACAAACGGAAGCGGAAACAGTCGTCCGCTCTTGGCGGGTTCCCTATGGGAATGATTTCTCGCTCTTTGCCGGATGGGCTAGAAATGAATACGGCCGATCCGAAGTCCGCCGCCTTGAAGATAGGTCCACGCAAGCATTAATGAAAGCGGGCAAGAGTACTTTTGATGTTTCGGCAGAAACATCAAAACGTGCCGAAGCGCGGAGTAAGGGACAAGGGTTCGACATGTCTCCTGTCTCACGTCTCGCGGAGCTCAAAGAAAGATGGTCCATCAAAACATGGGAAGAAGAAATTGACAGAGCATTTCCGGAAAAATTCGGAAAAGGGAAAACAGTTTTCGTTACGGGCGGGGCCGGATATATAGGAAGCTTTACCGTGAGGATGCTGCTTGCACTCGGCCATAAAGTGATTGTGTATGACGATCTCAGTCAAGGCCACGGCGAATCGCTTCCTAAAAGCGGCAATGTTGTTTTTGTCCCGGGCAGACTTGACGACAAAGAAAAAATGCAGCAGGTGATGAAACAATACGGTGTCGAAAGCGTTGTTCATTTTGCGGCGTTTACACAAGTCGGTGAATCGGTCCGCGAACCGTCTAAATACTATCTCAATAATGTCATCAATACCCATAAGCTTCTCGAAGCCATGAAGGGGGCAAGTGTCCGTGATATTGTTTTTTCATCTTCCTCTGCCGCGATCAATCCCGAAAATCCGTACGGTTGGTCCAAACGGTATATGGAAGATTTGTTGCGCGAGTATGTGGAGAAAGAAGATTTTAATGTCACTGCGTTCCGGTATTTCAATGCTGCGGGTGACGCGACTGACATCGGAGAAGATCATTACCCGGAATCCCATCTTATAGGGGTGTTTGCGCCGAAGATGTTGAGAGGCGAAGATGTTACGATTTTCGGAGATCAATACAAGACGCGAGATGGAACGAATGAACGCGATTATATCCATGTTTATGATCTTGCCTTCGCGCACGCCTTGGCGCTCCGTAAATTACTCGACACGAGAAAAAAATCCAAGGAAGAAAGATTTCATGCGTTTAGTCTGGGAACCGGCGAAACCTATACCAATAAGGAAGTGGCGAAGGAAATTCAGAGACAAGTTGAGGAAATCACGGGGAAACCGTATGCGGGAGAAATCAAGATTGGCAAACTTCGCGACGGAGATCCGGATAAACTTCAGGCGTCTTATGAAGAAGCACAGGCTTATCTGGGATGGACTCCGAAATATAGCAAGTTGGAAAAAAATGTCGAATCTGCGCTGGTGTGGTATTTCACGCATCCGCATGGTTACGGCACCTCGCTTCGGACAGACTGGAGGCGATTCGTAAAATGGCTGAATGGAATCGAGCCGTTTTCCATGATTTACCGTCTCGTAACGTTGATTTTATCCGGCGAGCGGACATTGGGAACAATCGATCTTGTCCGCAAAACCATTTTCGAACTTTCGAAAGATTCTGTTTTGTCGGTTGAGTTTAAAATCCGGTTGTTGCGGCGAATTCTGTTAGACGAAGCGAATAAATTCCGGATAGCGGATAAAAATAAGGCGGAATGGAGTGTCTCGGGGCTGATTCGTTGGATTAAGAAACATGAGCCGATGCAGTATGCAGCAATTTGGAAACTGGAACAGGAAATAGAAAGAATGGCATTGGCTTACATGCCTCGTCAAGCGAGGGCCGAAGCGCGCGAAATTGGAAATAATACCAAAGAAAATAAATCTGTCATTCCCGCAAGTTTCTGGCGGGAATCTATGAACAATGGATCCCCGACAAAAGATTTCGGGGATGACAGAATTGCAAGAGCCGAAGCGCGCCTATCGCGGAGCGATGCGAAATTTTTGATGCTGATGCCTCTGCTGGGATTCGCAGTGTATATGGGACTTTGTGTGTTTGACGAATATCGCCGCACAGGGAATATTCTGCCGTTTTCAAAGCCCGTTGCGACAGCTCCGGCTACAACCGAGATTTCTGATGAAGGAGTTCCTATCTTTGACGAGCGCTTTTTAGATCAACATCAAGCCGAATCTGCCAAGGGCCGCGCCGAAGCGCGCAGCATTAAGAATAATTTAAAGCGTTCATCAATAGGAAGCGAGCAAGAGTCCTCGCAGTTGCGGCGCAGGTCAGACGATGCCGCTGCGAGGGCAACCGAAGGCAGTACTTTAGAACTTCCGCAGGGAAGTTCTAAACGTGCCGAAGCGCGAGAAGAAGTTTTGCAATATAAGGATTTTATTAACGGAATGAATGACGGAACCGTGGCGTTTGCGATGATTAAGCCGGACGGAATCCAAAAGGCATACAGCATCATCGTGGAACTCGGGCTGCTTGGATTTGATGTTTATGAAGCACCCGAAATTTCAGTGGATCAAGCGACTGCGGAGAAATTTTACGGAATACACAAAGAGAAACCGTTTTACGCTGGTTTGGTGAAATATATGACATCGGGAAAAGTGGTCCCGCTCATGCTCGTGTTCCGCCAGCCCGAAGCCATTGACAAGCTGAGAAAAGCATTGCCGGCACTGCGGGAAAAATTCGGGATTCAGAAAATCGACGGAATTGACCATAACAAAATTCAAGCTTCCGATTCTAAGGAAAATGCGCTTGCGGAAGCGAAACTGATTGTTGACGCGAATCCGGAAATCAAATTTACGGGTCCACATATCAGAATTATGACGGATGAAGAGATTGAGGAAGCGTCGAAAGCGTGGGCGAAGACAGTCGGACAACCGGTATCACAGGACAAAGCGGAACCTGCAAAAGTTGATTTCCTGGCAGTTGCCAAAGAAGTGGGCATGACGGCAGAGGAGATTCAGTTCCTGGTTGAATTTTATCAGCACATTCCGCGGGGAAGAAATCTGAACCAATCAACTTTGAACGAAATGAAAGCAGGTTACCGGAGGATCAGCAAAGGCGTTGCTGCTTTTAATAAATTTCACAAAGCAGTTGCGCAAAGCAAATGGGCGAAGACATTCAAAAAAACACCCAATCTGGGTTGTTCGAAACTGATTTGGGATGCCGTTCGGGCTCGCTCGGAAGCGCGAGCAGAAACGGTCGAAGAAATTGCTTCGCGCCTGACATTGGAACAAATTCCTCTGCAAACGATATTAATTGTTGAGGATGAAGCGTTTTGGCGAGGTTTGTATCGCGCACAATTTGAAAATTTGCAGCGTACTGTTCGAATTGAATATGCCAACAATGCCGAAGAAGCGCTTGCGAAAATTCGTGAACTCGGAAAAGTTGGGTTGGTCGTAACGGATTACAGTATGCCGGGTATGAGGGGTAATGCGTTGTTGCAGCACCTTCGCCGGGAACTAAATTTAAACGTTCCCGTTATTATTTGCACAACACAATTTGCTACAACAGGGCAGGAGATCGTTCGTTTGATAAAGGGAATAGCTAATCATGCAGTGGTTTATGATAAAAATATTGAGCTCGTAGCCGGTGTCATTGCAGAATTATTAAAACGTTCCGAAGCGCGCCAAAAGCGATTTGGAATTGATGCGGAAAAAGAAGCCCCGCTTTGGAAAAATTGGAAGTTTCTTACGGTAGCGATGGTTGCCGCCTTTTTTGTTGCGGGGTTTTTCTATCATCAGCACGCCGTTTCGCGAAGTAAAGAATGGGATTTTTCGAAAAGCGGACAGGACATTGTTCAGATGGATCAAGCACGGCAAACGAAAGATGTTGCGAGGATTATTCAGATTGCGCGAAATGCCCGGGCGCGTCACGATCGCATGATCGCGAGGATTACCGAAGCGGAAAAGCAGGGTGCTAAAAAAGTAGATGACGCCACCCGCGACAAACTCTCCTTAGCAAGGCGTTATGCGGCGTTTGATCTTTTTATTGCATCCGCAGCTGATTTGCAAGTCAATGAAATATCGCAAAACACGGATCAACGGCCGGGAGGAGAATTTTTGCCGACATGGCAGCAAGAACTTGACGGATTTGAAAAAGGCGCCATTCGAATGGGTTTTGAAGGAAATTTAGCCCGCCGTTTGCGCGATTTACAGAGCGAAATTGATCGCGAAAACCGGGAAATCGCAGAATGGACCGCATGGATTGGCGATTTTGAGAAGGCGGTGCCGATGCTTTTTGCCGGCGGCATGAAAAAAGAGCTGAAGGCAGCCGAGACAGATTTGAAAGAATTTTCAGAAACGGAGCGCAATCCCGAACAGTCTTTGTTTGACGCAAAAAATATGGCGATGCGCGGGCGTGTCAGCGAAAAATTATACGGTCAGAATCCGGAGTTTAAAGTGCATCGTGATCGCCGCGATCGATTACAAACGCTCTTCAATCAAAAGATTAACCCTGTGGTTGGAATGGCGAACCAAATCGTCCGAGATTTGGACAAAATGATTTCCGAAAGACAAACGGAGGCGATGAACCAGGTTGCAGCAGAAGCGAATTCACATGTTCTGGTCCAGAAATCCGAGACGACCTATGATCAAAACGGGAATGCACATACGAGATATTGGACGGAGTACGAAGACCATAGCCTTTCGTACCGGATTCTGGCAGCCGCTGCAGCGTCGGCAGCCAAAAACGCAGCCCGGCGTGCGAATGACGGGCTTGCGAAACTGAAGCAAGAGCTCTCGGCATTGGGCGGAGATCCAATATTTAAATCGGAAAATTTACTGCTTCCGGGCGCCAATATGAATGAAGTCGCAGGCGGACACGGCGCTTTATTTGCTTTTTTTGGTCCGTCTCTTTGGAATGTGTTTGGAAGTATGTCGTCTGCATCGGATGGAAGTCGCGCGAAGAGCGAGTTTGAATCGATTTTGCGAACGATCGAAGCATTAAGTCGAGAAGTTCAAACCAGATTGCAGGGCGAAATAAACTTGGTCGAGCAGGCAATTTCACAGGATTTGATGCAGCAGATGTCATTACCCTGGACAAGTCAACCCGCTGAATATGATCCGAATTGGAATCGTGCGGCTCCACAACCTCGTTCCGAAGTGCGCGGTGAATTTGATGAGAACAAGCGGTATCTGGTGAAAATTCGTTTTTCCGGCCACGGAGAATCAAACGATGCCTTGAAGCGCTATTTGGTCCTCATGGGTTACGATCCAGCAAACATTACATTCACGACTGAGTTATCCGATGTTGACGTTGCCGCCGATCATCTCATGCAAGGCGAACCTCCGTATCTGACCTCAGCCCAAGGTCCCGCAGAATCAAATCAATATCACGCTCATGTATTTCTTGGCGACGACGGTTCTGACGATCCGGAATCTTATGAGAAGCTCATTCTCGGAATAGAGAGAATGATTGCAGTTCAGTTTCCTGAGTTTGCTCGCGCACGCATGCCGGTGGGAACAAGGAGCAATGTAGAGGCCGATCGTTTGGCCATGGAAATCAATGCGATGGCATGGGAAATTGGGATTTCGTTGGGTAGTAAAGCGACGAACACCCGTATCAGGGTTTTTTGGGGGCCGGCCCAACTTCATCTTGCAGAAGTTCCGGTTTGGTATTACGGGCACGCAAAGCATCAATCTCTGGGCGAACTAGCGGTGGCAGAAATTAAGTTCCACCTTGGTTTGCGACCAAATCGGCGTTATGAAATTTCGCAAAGCGGACAGGATATTTTGGTCAGCTTTAGACGGGAACCGGCCCATAATAAGAAATTGTTTTTGCGGACGATCGGCTTCGTTGGTTTTAATGGAGGGTTAGCGTTCCTATATTACGTATTGCCTCAAAAAGCATTTATTATTCCAAATCTGATTTTGGCAGTCGCAGCGTTTCTAACAATCACTATTTTGGTAGCTATGTACCGCAAATCGGTTCTATCTGTCGGCGCGGATATGCTTGAACGACTTAAAAAATCCGCAGAACAGGCAAGACGTGATTTAATTTCGGAATATCCGCCTCTCACTGAGAGGCAGCAAAGAGAGATGTCGCGAGACGCGTTAATGGTTTACTATCGTATGCGTGCGATCCTTTTGAAAAAGTATGACGATGTCCTTTTGCGTTATCCCGATGTCATCTTGACCGATACGCTGGTCGATACGGCTAAGCTAATTTTGAATCGAATGAAGGAGCAAGAGTCCGAAGGAGATTTAATATTAGATGCGATAGAAGGAAGCACTGATCTAAATGCTCATTTCGCCAAGTTAATCGATCGCCTCAACGATGTTAGCCAGCGGGTTGCGGACGATATAGAAGCAAGCGGCGTCCGTTCTGAAGCGCGGGCAAATGAAGTATTTTTGACCGGGATGGAATTTTTACAGCCGGAATCTGAGCGCGAGACGAAAGGAGTTTTCAATAATCTCGAAGCATTGCAGACATGGATGGAAGCAAAGATTCCTTCAAAACTTAAAATTCAAGCGATGGGTGTACCGGAAGATGGGAATCAGGCCAATATCAATTTTTCAGAAATGCCATATTTGGCGATTAAGGGAGAACATACGACTGCCTATCAAGAAGCAATAGAAGCTGTTGCGCTTTACTTAGAAGGGCGCGACGGTGAGGGTCGTCAATACCGTGTGACACTGGCGAAAGGGCAGTTGAGTGAAAGTGCGCCGGAAATTTCAGTGCTGTTGATTGAGCCTATCGAAGAAGGGGACCGTGGGCTGAAAGTGCCCGCGCGTCTGAAGCCTGCTCCGACCAAAGGGCACGGGCGATTTGCATTGCGTGAGCCCGGATATCCATTAAAGACACGCATTTCTACATCCCGGGCGTCCGGAAAGCCTGTTGAGGCAGAACCGGTAACGGTGGGTAAAAAAGCGAGATCCGAAACACGCCTCAATATAAATAGTACCAAGACAGGCATTGATCACGGCGTGCAAAAGTCCTCGCAGTTGCGGCGAAGGCAAAGCGATGCCGCTGCGAGGGCCGAAGCGCGGTCGGGAACCGATGTTCCCGACACCAGTAAACACTTCAGAACTGGACGTTCTGAAGTACGGCAGATTTTTGCTGTAGTCGAAAAACCTGTAGTCACGAGTGGTATGGATCAAGTGCCTCAAAGTTTCCCCAAATTGGATGCTTCAGCGCAACAGTCGAAAACACTCCGCGTCGCCATGGCGCAAATCAGTCCGAGGGTTGGAGATTTAGAGGGAAATTTCAGGAAAATCGTCGCGCAAATTAAACAGGCGGAACTCCAGGGCTCCGATATGATCGTATTTCCCGAACTCATCATTACCGGCTATCCGCCGGAAGATTTACTTTATAAGAAACACTTTATTCAGCAGAATCAGGAAGTATTAAAAGCGATTGTCGCGTCAACAGGACATATTACCGCGATCGTCGGATTTGTCGACTCGGATGAAGAAGGGCATTTATACAATGCCGCGGCTGTGATTCAAAACGGCCAATTGAAGGGAACTTATCGAAAGCAGGAGCTGCCGAATTACGGCGAATTTGATGAAAAACGCTATTTTACGCCCGGCAATGAAAATCCTATTTTCGAATTAAATGGAGTTCCGTTTTCAATTACCATTTGTGAAGATATCTGGATTGACGGCGGTCCGCATATGACACAGGCGAAAAATGGCGCCCGCCTGATTGTGAATATTTCTGCCTCTCCTTACCATGCGAGAAAAATCCATATGCGCGAGGAATTGCTGAAAAAACGCGCTCGGGAAACCAATACGTACATGATTTATAACAATCTGGTCGGCGGCCAGGACGAACTTGTGTTTGACGGCGGAAGTTTTGTGACGAATCCGGACGGGACGTTCTTCATGAGGGGAAATCAGTTTGTCGAAGACGTGGTCGTGACGGATTTGAAAATCGAAAACCCGGCAGCCAATCATCCCATAAACGAAAACCCAATAACGTTAGCGCAAATAACCCCTCCTGAAATGAAACCTGCGCTTCCCGAGATACCGGTTTACCGGGAATTGAGCATCCTCGAAAGTATTTATCACGCGTTGGTATTGGGACTTCGGGATTATGTGCATAAAAGCGGATTTAAGAAAATAGTGATCGGCGATAGCGGCGGAATTGATTCAGCGCTGACGATGGCGATTGCGGTTGACGCTCTCGGGGCTGAAAATGTGTTTGCGGTTTCGATGCCGTCCCGGTTTAACAGCAGGGCCACACAGTCGGATGCGGAAGAAGTTGCGCGGCGCATGGGCGTCCGGTTCGAAGAGATTCCCATTCAGGCGATTTATTATTCTTACCTGTTTTCGTTGAGCGCAACTTTTGGCGTCAGTTCGAGGACAAGATTGATTTCGAAAATCCTGCATGCGTTACGCTTTTTGCCGTGGGTTGGGAAACGGTTTGCCAGATATGCGGAAACGATTCTCATCCGGAATGCCGATGTGACGGAAGAAAATATTCAGGCCCGTATTCGCGGAATGATTCTCATGGCGATTTCTAATAAGAATGGCCACATGGTGCTGGCGACGGGAAACAAGAGCGAAGTGGCTGTAGGCTATGCAACATTGTATGGAGACATGGTCGGAGGTTTTTCGCCGATTAAAGACGTTCCGAAGACAACCGTTTTTGCACTCTCGCGGTTGTACAACCAATTGCACGGCGAAGAAAAAATTCCGGTTTCCATCATTGAACGCCGTCCGTCCGCCGAATTAAAAGAAGGCCAGTTTGACACAGATTCGCTTCCTGATTACCCGACTCTGGATGCGATCATCGAAGCGTACATTGAAGAAAATCAATCGATTGATCAAATAGTCGCGGCTGGTTTCGACCGGAAGACGGTTGTCCGCGTTGTTCAAATGATTGACCGGGCGGAATATAAGCGCAAACAGGGTGCGATCGGAATTAAAATTACACCGCGCGCGTTCGGAAGAGAACGCCGGGTTCCGATCCAGAATCATTTTCGCGAGACTCAAACATTGTCCTCCGGCAGTTTGCTCAACTTGGTCACGTCGCCGCAGGTGGCGAGCGCACCACAGCGCGTTGGAATTTTGGGGGGAACGTTTAATCCAATCCGAAACGGACATTTGGAACTTGCTCGCGGCGTAAAGGAAAAACTTCATTTAGACCAGGTGCTTTTAATTCCGACTCGTGCAACTTCCGACAAAGATTCAAAAGTCGCGATGGCTCCGGGCGACCGCTATCAAATGGCGAAGCTCGCCGTGCAGGGAGAAAAGGGGATTGACGTATCTGATGTGGAATTTTTAAGGCCCGGGCCGTCTTATACCGTAGATACATTGCGGGAACTTCAATCAAGATATCCTAAAGGAACGGAATTTTTCTTTATTATTCGCGGGGACCGTGTTGAGACATTGCCGGATTGGCACGATGCTGCGGAACTCTCAAAATTGGCAACGTTTGTTGTGGTACCGCGTCCGGGTTATGAAACACAGCCGTCAGTTCCCGGTTTTCGTTTTGAAACCGTTGATTTGCCGATTTCCGGAACTTCATCGACGCATATCCGCAACGGATTGGCAGCCGGGAATAATGATGTCCTAAACGAAATTCCACCCGCGGTTGCGAGTTTTATCCGGGTAAAAGGATTGCTCGGGTTCCAGCCGGGTGGCGCACGGTCCGAAGCGCGTTTTGGTGCCGTTGATATTGCGAATGTTGAACGTTTGAACAAAGAGCGGCCGAAAGATTATCCCGAACGCAGTTTAGAAAATCCTCCGACATATACGGCAGATGAGGTGAAGAAAAATGCCAGATCAAAAAACAATCCGGCCGGTTGGGCGTATCCCGATTTGGATAGTTTTGAAGAAGCCGTTCAGAAAGGTTTGATGTCTCCGGTGGCGGCGAGAGCCGCACGGGAACGCCTGATTGCACAAATCCGTGCTGATATCATGCGTTTCGCGCCGTGGACGAAATTTGATCCGGAAACCGGTCTTCCGGTTAATTCGTGGAAAACCGGACTGAAAGGACGAGGCAAACTCGGCCGTTACGGTCCGAATCCGGCTGAAGATTCTGTGGTGCTTCGTTATAACAAGGATGGTGAGCTTGAAGTACTTGTCATTGACCGGACGGATGGCGGCGGAGTAGCACTTCCGGGCGGGTTTATTAAATGGGGTGAAGAAAAGAAAGTTGGCGTAACGGCAACACGCGAACTTCGCGAAGAAGCTCTGGATGAAAGAAGTCCTGATATTGATATGACGGAGGGTGTTGTGGTTTATCAAGGCCCGACGGCGGATTGGCGCGATGCGGATGGAGGGTATATTATTACGCGTGCGCTGGCTCGGGTGCTTACTTATGAAGAGTCGCTTCATTTGAAATTAAGAGCAAAAGATGATGCGAAACCGGGCTCTGCGCGTTTTGTCCGGGTGGATGACCCGGTAAACCATTTTTATGCCCGACATCAGGACATTATCAATGCGGCTGTTGCGAAAGTAAAAAGCGGCCAGCTTCTTACCGCAGAGCAAAAGATTGTCAAAAAATATGAACCGCTTGATCTTTCCATGCCTCAGCTTGTGAAGGCCTACGAGGCGTTTCAGCGAGGCAAACATCAAACCCAGCAGGTTTTTGATTTAACCGCTCCCGAAGCACCGCATGGCGGAAATTATCTTGTTTTTGCGGGGCTCGAACAGACGCTGTCGGATGTGCATAACCGGCGTTTCACGCCCGAACATATTGCACGGTGGAGAGCCCTTGATTATTTTTCAGAAGAGTTTCTGCAATATTTACAAAATTTTACATTCGAAGGTGACATCGATGCGCTCCAGGAAGGCCGGATTGTTTCTCCCGGGATTCCTCTTATGCGGATCCGGGCGTCTGAAGTAGAACTCGCGCTTCTTGAAGACATTATCAAAAACCGAATCAGTTTTGCCACGAACATTGCCACCAAGACGGCCCGCATTGTACAAGCGGCAAACGGTGATTTTGTAACGGAAGAGGCCGTAGGATTGCTGCAAAAATTATATCGGTTTACCCGCGATCAGATCAAGAAAGCCCGCGGTGTTCTTGAATTTGGCCAGCGTCGTGCTGAAGGGAAAGCGGCGACACTTGCGGCATTGGCCGCAGTGATCGGCGGTGCGGTTGCGACTTCGAATGTGAAGGCAGCGAAGCAGCATTTTCTCGAACTGAGCGGCACGATGATGCATTTTCTCGTTCAATTATTCGGACCGGAGCGCGAAGCGGATGCGTTCCGGGCGTACGCGGAAATTTTTCCGGATTCGTCCGTTTTCCTGATTGATACCTTTGATACGTTGCGGGGTGCGCAAAATGCGATTATCGTTGCGAAAGAAATGGAAGCGGCCGGACACAAATTAGTCGGTGTTCGTCTTGACAGCGGAGACCTGGTCGTTCTTTCCCAGCAAGTCCGGAAAATGTTAGATGAGGCCGGACTCCATTACGTCAAAATCGTTGCATCCGATGATTTAGACGAAGCAAAAATTACAGATTTGATTTCGAAGGGTGCACAAATCGATGTGTTCGGTGTCGGAACCAATTTAGTGACCGGCGGCAAGCAAGCATCCCTGAAACTCGATTTTGTGAAGTCCGATGAAAAACGCTATTGGCGCGCGCGGTATCGCGGGAAGACGACGACTTATATTCGCACCGGAAAGGGCGAAATGGTTCACGCCAAATATAGCGAGGAAATCGAAGAGCTTTTGATGCCGTATTGGCGCAAGGGCCAGCGGACATTCGGAGTCGAAAAACCCTGGAAAGCGCATGAACGGGCTGTCGCGGAAATGAACCAGTTGAGCCCGAAACACAAGCAATTGGATAACACGGAACCGATTCCGGTGGAAGACCGTCACAATCCGCTTTCTATTAATCCGGAGACCGATGCAGTGCTCGTGATCGATGCGCAAAAAGCATTCATGGCGCGCGGCGGACTTCCCGTGAATCAAGGGGATCAAATTATGCCGAATGTCCGGAAAATTCTGGATCTTTTCCCGAAAGAAAAACGGTTTGCTTCGATTGACCGGCATCCCAAAGGACACTTTTCGTTTGCGAGTTCCTTTAACCATATTCCGCCGTTTACCTATTTGACCTATGACATGGTGAAAGATTGGGCGGAAGACGAACATCATTTGGCCGATCACGCTTTGTTTACACTCGCGGAACTCAAAGAAGAACTTCAAAAAATTCCGGGACAAATGTTGTGGACGGATCATGCCGTCGAAGGGTCAAAGGAAGACCGTTTACATCCCGGAATGCTCGAGAAAGAGTTTGAGTACACCGTGATTAAGGGAATGGATCCGAAAACGGATTCATACAGCGCGTTTTTTGATAATGCCGGCCGGCCGACAGGACTTGCGGAGGAACTTAAAAAACGCGGAATCAAACGCTTGTTCGTCGTCGGACTTGCGGGTGATTATTGCGTCGGATGGTCCGCGGAAGGCGGCGTAAAAGAAGGATTCGAAGTTGCATTTATCGAAGATGCGACCCGCAACGTCGGGTTTCCGCCGGACAGCGTTTCTAAAATGAAAGCGTCGTTTGCGGAAAAAGGCATTCAAGTCGTTGAGAAAACAAAAGATTTTGTCGCGGCCAATCAAAATGTCGGTGTATTTCCGGCAACACGGCTTAAAACACCGATTGCGCATCCGGCTTTCCCCGAGGAAGACGAAAATACCGGCCTTGAAGAAGATATGTATCACCTGACGGTCGCGCAGCTCTTTTTCTCGAAAAAAATCCATGAGAAACAATCCGTCGCAAATTATTTCTTCCGGAAACCACCTTATGGCGAAGATAAGATTGTTGTGTCGGGTGTTAAATTCTTCCTTGAGGAACTCAAAAAGTTCAGATTTACCGATGATGATATTGAATATTTGAGAAGCCAAAATAAATTCAGCGAGGAATTTCTGGAATATCTCAGGGACTTTCAATTCAAAGGTGATATTGACGGCCTTCCGGACGGCAGTGTCGCATTTGCGAACGAGCCGATTCTGACGGTCCGCGGATCTGCGCTCGAAATTTTGATCATCGAAACACTCATTTTGAAAAAGGTCAATTTCAACAGTTTGATTGCTACCTGGGCCAATCACAAACGGCAGAAACACGGCGAAAATGTGCGTTTGATTTCAGACCAGTTGGCCGGCGCGCAAGGGATTGCTCATTCAGAAGCGGTTTACTCGGCGTTTGTCGGAGGGATTAGCGCGACAACAGATATCGATGCGCATTTAAATCATAACGTTCCGCTTGCGTGGCCGGGCGAAGAAGGCGTCTGGCTCGGCGCGGACTTGATTACCGGCGGGCCGCAGGCAGCACTTGGCGGAGTCTATAAATTGGTTCGATTTGACGGAGAGGATCGCCTTAAAGTGAGTGGGACCAAGGGGAAAACGACTTTCCCGGGCGATCAGGCATCTTGGGCGGTGATTGATGAATCGAATCGTGTTGTTCGCAGAGTTATTGCGCAGGAAGACGAACAGCTTGATTTGAAACCAAACGAGACTGCGATTTATTTAAAACAGCCGTTGGTCCGTCAAGGAAACGATGTGTATGGAATCGAATCGACTCGAAGAATCCAACTTCCGCCGGCAAAATTAGCCGAAGTGCAGGGCCCCGGAACTGTTCAGGACGAAGGAACGCCCAAGATTCCGGATGCTTGGGAAACGCGCGCTTACCGGGATCAGCAAGTCCGGGATTATGCGGACGTTCACGGCGCAGAAGTTTCTCCAGGATTAAAAGCGCGGCAAGAGGAATTAATTGCACGTGCTATCGGCGGCTCTGCGGCAGAGCTGCGTTCGGAAGTGCGCGAAGTTCCTATCCCTTATCAACAGGCTTATCAGGAAGTGATTGACCGGCTTGAAATTCATCCGGGTGTTTTGCTTCCGCATGACCGTGACTGGGAAACAACCAGAAATTGGTTGACGGCCAAGAAAAGATTGATCGAAGAAGATATGGAGAAAATTCGGAAAAGAAAAGTTGGGGATGACGAGGCACGTACACGGCTTCGGGCGATTGAAACATTTATTCCTTATGAAATTGCGTTGATGGAAGTCGAAGGCCGTCTGGACGAGCATAAAATCCAGCATCAGCTCAATGCGGATGAATTTGCGTGGATTAGAGTTAAGAGACGCTTGTTAAATGAATTTCGCGGGGTCGTCCTCTGGTTGTTATTTAAGCAACCATTTTCTCCTGTGCTGGTAGCGAACGTCCTGGAATTGCTTGAGTGGCAGGTGCGCGCTTTGGCGGAAAAACAATTTTTGCAGCAGCGAACATTGCCGGAGGAACAAGCATTTGTGATGGGGCATATGAAAGAAACGGTGAAAGACCTTCTTTCTCAGTCCGACGAATTTAAAGATATTATATTTTTAACAGATCAAAATAGATTCAAAGAAGCTCTCTTCGTATTGCGGGAAATTTTGAAAGCAACGCCGCGCGAAAGCGATATTTATCCGAAGTTATTTGTAGCGGATAGCTATCTCGGTAATTTAAGTAAAATGATGATTCCTCAAGCGACGAAGGATTCGTGGAAGGCCGAGCGAAAAGCGTTAAGGAAATTATGGAAGTCGTTTTCAGCGAGATCCGAAGCGCGCAACATTGAGGATAATTTAAAACGTTTATCAATAGGAAGCGCACGAGTGTCCTCGCAGTCGCGGCGCGGGCCAAGCGATGCCGCTGCGAGGGCAGCCGAAGGCAGTACTTTAGAACTTCCGCAGGGAAGTTCTAAACGTGCCGAAGTGCGCGGGAAAGACAGTTCCGAGTTTAAAGTTCCGAGTTTAAAGTTGAACGGAAAAAGTAAACTTCAAACTTTGAACTCGAAACTCGAAACTGCCGCCGAAGGCGGGCGTGCCGAAGTTCGCGCGGAATCTGATCCGCAAATTGAGCGTCTGAATGTGTTGGTTGCAGAGATAAGAAAAAGTAGTTCTTGGTTGAATGTGGGAGGTGCAGGTACAAGTCGCCTGCTTGATGAAAAGTGTGCCGTAGCGCAAGTGGGAAGCCATTTTGCTGAGTGGGGGAATGTTATTCGAGGACTTGATTCGGCTGAGACATTCATTCTTGATAATGCTCCCTTGGGAGATATGAACGCCGAGCGAATAATGAGTCAAATTCTGGAAGCGAAAAATATTGTCAGATCGCTGATGCAGGGGACAGCGCCCTCTTTCCCGTTAAAAAAGGGTGCTGTCCCCAGCAGTTCACCGAAACCCGCGGCAAATGCAGACAATCCGATTGCTGAAGCGACTAAATTAATTGAAGATGCGCATGTGATGAGTGAGCAATTGGATATGATCATCGGTTATCGTGAGCATCTTGCGAATTTGTTTGAGAATCCGCCGTTTCAGCTGGAGAAGGGACGTTTGGAAATGGCGCACGACAGTGTTGCCGGTATCATTGGATTTTTGGATTGGTGGGGCGGCCAAGAGTTCCCATCGCAAAGCGATGACATCTTGAAAATTATTAGTGTTTTAGAGAAAGCAAAGACAGCAATTGAAGAAGCGCAAAAGGGAAGCGGACGAGCAGTCGGAGGCCTTCTTCCTGAAAGTGGAGTCCGAGGAGAAGAACCGGCGGGCGTCAGGGCCGGGGCTGCTTCCAGGGAAAGTCAACAGTCGGCAAAAGTGCCGACCGGCGTTTCAGAATCCGTGGAACAAGCCATCGGCTTTGCCAGAGGGGACGTACAGGATGCATTAGATGCCTTTCATAACCTGCCTTTCTCGTCTACTGTTTTGCAGGGATTTACAGGGCCGCTTTCACATGTTTTGTTGCGGATAGATGATGGCGAATACAAAGAAGCATCTAAGACCATTGGCAATATCGAGAAACAGCTTTCCACATGGCGAGATCAGATAGGGCCGAGAGGTCAAGATATTCATACTGCACCTATTTTCGACGCTTTTCTGAGTGCTCAAAATTGGTTGTCTTTTATTATCGACTCTCTCGCTCATGCTCAGCCGGCTAAAAGAGGGGACAGTCCCCTAAAGCAGGGACAGTCCCCTGTTTCTACTCAGCAAGCAGTTGCTGTTGATACGCAGAAAGAAATTGCGGAAATAGTGAAATTAATCAGAGGTATGGCGGACGAATTGGGTCAATCTGGATTTAGTATTACACATACGTCAACTGCCATGGTGGCGCTGAGGAACGGTGATTACCCAAGGGCGTTAGAAGGAGTTAACGAGGCTATTCGATTTGCTGGCGAAGATAAAATATTGGGAAGACATTTTCCTGCAGTTGCCCGATCTATTCGTGAACAATTAATTGCAGTAAAAACAAGAATAGAAAAATTAATGGGAATAGAAACAGCTCTAACAGGGGACAGTCCCCTAAAGCAGGTAAAGCAGGGACAGTCCCCTGCTTCTACTAAACCGGCGGCGCCTAAGAAAAAAATTGTCCGCCAAATTCCCGGTCTTCCCAACTCAATTGAAGGCGTTCAAAATGCACTCGCGGCAAATGTAAAAGCCCGGGAAAAAACGACCGATGAGGATGCACTCGCATATTTGGATGCGCATGATGTGAAATTGCGAGAACATTTGGTTGTGCTGGAAGCGGCTACTACGGTACCTGTTCCAAAAGTGCCGGGTTCTGCCTCAACTGGTATAGAACCCGGCACTTTTGGAACAGGTACCGAAAATTTGCGGACATTATATGAATCTCTCGTCAGCCTTCATACGCAATTCAAACAAGGAAAAGGGGAGGACGTGCTTCCGGATAAGAAGGATCGCGAACGGTTCAAAGCGCTGCATGAATATATTTGGGTCCTGCTTGAAAAGTTTCGGGCTGCTATGCGGCCGGATCAAAAAACTCCTCCGACGCTTAAAACAATTTATCTCATGAATTTGGTTTTGAGTGGCATTGACGGTCTCATGAACGAATTTAGTTTTATAGCCCGATCAGCGGAAGGCGGTCATATTGACGAATATTATCGTGACTGGATCCGGAAATTTGAAAAGTCGCAGGTTTCAAATCCGAAAGATGCCGAGCGGGCGCATTTGATTGCGGAGCTCGTAACGGAAAATGATGGCCGCGCACTCGTTCAGCTGAAGAGCGCTCTCCTTCAGTTTTCAGACGGTTTCCGGGCTGAGAAAATGGAAATTTTACGTCTTCTCCGGCAATCGTTGGAGCCGATCATTGCCGATGCGCCAAAGTCGGGAAGCATGGAACCTTTGCAAAGTGCGATTACGCTGAATAGAGAAATTAGCGATGAACTTTTGAGTGCCGCCGCAAATCGGGAAGAGTCGGATGCCCTGGAGCGGAACTTGAAAGCAGATGAACAACGCGTTCTGCCGGAAGCGATTCTCTCGCTTCTTGAAATGCCTGATGCACGTTTGACAGCTCACGATTGGGCTGCGCTCGTGAATGCGCTTAAAGATTTAGAGCCGCTTGTAGCAACGGAAAGCAAAATTGTTCCGCGTCTCAAAAAATTAGCGGAAGGACTCGGGCCGCTTCCGGGATTTTGGAATTGGGTTTTGGGAATTCTTACCAATATTTTTGCATGGCGTTTTCTGCGTGCCATTGCGAATCAAAGCGGGTGGCTTTCCGGCAACCTTAGCGCGGTTCGTATCCAGCGCGACCTTCAAGGATACGTTGAAGCCGTGATTGGCGAAATGGAATCAAATCGCGTCGATCCAAATGATTTACGACATGGTTTGGCGGCGGCTTTTGCCGATGACAGGCGGCCGTATGATGACCGGTTGGCGTTAGGCAGGGAATTGCTCGTCCGAGTGGATTCGATTGTCCAAAGTCAATTTGATGCGTTGAGGAAATATTTGGAAGGGACCGGCCCCAAGAAAGATGTTCAATTGTATGCGGTGGAAGTGATCGTTCGTTCTCAAGGGCAGCAATTGCTCCGTTTCAGGCCGAATGAAGAAGATATTCAGCGTCAAATCGTGGAAATTCTGGGGAAATTGGTGCATGCAGTTGAAAAAGGTTTGGCCGTAAAAGCGGTACCTGTTCCAAAAGTGCCAGGTTCTATGCCCGTTAAACCAGAACCCGGCACTTTTGGAACAGGTACCGCGGATGTGGCAGAGCTTAAACGATTTGAAAAGAATTCCTTGGATACGTTGCGGGGGTATGTCGCGGATGCAGTGTTTCAATTGAGTCAATTTTCGACAGAGGATGCTACGCTTCGCGCAAGAGTCGCTCTCCTTGTTTTGAGCGGTATGGATAAGGCCGGAGCACAAAAATTTGTGCTTGATTTGAATCAAAAGGGAACGATAGCCAGTCTTTTTGCCACATTGACAGGCCTGTTTCGGCAATTTGAAACCGGAACGCTCGAACGCACGAAGCTCGATCAATCTATTCAAATGTTGCAAAATTTGCGGTTCATGACAGATGAAAAAAACCGGAAGATTTATATGATAGGAACGACGGAAGAATTTCGCCAATACGCAAAGCGCGTTGCGGGAGCCAATCAGTTCCATATTTCGGACAATCAAATTGGTGCCTTGCTTGAAGGGCGCGTTGGAGTCGATCAAGTCTCACTCGATTCCAAGGATAAAGTGGTTTTGCGCAAAGACAAAGATTTGTTGGTGCTCACCTATTCGATTCCCGAGGGTCTCACAGATCAAGAAAGGGTCGCCGCCGAAACGAGCCGCTGGGACAAAGTTAAAGAATTGCATCAAGAAGTATCACGCCTCATGCCGGCGCCGTCGTTTGGGAGATCGGAAGTGCGCCTTAAAGATAGTTCCGAGTTTAAAGTTCCGAGTTTAAAGTTGAACGGAAAAGGTAAACTTCAAACTTTGGACTCGAAACGCGAAACTACCGCCGAAGGCGGGCGGTCCGAAGCGCGGATTGAAAGCAACGTTCAAGACGTAACGTTTTTGTCTTACGACCAGCTTGAAGAAGGGTCGCCCAGGATGAAATCATTCCTCGGACTTGTCGAGCAGGGACTTATATTTTTGGGATCCGAACCGGGGCTGGCTGTCCAACGGGAAATTGCCGATGAATGGGTGAATGTTTCCGGCGAGGAACGGAAAAACATTTTTGTTTTATTTGAGAATAATACGGCAATCGCTTTTCTTAGATTTGAAATTGGCCACCAAAACCCGCAGCAGGCCAACAGTCAGAAAATTTATGTCCGGAACGGATACCGCAGTAGAGGATTGGCATTGCAGCTGCATGAGAACACATTTAAAGTCCTTCAAAAGCGGGGGGTTAAAGTTTACTCTGTTGGAGTTTATCCGAATTCGTTAGCTCAGAGGTTTCACCGGCGGTTGATTGGCAGGCAAAGTGGCTCTGAATCCGTTTTTGATATTGAACCACTTAACGTGCTTGCTGATGAATCCGTGCCGCTCGCGCGTTTTAAGGTTAATCTTGACAAATATCAATTCCGGTCTGAAGTTCGTGCGGAAGAAACGCTGACGCGGTATCAAAAGCAGGTGGGCGGAAGCCACAAAGGTGGAAAGTTGACGGAAACGTTTGACGCGGGGAAATCCATTGTGGTTGGAACGGCGGCCGGCCGGTTTGAAGTGTTGGTTCAGGGGGCTGAAGTCGTAATTCGCCAAACGGCAACATTTGATACTGCAACGAGAAAATGGAGTCCGGTTTCGAATGCGGCGGAAAAGAAAGGAAAATTTGGGACACAAATAGAGATTTCGCCAAAACGCACAATTTCAATTGCACAAGCAGGCGAAGCCTATCAATTTACCGCAGAAGACCTCGGATCAAATTCGGGTATGGTGGTCGGTTGGTACAATACGCTTACCACAAAAGAAGAAGAACCGGTTCTCGTGGACGAAGCCGATGAATCAGGTTCGGGAATTGTCGGACTGTCGGAAGCTGATATTGCAGAACTTGTAGAAGCGGAAGCATCCGGGGAAGCTTTGCCGGTGAAGGAATATAAATTGCCGGTAGCAAGTGTTCAGGTTGAAATTGAATTGGGCAAGGCAAAAGGGAAAAAACCTTCCGTCACGGATGTTTTTGTGCCCGGCCGTCGGTTCCATATACATTCCGGAGAGTTATTATTCAGTATTGATGTTGAAAACGATCAACCTACCATTAATCTGGGCAGGCCGTTAGCCGGGAGTACTAACTGGATTGTCGAAGACAAGCGGTGGCCCATTCCGCTCGGAGAAGTTTTCGAAGTCGGAAGAAAACCGCAAGGCGAACATAATTTTCAAGTTGCGGATGTGGTGGCCCTTTCCCGCCGCGCATTTCAAATCAAAATTGTAAAAAAGAAAGATCAGTGGTGGATGGCGGTTACCGACCTGGGTTCACAGAGCGGAACCAAAGTTGAATGGTACAAGCCAACGGCAAGAGCCGAAGCACGCCTCAAAGATAGTTCCGAGTTTAAAGTTCCGAGTTTAAAGTTGAACGAGAAAGGTAAACTTCAAACTTTGAACTCGAAACTCGAAACTACCGCCGAAGGCGGACGTGCCGAAGCCCGCGCGACCGATATTCATTCGCAAACGATGGTTGTGAAGGGTGAGACGTTGGAATTAGAACTGATAGAGACGAATCTTTATTTTGACCATCAAGAGGACATTCTTCGCTTGTGGAAATTAATGAAGAGTGACGGAGAAATGACGCGGGAGAAAGTCGAACAGATGCTTGAGCAGGAAGGATTTTCCCCTGATTTAAGTTTTGCGGTTCTCGATTCAAAAGGAAAAATGATCGGGATTATTAACGTAAATCAGACCACCAGTCCGGAATATGCTTCCGGCCAAGCAATTTATATTTCGCGTTTTGCGGTTGATACGGAATATCAGGGAACGCCGGTTGCGTTTTGGCTGATGTATCACGCTTTAACCAAAGCGAAAATTTGGAAATTTGAGAAAGTACACTGGAAAACCGTGAGGGATGAAAATGTACAGGCGGTTCGCTTCTATGAGAAGACCGGTGCGAAAGTGGTCCGGCAGATTCCTCCGAGCGAAACAGCGCAAATTCCAAATATATGGCATCTTGAATTTGCGACAGATATAGCGCCCGCATTGGACAATTTGAATCAACTATTTCAAGAGAAACAAGGACGGGAATCCAGAGCCGAAGCTCGGGGGCAGGAAATGGGGCTTCCGGGAGGTACGATCAAAGGAGAAATGTTGCAGAGAGATTTGGATAAAATTGGAGCGGCCGTTTCGGCCATCTCAAATGGAGAAGCTGTTGCATTGGATTTATTTATAGACCATGTTTATGCAGGACCCGTTACAGTTGAATGGGATCCGATGACCGATTATATTCAGCCTCGAGAAGGTTTAGGCACTTTTATCGTGTTGTTATTAGAGCGACTTGAGAAATACGATCCGGCTGGCAATTACAAAGTTTCCGATTTCGATTCAGTTCGTCTCACAAAACAGTTATATATTGAAACACCGCCGAAGAAGGAAGCACCAAAAGTCAAAGCATCCTATGATTGGCCGATCGGCGAAAATAAATTTGATGTTGTGTTTGCAGAAATGGCCAGAACCTGGGAAGAAGAAATTAAAGCCGCCATGCCGAGATCCCGCGAAGGCAATACACGCGCGCGGATTGCACCTGTTGAAAGCTGGGATGTGAGTGCCCGCGAAATCCTGCGCACGGTCAGAGGATCGTCCGGAGAAACATACTTCGATGAGTTTGATACGTTGCGGTCGTTGGGAGACTACCATCACAGCGTCTCGCTCGAGCAAGATGGAGACACGATTTCTTTGGAAGGCGACCGGGGAAATAAATGGACGATTTCTCCTTTTAGAATGGAGAGCTCGTATGATCACGGTTACGGACTTTCCGGGACGAACGGTTCTGTGCCGTGGCGATACAGGAAGCCGGTTCAATTGATCCGCTTTTTGACGAATGAACGGAAATTCCAGATTGTGTTATGGAAAGAGTCCTATGAAGATTGGGAAAAAAGCAAACACGAGATTCCCGAATTTGACGGAATTGAAATTGTAGCCGGCGATTCAGTGACGACCCGGCCGTCTTTTGCGCGGGAAACAGAAATCAACAAAGTAGTTTCGGAGTTAGCCGAAAACTTAAACGCTTTCCGTCAGGCTTTCGATGAAATGTTGAAAGGTTTATCGACGGGGCATGTCGGAGTTTTCCTAAAACATCTCGTCCGGCTGCAGAATTTGAGAGATGCGGTCCATGACCATGGGATTGATAGCGAAGGGGTTGAGCGGATAACTATAGCTTTTAGAGCGGAATTAATGGCAGTCAATATTTTCCGGAGGAGATTGGCCAGTCAGCAAAAGGATTATTCGGATCTTCAAATTTTCTTATCCATGACGAGCGCAAAAGCATTGCTTTCTGAAGCCCTCCAAAGTTTGAAAACATCAGAATTTGATGTCGCATTTTCGAAACTGGCCGAATTTGAGCGTAAGTTGACGGGCGCAATTTCAAAATTATCGCTGGAACGCCGCGCTCAGGTCGAACCATTGGCATCGAAGTTTCGGGAACTGAAGCAGCAAATAGATACGGTTAAGGCATCGCTTGAACGCTCTGAAGTGCGAACGGGCGAGCGTACGGCGTATAGCGTAGAGGGAGCAGAAAAGGGGACAGGCAATCGTTCTCTTTTGAGTCATATGCCTGTCCCCTTTTCTGTAAACGCTAATCAAGCGAGGGCAGAAGTCCGTCCCGTTGAAAATCAAATTTCCCCGGCGAAAGATACAAGAATATATCATTTGGAAAATGAGTTGGTGTATTTAAGAAGGCGGATTTCGGATTTGGTTCGGCAAAGAGAAACCAATTTTCCGAAAGGAAGAGCCCATGCATTTATTGATGATTTGGAGCCTGAAGCAGCCAAAATAAATCAACAAATCCGGACATTAAAACAAAGAAGAAAACTGATCAAAAGACATCTTCGTGACGCCAAAATGGAAAATGTAGGGGCGGGGTTACCCCGCCCGTTTGAAATGGGCGCGGAGACCGCGCCCCTACGTTCAGAAACGGCATCCGTTCGTCGATCCGAAGTCCGCAACGAAGAAGATTTTATTCAAGGAGAAGCCGGCCGTTTGGCAAAACTCGTCGCTCACATGAGTGATCAGCGTCCAGAATTTCTGACAACACTATTGACCAAACCCACGGATCCGCAGCTTCCTGCCGATCAACTCAATGGTGTATATCGGACACTGAGGCACAAACAGCAGGATGTATTAAAAAGAGAACTGAATCTGCTGATTGCACGCTCACTGGCAGTCGGTTTGAGTGACGAGCAGTTGAAATCGGTGATTGCATATTACGCGGGGATTGATGCCCGGTTATTTTATCCGGATTCTCCCCGATTGGATTTGACGGCGGAACCCGAAGTGTCCCGTGAGGACGGTGACTCAGGTTCCGGTTTGGCGGCGCGCCTTGATTTTACGGCTGTCTTGTCTTCGGGCGGTTCCGCTGAAGATACTGGAAGTTTTGAGCGGATTCTTCCCACGCGGCTTTATCACGAGCGCTATCCGTTGAGTGACGCCGATCGCGAAGTGGGAATCTCGATCTGGATGTGGCTTGTCATTCACGCTGCTTTGGCCAAACCGGAACAGATTGATGCGTTTATTCAAACGTATGCCACGCGGCTTGCACGTCAAAAAGAAGCGGACATAAAATTTCCGGCCGTGGTGGATGCGGCTATGAAAGCCGGAATCGGACGTTCTGATTTTGATGCGCTGATCGCTTTATTTAAAATGCTTCATGAGGGGGAGAGCGTCACCGACTCCAAAGTGTTGCTGCGTTTGAAACAGCACGGTTTTTCTGAAATCGACGGTGCACTTAAGGCGCTTGAAGCGTTTAATCGCCGGATTGGTCCGCTGAGCGGACGGAGTCTGCCGTTGGGTTATTCTCACACGATTTGGGCGGTTGCCAAACTTGCGAGCGGACGAGTTGTCCGGAAAGAGCTTGAGCGGTATCCGGTGAACGGAGAGACTCCGGCGGCGACGCGTGCTGATCAAGAATTAAAGCCGGCACCTGTGGTAAAAGTTGAAAGACGCGATCCAAATGTTCCGTCCCCGACAACACCGGTAAAACCGGGAGAACCAGCAGAACCAGTGCAGCCATCAAAGGGTGCTCCTGTTGTTCCGCTGAAAGGAGCACCTTCTTTTACGCAATCATCCGCAGGGACTGCTCCAACATTTACCGTAGAACGCCTTAAAGGGTCGGCGTTGATACCCGTTTATTTGGAAGTGGTTGTCAAAGGATTGCCGGGCAAGCTTAGGACCTTCCAGCTGAAGCCGGAGACGCGTGTGCCGGAAGGGCAAGTCGACGGCCTCATCGAACAGTTTTCGGCGAAACTGAAAGAGACAATTTCCCGTGTAAAAGATGGTATTTCATTGGAAAGCCTTGTAGCTGCGGCAGGCAAACCGTACGGCCTTGTGATGGTCAAAGGAGTGGGGTTGAGTGCTGAGATTCCACGTTATGAAATAGAACGCAGAACACCCGGTATGCGGGATGGCGAGCTTGTATCGCGAATTCATATTAAACTTAATTCCGGAAATGAAACGGGCGAGTGGTTTATTCATATGAAGGTGACGAAGGATGAAATTAAGCACGATGCTACCCGTCAAGCGCGGGTAGCGTTATTTAGGGAAGTTTTGGGCGAAATGCTCGTTCAAAAACGGAACGAAATGGGCGTAACGACAGAAAAATGGTCGGAAATCTTTGAAGCCGCTATCCACGCCGCTATTCCGGAAGCGGATAAACGGGCAAAGGGACAATATTTCACGATAGAAACTGAACGTTCCGAAGTGCGTGGGAAAAGTTCCGAGTTTAAAGTTTCTATTTTCGAGTTAAGCGACAAACAACTTGAAACGCGAAACTCGGAACTCGAAACTGCCGCCGCAGGTGCGGCGAGGGCCGAAGCGCACTCGCGGCTGCCTATTGATGGAAATGTTGCTGCGAGTACAGCTCGGCTCTTTACGCCGTCGACTGTGTCTCCGGCAAGAGCCGAAGCGCGGTCGAAGTGGACGATTCTGACGGATTTTATGCCGGAAGAGAGAGCAAACAAGTTGGTGCGGCCATCCTTGGGTGCGCTCCAGGGAGAAGGGATCAGCTATACGGTTGCGGTGGAGGATGAATGGTTGAACCGAATCGTTACCGCAATTCAGACTCTTTCGGGAGCAAGGGGGGCAAGAATTAAAGCAGTCACCCTGGGCGGAACGAATGCTGATATTAAGAGTTTGAGAACAACATTCGCTTTTGAAGGACAAGCTGTAAACGTTCAATTTGTCGAGGAAGGCGTTTGGCCTCAACTCCGTCAAACGGCAAATCAGTTGCTGGTGCTTGGCATAGAGCCTGCTAAAATTTTAACTCGGGCGAAAGATTATCACAGTAAAAGGTATAGTAACGACCAGTTTGATGTCGAGTCGGAACAGGTGCTGAAAGATTTTCTCGAATTTGCGGAAATTAAGTATGACGAGATGATAGGTTTAAATCGTCCGCAGATGGAGCAAATGGAGGAGGCTGCTTCGATTCTTTTCGATCTTGCAAACCGGATGAAGCAGGTGGCCGAAATCGCGGCGGGCCGGCTGATCAGTTACAAGTTGTCTTCAGAGAAAGTTGATGCATTGGCAGCCGGAGAATTGACCGATATGTCAATGCTGGGGCTCGAAGAGCAGCAAGTTTTTGAACTTCAATCAATTCTTCGTGAGTTTGGTTTTTCTCTCCCCGTTACGGATCAGAACAAAGTGGCCGTCAAAAAAGCGCTTCAATTAATCTCGCTGACGATGCTCGATCTGGAAACCCGTTCCGAAGTGCGCCTCAATATGAATAGCGCCCAAGCGGGCATTAATCAAAGCGAACGAGAGTCCTCGCAGCCGTGGCGAAGACCAAGCGGTGCTACTGCGAGGGCCGAGGCCCGGAACGCGGAAACAACGCCGCGGATTCAGTCTGAAAGTTTTGAACGGCTCGAATGGCTACGGGAAACAATGCACTGGATTCCTGTCAGTCAATTCTATGACGGAGTGAAAATTAACGATCCGCTGATTCTGAGGTTGCAGGCGGGGCTTATTTCTCTTGGACTCGGGAAAGACAAAATGCGGCAGCAAATTCTTGAACAAAGCAAAATTGTACGGCTCATGTTTCCGGAATATGAAGCACAAGCGACGTCCGACCGTGAAATGCCGCCGTCTTTCAAATTTGAATTGCCTGCCGGTGAAGATATGAACGGAAGGGAAGCGGCATGGCGAAAATTTATTACGGAAAACGTGATGCCGTTTTTGAAAGAGCGTGATCGCGACCTTAATCTTGCGACCTATGATGTCAAAATGGCGCCTTATCGTTCCGCGGAAGGCGAAGTCAAATTGGCGATTGTTGTATTGCCGGTTTTTCAGTCCGGGGCCTTGGAACAATTTGGGCAAGTGGATGAATCAGGTACCGCTTTGCTTTTTATCGATGAGTTGCGGCAATATGCGGCGGATCATCACGGAAGTCTTCGCGGGGCTGAAGAGGCCTTGAGTGACCGGTTGGCTTCTTTTGTTGAAAATAGTGTTCTGAGTGATTTTGAAGCGGCGAATGTGATTGCGAATATTTTAAAATCGTTGTTTTCGGTTTTGACCGAAATGCAATCCATCCGGAGCCAACGCGAGTTGCGCCGGAATCTCGAAGAAGAACTTGCGGAGCTTTTTACCGGCTTTCTGAAAAATTATTTCTGGAAGTTGGAAAACGTAGAACGAGCTCGGGCGAAGATCGTCAAAGCGTTTTCGAATATCACGCCTAAAATGGTATTTCCACAAATCCGAACAGTCCTTGGAGCTGTTCGTGATCATATTCAGTCCGCTGAATTCAATGAAAATGAAATGATTCAATTTGCGCTCCAGCGAAGCACACCGCTTGTTTGGGCTCGGCAGGAAGTGTTGCGCAAGATAGTCCGGGAAGCGCACGGTGGAGTGCATAGTTTTCTTGAAGGGGAAACTGTTGTCAGTTCGCGAGGAGGCATCTTTTTAGAAGTTCCGAAAACGGGATCACACGCAGCTCCGGCACCGGCGCGTTCATTCGGTTGGGCTACAATTTTAGATACCTTGTCGCGGTTGTCGGGTCCTCAAAAGGAAACAGGAGCGGTTGTTGAAACCGAACCTCGCGGGATTCAGTCGCGCCTGACGCTTGCGGGAGGGGCGGGTTATCGGCTGGTCGACGGAAAAGCGGAAGAATCGTTTAACCGGGCGCTTCAACACTCCCGTGCTCATTCTGTCAGTGAAATAGTAGGGGCTCTTATGCCTGCGTTTTTCTATGACACAGCACACGCTTTGAAACGGCGCGATAAAGCGACGACGCATATCGTAGACCTTGTCAAAATACAGGGGGCCGATGTGCCGGCCGTTCAGGAAACCAGCCGGGATGATTTGGTGGAATGGATTAAATATTTATTTACGCTGGTGAAACCGGAAGTTGACGATACGCTTAGTCCGATGGCGAAACCATGGCTTGCGCATTTTTCTGCAAATTTTGCTCCGGAATTGAAAAGCAGAAAAGGCGGCGAAAGCCTTTACGAAAAAGGCCTTCCTGATCTTGCCGCGGTTGTGTTTGTCGGCGAAATACTTGAAGGATTTTTGCGTTCGGATGGCGCAAAAGATATGCCAAATGCGCGCCAGGACCTTTTGGATGTGCTGGACAAAATGGCGAAAGAGATTAAGAGGCCCATTTTTAAAGCGATTCAGGGCTATTTGATTTTATTGGAGAAACAGGCGGACACGATTTTGGCGAAACAGCAAGATTTTGTGGGCCGGGGATTTCCGGCCGGCAGTGATGATTTGTCAATTTATCGGCCTGCAAGCGTTCCGCTGGCGGCAAAACCGGCAAATCTGGAAATGGCGGCTGGTCAATCTATTTTGGATATGCCGATAGATCGGCTTCTCCAACTTCCGAACCGAGAACAGACAAAAGCGCTTCATGAAATGATTCAAGCGCTCCGACAGCAATTTTTAAATGATGCAAACCGTTCCGAAGCGCGGTCTGTAAAGAGAAACCTTTCGAAATTAGTATTCGGATTTGCTTTGGCGGGTTTTTCGGGCTGCACAGAACTTTCTCCGTTGGCGCAAAATTTGGCAACCGGCGCAATTCTCAATCGGGAATCTGTCGTGCAGCTTTTCGGTAATTTGTTAAGCCCCGAGTGGTTAAAAGCAACGTGGCATCTTGATATTACCTTCGGTTCAAATCGTTCCGAAGCGCGCAACGTTAAAGCGAGGAAAGTGCGGGGAAGTTATCCATCCAGGACGATGGAGGTCCATAGCGGCGACATTCAAGCCGGACCTGTCACGATCGAATTAATTCTGACTAATCAAAATGGTTTAGGGGTTCTCCTGCACGCTGATGGCGAAAAAGTTTCTCCGAAACAAACAGAACGCAGATTCGTTAGGGTAAGTGGGAAAAGTATTTCCGTAGGAAGACATCTTAGTATTGCTATCATCGGACTTGACGAACGTGACGATGCGATTTATATCACGTTAACAGGCCCTCGTAAATATATAGAAGATGCGCATCAAATAAATCCCGGGCGTTCCGAAGCGCACTCGCAGCTGCCTATTGATGGAAATGTTGCTGCGAGTACAGCTTGGCTCTTGACGCCGTCGACTGTGTCTCCGGCAAGAGCCGAAGCGCGGGTGTCGATGGAAGATGCGGTGCGCTGGCTCGATATTGGCGCGGAGAAGGCGCTTGAAGATGCTCAAGCACAAACGGAAAAGGCAGAAGCACTCACAGCGGCAGCTCAAGTCATGCAGGCTGCGGCGGAATACGTGAAAAAGAATCATCAGGTTGGAATCATGGAAGGATTGTTGCAAACAAACAAGACTTTATTGGATGGAAATGCCCTTGCTTGGCAGTATTACAGTGAAGCAAAAAAGAGCCAGCCGGCAGAGCAGGCGGTTGAAGAGCCGAAAAAAGACGAAAAAACACTTCCATGGGCAAAGGTGGTTTCATTGCTGGAAGATGCGATTGAATACCTTAATCAGCAAAAGCTGGCCAAACCGGCGGAGCAAAAAATACTAAGAGAAATCATTGATGTTGTGACGGACGCCCTGACTCATTTACAGGTGCACGCGATTTCCTATCCGAATGGATTGACCATCGACACATTGAAAACAGACAAAAATTTAATCGCCGGGCACCAACAAGCGTGGTCGTTCCTCGTTCAGTTTTCAAAGAAGTGGCATTCCCAACGGTCCGAAGTGCGCCTCAATATGCCCAAAACGGGGACAGGTTCTGATCTCATTAACACAGAACCTGTCCCCGTTTTGAGTGGAGAAAGCGCACGAGAGTCCTCGCAGGAAAATGTAGGGGCGGGGTTACCCCGCCCGTCTGAAATTGGCGCAGAGACCGCGCCCCTGCTCACGGGAACGATATCAGTTCAACGTGGCGCCGCATCCCCCAACCTCAATATCCGCCAAGCCATCAATCATATCGAAGGCAAGTATGCGGTGGCGGTTGATATGGAGGTGTTCGAGGCATTGTCGGATGCACAGCGCGCGGAATTTTATAAATCCTTTGCTGCTTATGCGAAATCAAAAGCGGTGAAATTTATTTTTAATATGCAGGGCGATCGCGAGATGACCGCGGTTTATCAAGAGTTGATAAACTTTAGGTCACAGTATTCCGATGTTGTCGAGCTCCGGGTCAATCCAGAACAGTTTCAATTTGACGGGAGCGGAGTCGTTAATATTTCGAAGGAAGGTGTGAAAGCGCACTTTGCGGATCAGATTGAAAACTTCCTGCGTCAATCGAAGAGCCGCTATGTCCCGCTGAAATATCAATCCGGAAACCGGGAGCCCGGTCTTTTGACTGCGGCACTCTTACTTTTATTTGCCGGAAAAGAAGAATTAATTCCTCAGGGCCAGTATTTCTCCGAAATTCCTCCCAGTCTTACGGAGGCGATCGAAAACTTTCTCCAATCCTATGTCTACATCGCCAAGTCGGCGTAATTCGTATATCGTTGTTCGTCCATCGTAGATCGTCGTGCAAACGATCCATGGCCTGTTGACGTATCATTCGTTCTGTGTTAATATTTCTTACAGCTGTATTAATAATTATGACAAAAGGAGGCTGTATGGCACGTTATCCAGTGAGCATTAGTTTTGGCGAGGCAGAACTGAAAGAGTTGGACCGGCTGGCGAAAAAATTTCAGCAGACACGTTCAGGCGTGTTGAAGGTCGCTCTGCAAGAGTACCTTCGAAAGTTGAAATTTAAACAGCTTCGGGAAATAGGAAAAGCGGTAGCTCAAGGGAAAGGTTATTTTACGGATCAGGATATTTACCGGGATATATCATGAAAGTAGTGGTTGACACGAATGTTTTGATCGCTGCATTTTTGACAAGCGGGACAGCGTTTGAAGTGCTGGAAGTTGTATTGGAGGAAAAAATCGGGGTGTTGTCTCCGTATATCCTGAATGAGTTTGAGGCAGTCCTGAAATCGAAAAAATTCGGTTTCCCCGTACGTTTGGTTGATGAATTTGTGAAATATCTGAAAACGAATTGTTCTATCATTGCAGAGGATAAACGCTTTAATCCGGATTTTTCTGACGCGGCCGACCGCAAAATACTCGCGCTTTGCCAAACGATTGGTGCGGATATGTTTTTGACGGGCGATAAAGAGCTTTTGGCGTTAAAACAGATTGGGCAAACGCCTATTGTGTCTCCTTCCGAATTCTGGAAGCAAAAACGATCAATATAAAACTCCTAAGATTTCGAGCGCGCGCTCGAAATTGGCTTAGGGTGGCCGTGAATTAACTGGAGTTTGAACATTTTTTCTTCCCCCTTGATGGGGGGGATGTCCACCTAACATCCGCCAAAATACGCGTCGGACTCGCCGCGCTGTTTGGCGAGAGCTGGCGGATCCACCGTCCTGTTGGGCGGAAAAGTGGGGGTGATATTTCAGAATCCCCCCATCCCAACCTTCCCCCGCAAGGGGGGAAGGAAAATTTGCTGAAAAAATGTACAAACTCTACGTGATTTAATCATTCTTTCCCGGCTGTTTTTCTGTTAATATATAGCCCATTAATTTAACAGTTGCCTTCGAAAATTTTTCTATCATTTGAGGTTTTTATGGAAACCCTTAACTGTATATCCGCGCGAGCCTGTGTCAGGAAATACACTTCCAAAGCCATTCCAAAGGACATGATCGAAAAACTGATTGATGCCGGGCGCCGGGCGCCGACTGCGCGTGCGATTGAACCTTGGGAGTTTATTGTTGTCACGGACAAAGAAACGCTCTCTTCACTCAGCAAGATTGCCGAATACGGGCGGTTTATCAAAGAAGCGGCATGCTGTATTGCGGTTTATTGTAAATACACAAAATATTATCTTGAAGATGGCAGTGCGGCGTCAGAAAATATTTTGCTTGCCGCTACGGATTTGGGACTGGGAGCTTGTTGGGTTGCCGGTGATAAAAAACCATATGTGACCGATGTGTCAAAATTATTGGATGTTCCGGAGGAATTTAAACTGATTAGTCTGATTCCGCTGGGTTGGCCGGTAGAAAAGGTCGAGCAAAAAAAGAATCGCAAGTTGAAAGATGTTTTGCATTGGGAGAAGTGGTAATTGAAATGACCAATGACCAAATCCCCCGCCAAAAAACTTGGCGGGCAGGCAATGACGCAAATAAGTTCAAAATTTGCAATTGGGAATTTATCTTTTTTGGATTTCCTTGGCCATTGGTGCTTGGGCATTGGGATTTTAGGAAATCAGGAATGAGGATCAATGATGCTTAAGGGTCGTGCGGTGGTCGGGCAATCGGGCGGTTGTACGGCTGTCATCAATCAAAGTTTGGCCGGTGTGATTAAAGCGGCAAGCCGCGCGAAAGCGATTTCCGATGTTTGGGGAATGAGGAACGGAATCAAAGGGCTTTTAAAAGGGGACTTCATTGATCTCAAACGCCAGCCGGTTTCTTTAGTCCAGCAGATTGCGAATCTTCCTTCTGCCGCGCTCGGTTCGGCACGGCACAAATTAGCGCCGGGTGAGGAACTTCAAATTATCAATCATCTCAGAAAATGGGATATCCGGTATTTGTTTTTAATCGGCGGGAACGACACGGCCGAAACAATTCTCAGAATTGCGGAAGCTGCCGAGCGCGAACAATATGAATTGCGGGCCATTCACATTCCGAAAACAATCGATAATGATCTCGTGGAAACGGATCATTCGCCGGGATATGGCTCCGTTGCCCGTTTTGCTGCGATTACGACTCAGGAAGCGGGGCTTGACACCAAAGCGATGAAAGAGGTCGATCCGGTCAAAATTATTGAATTTATGGGCCGGAATTCCGGATGGATTGTGCTTGCGGCGGCGCTTCTCAAAGAGTCCGAATATGATCCGCCGCATATTATTTTAATTCCCGAAATTCCTTTTAGTGAAGCAGATTTCATTGAGCGGGTGAGGCGCATTTATAAAGAGATCGGTTACTGTATCGTTGTGATTTCAGAAACCATTCGCGATGTGCACGGCAACCGTATCGGAGCGAAAAAGGAAGGCCTCGTAAAAGATCCATTTGGGCATCAATACGTGGAAGGTGCCGCCAATTATCTGGCCCGGCTCGTTGAAAAGAACTTAAATGTTCGCGCCAGGTTCGATAAACCCGGCACCATTCAGCGGATGTCCATTCCTTATATTTCTCCGGTAGACCAAGAAGAAGCTTATCAAGCGGGACTTTCTGCGGTAAAATGGGCTCTCAAGGGAATGTCGAAAGTGATGGTTTCATTGAAGCGGCTTTCCGGGAAGAAATACAGGATTCAATATAAACCTGTTGCGCTTGAAAAAATTCCGCACCGGGAAAGATATGTGCCGCGATCATTTTTGAATTCGGAAAAAGGCAGTGTGAGCGGCGAATTTTTAAAGTATGCATTACCGTTGATTGGAAATAAGCTGCCAAAGTTTCCGTCATTTAAAGAAATTAAATTAAAAACTTAAACAAATTTCCATTTCGGGGTCTATGCTTTTGAAACGGGCACCGGATTTCAAAGGAGGAGAAATAACATGAAGAAGTTGTTATCGGTTTTAATTATTATTGCGATTATTTTGGCGGGCGTCGTGCTTACCAAAAATGTGATTATGCAAGCAGCCGTCGAAAAGGGCGTCCGGCTTTTGACGGGACTTGAGCTCAAAATGTCAAAGCTCAATCTGAATTTGCGCGGAACCTATCTTAGGATTCAGGATTTGAGGCTTTATAATCCAAAGGGCAGCCCCGAGCCTGTGATGATCTACATGCCCGAACTGTTTGTGGATTTTAGCGGCAGGGGACTTTTGAGCGGGAAATTGCATTTTGCGACCATCCGCTTGAATCTTCAAGAACTTTACATTGTGAGAAATAAAGACGGCAAACTTAATTTAGATGCGTTAAAAGTTAAGCAGGCGTCGGCAAAGGAAGCTCAAAAACCAAAGGTCGAGCAAAAAGGAAAAGCGATGCCGATCCAAATTGATGTATTGGCGCTCAAAATCGGGAAGGTCGGATATAAAGATTACTCTTTGCGAGCGATTCCGGTTATTCAGGAGTTTAATATCAACCTGGATGAGGAATATAAGAATATTCAGAATCCGGCATATTTAGTGAGCTTTATTTTGACGAGAGCACTGATGTCGACACCGCTGGCAGCATTGGCTAATTTAAATTTAGGCAATTTGCAGTCTTTGGCGGTTTCCCAGGAGCTCGCAACCGCAGCTGTCGGAAAAGCGACTGAGGCTGTTTCAGATTTGAAACAGCAGGCAACGGAAGTGTTGACTACGATGTCTGGAAGCTTGACGGAAACTTCCGGTGCTGTGAGTGAGGGAACTCAAAATTTAGCAAAAGATTTAGAAAGTGCCGCGGGTGGTTTAAAGGATGCTGTCAGTGGGCTTGAAGATACAGCTGCCCAATTGAAAGACAAATTAAAAATGCCGTTCGGCAAGAACGAGTAAATATTCTTTTCGATAGCAAATGCCAAATTTTAGAAAGCAGGGACAGCTTCCGTAACTTCAGAAGAACGGAAACTGTCCCTGTTTTAATTTAGGTTCGCGTGATGGGGACGGCGAGTTAAAGCTTTGATTTCCTTATCCCGATAGATTATCAGAGGGATATTCATGCGAAAGGAAGGATAGGATGATGAAAAAAGTTTTTGTGATCATGCTTTGTTTTATGTTGGTAAGTGTTCCATTCAGTTTTTCAGCGGATCCGGTTTGCGGAAAGGAAGTCCCCGAGAATTATGTTTCGGCAGCGACCGGTCAGCTTGTGCGCGGAATTTACAATGCCAGTTTCGGATGGTTGGAATTATTCCGGCGGCCGATAGAAGCCAAGGATAAACGCATGGGAGTTGCCGACGGTGTTGCGTATTTTGTCGGAAGGACATTGCTTGGGGTGACAGAAGTTGCTACGTTCTTTGCTCCGCGCCTTCCTATCCCAAAGCTTGATTACGTTTGTCCGTTTCAGGATTTTCAGACAAAACCGGAAAATAGGGCGGCTTAATTTTGGTTTTAGCCCTCGGATTAGTGTGAGGAAAACGTAGTATTTGTTTAGTGTTCTGAAGTTAACTTGCCTCCCTCACCCCTGTCCTCTCCCCGAGGGAGAGGGTTAGGGTGAGGGAGGGAATCGCTTCAAATTAATAGAGGATCTATTTATGCATGTTCCGGAATATTTAATTAAATGCCTTGAGAAACTGCTTGAAATGCAGGGGCAGGATTGTTTCCTCAAGGTGGGATCTCAGCCGCGGGTTCGAGTCGGAAATGTCGTTGAAGCGTTGCCTTTTGAACCAACCAGTGAAAAAGACACTGCCCAAGTCGTTAAGGAAGTGTTGAATGAGATTCAAAAAGAACTCCTTTTGAAAAATCAGAGCGTTGACTTTGCGTTTTCCATGCCGGGAACGGAACAGCGGTTTAGAGGCAACCTTTTCCTCCAGCAAGGAACGTATTCAATCGTGATCCGGCGATTGTGGAAACATATTCCTTCATTCGAAGAGCTTCATATCCCGCCCGTAGTGAAAAAAGTCGCGCTTGAGCGTGCCGGAATTATTTTAATTGCCGGAACTGTCGGGACAGGAAAGACGACCACGATTAATGCGATGCTTGATTATATGAATGAAAATGTGCATCGTCATATCATCACCATCGAGGATCCGGTCGAATACCTTCACCAGGACAAAAAATGCATCGTCAATCAACGCGAAATCGGACAGGATGCTTCCGATTTTAATTCCGCACTTAAATATGTCGTGCGTCAGTCGCCGGATGTTATTATGATCGGCGAAATGCGCGATGCCGAAACGTTCAATTTTGCGCTGGCCGCGTCCGAGGTCGGGCGGCTTGTGATTTCCACCATTCATGCCAAGAACGTGACGCAAATTTTCGAACGTATTCTCGGATTCTTTCCGCCGGAACAGCGTGACGCGGCACTGAATCATCTTTGTTTCCATATTACGTGTTTTATTGCGCAGAAGCTTCTCATGGCGAAGGACGGGAAAACGCTTCTGCCTGCATTCGAGATTTTGCTCGGGACCGAAATTATCCGGGAACTCGTTCGCGACCGGGAATTTGAAAAAATCAATCAGGCGCTGCGGAATGCAATGCACGAGGGGATGCAAACAATGGATCAGGCCGTTTTCAAATTGTGGGAAAGCGGTGCGATTACGAAGGAGGAAGCGTTGGGGGCGAGCGAAAAACCTCAAGAGCTTGAAAAACTGATCAAAGGGATTCATATCGATGGCTACCAGGCAAAGATTTTAGGTTCCTCCTGAGTTTTATAAAATTCCCCCTATCTTGTTCTCAATTATTTAGCGTCTTGAAGTGGCGAATATGCCAACTCGTGTCATGCCCGCGAAAGCGGGCATCCATAATTTCGGGATTCCCGCTTCCGCGGCACTGACACTCATTGAAAAGATTATTACTATTTAATAGGTTGTCAGTACCGTCCTTAACTTCCGATGAATTATTCATAAGTTGTTAAGGGCGGGAATGACAAAAAACAGACGACCTTTTGAGGAAATCAAAGTGGAAGAAAAACAACCCGAAACCCGGAAGCCGGTTTATCGATCCGATTATCGAGCGCCTGATTTTTTAATTCCTTCCATTCAGCTTAGCTTTGATATTTTTGAAGACCGAACCAGGGTTTATTCCCGCCTTCAAGTGAAACGTCATTCTCAAACCCGGAATGCTCCGCTTAGTTTGAATGGAGAAAATTTGAAACTCATTTCCATTCAACTCAACGGGGTCATGCTTGATTCGAGCGGATACTTTTTAACGGAAAAAACCCTTATGATTCCGCAAGTTCCGGATGAATTTATTTTGGAAATTCAAAATGAGATTGAGCCGCATAAAAACGAGGCGCTGGAAGGTTTATATCAGTCCGGAAATATTTTTTGCACTCAAAATGAACCGGAAGGTTTCCGCAAAATCACGTATTTTATCGACAGACCGGATGTGATGAGCAAGTATACGACGCGGATTTCGGCGGACAGATCGAAGTATCCGGTTCTTTTATCAAACGGTAATGAAATCGAGCGGGGTGATTTGGAGGATGGCCGTCATTATGTTGTTTGGGAAGATCCTTTCAATAAACCTTGTTATTTATTCGCGCTCGTGGCGGGTGATTTGGGAATGATTGAAGACCGATATGTGACCAAAAGCGGACGCCCGGTTACGCTCAGAATCTTTGTGGATAAAGGCAACGAGCCGCGTGCGCAACATGCAATGAGTTGTCTCAAACAGGCCATGAAATGGGATGAGAATGAATATGGCTTAGAATGTGATTTGAATACCTATATGATTGTAGGCGTGGATGCGTTTAATCAAGGGGCGATGGAAAATAAAGGTCTCAATATTTTTAATTCAAGTTATGTTTTAGCGGATCCGAAGTCGGCGACCGATGATGATTTTAAAGGGATTCAATCGGTGATCGCGCATGAATATTTTCATAACTGGACGGGAAACCGGGTGACGTGCCGGGATTGGTTTCAGTTGACGCTCAAAGAAGGCCTTACGGTTTTTCGCGATCAGGAATTTTCGGCCGATATGACATCGCGTGCCGTTCAGCGGATATCGGATGTCCGGACCCTTCGCAGTGCTCAATTCGTTGAAGACGGCGGGCCTCATGCGCATCCGCCCCGGCCCGACTCGTATATCGAAATGAATAATTTTTATACGTCTACGGTTTACAATAAAGGTTCCGAAATTTACCGGATGCTTCAGGTTTTGCTCGGGAAAGAAAAATTCCGGAAAGGAATCGAAAAATATTTCGAACTTTTCGACGGCGGTGCGGTGACCGTGGATGATTTTATTCTGGCGATGGAAAAAGCATCCGGCGAAAATCTTCAATTATTTAAGCGATGGTTTGATCGGCCGGGAACGCCTGTTTGTCGGGTGACGGTGGAATATGATCAGAAGAAAAGAGAGATACATTTAATTCTGGAACAAAAAGGAGCGATTGTTCACGGAAAGAATCATCCCGAGCCATTTTGTTTTCCGTTCTGTGTCGGATTCCTGGATGGAGAGGGAAAGGATATTGCTTTACAAGCCGGAAGAAGGGCGAATGATCCAATTGCGACAACCAACGTACTCAAGATTCATAACGAGCGGGAAGAATTTGTGTTCTTAAATATGCTCGAGAAACCGGTTCCTTCTTTGCTGAGGCGTTTTTCGGCGCCGATCAAATTAGAATTTGATTACAGTGTTGATGAACTGCTCTTTCTCCTTGAGCATGATAGTGACGGTTTCAATCGTTATGAAGCCGGGCATCGCCTTGCGCGAATATGTTTAAATGATTTAGTTTTTCATTATCAAAAGAACGAAACGCTTGCTGTAAATAGTTCTATCGTAAGGGCTTATAAATATTTATTAAATGACAAAAAGGTGGACTATGCGCTTGCGGCTGAAATACTTACTTTGCCGCCGGTGAGTGTTATAGTTGAAGATATGGACATTTGCGATTTCGAAGCCGCTTTTTATGCGCGTGAGTTTTTTATGAAAACGATTGCAGTGAAATATGAAAATTTATTTTTGAGCTGGTATCAAAAATTAAACGAAATTTCGGGTTATTTGTTGGATATTCAATCAATATCTGCTCGGGCATACAAAAATATCTGCTTGCGCTATTTGGTTGCATCGGAAAAGCGGCAGTACATTCCGGTTGCGTATGAGCAATTTCGAAGTGCTGCCAACATGACGGATGAAATTGCGGCGCTTTCAATTCTTTGCCAGACGGAGTCAGAAGAAAAAGAAAAAGCAATCCGCGATTTCAGAGCCCGTTGGGAGTCTAATCGGCTGGTGATTGATAAATGGTTTGCCGTTCAATCGTTATCTAAATTAGAAGATACGATTGACCGGGTCCGTTTGCTTGCGCGCGATCCGCTGTTTGATCCGAAAAATCCGAACCGGATACGAGCTCTCTACGGAAGCTTTTCGCAGAACTTGATCCGATTTCATGATGTGTCGGGAGCGGGTTATCAAATGATTGCCGACCAAATTTTAGAAATTGACCGGTTTAATTCACATTTAGCCGCAAGGCTTGCGAACGCTTTTAAGAAATTCAAGAAGCTCGATCCTGTGCGGAAAGAACTAATGAAAAGTCAGTTGGATCGGATATTGTCTGCTCCGAAACTTTCGAGTGCTGTGTATGAAATCGTGTCAAAAACCCTGACAAATTGAATTGATTGTATATCAGGCGATTCATTGGTAAAATAAAATTACGAACGCTTTAACAAGGAGTTGGTGATGGCGAAAAAAATTTTGGTTGTGGATGACGACAAGGATGCGATTGATGTGATTTCCTTGCGTTTGACAAGCTGCGGTTATGACGTGATCAGTGCGAACGACGGAAGAGAAGCAATTGAAAAGGCGAAGAAAGAATTGCCCGGATTAATTATCATGGATATTGTTCTCCCGGAGATGAACGGGGCGGAAGTAGCGATTTGTCTGAAACAGGAACCGAAAACAAAGCATATTCCTATTATCTTTTTGACCGGAATGATGGGCGGAGAAGAAGAATTGGTCCAGGAGGAAGGCTTGCAGTGGCCGATTTTGAAAAAGTCATTTGAGGATGACCGGTTTATCAAGGAAGTCAGGAAGTTACTTCCGTAGATATTTTCTGTCAAAACAGGCATAGACAAATCCGATAATTTTCGTAGAATTCTCCAATTGTTTAATCATAATCAAATCATTTTGACGGCACTGACTTTCATTGAAATATACACGGGATTATTAATAAGAAGCCAGTGCAGTCGTGATTTCCGATAAATACTTCTCGAAGGTATTTAATAGGAAGAATCATGACGGCACTGACTTTCATTGAAATACACCAAAATTATTAATAAGAAGTCAGCCCTTGAGCTTCTGATGAAAATCTTCATAGTAGCTCAAGGACAGTCATCAACTACATGTATTTATTATGAGGAAGTTGATGGCAGTGCAGTCATGACTTCCGGTTAATAATTTAATTGATATATAATAGGAAAGTCATGACGGCGTAGCTTCCGCCATAATACATGGCGGACCCGCCACGTAGTGTGGCGGGCAGTTTGCTTTAGATTGAGAATAAAATGTTTTATGTTTACGTTTTGCAAAGTTTGAAAAATAGTAAACGATATATTGGCTCTACAAATTTTCGTCCCGAAATAAGATTAGAACAACATAATAAGGGCGCGAATCGTTGGACGCGACAAAATCGTCCTTTTGAATTATTATATTCAGAACAGTGTGCTGATAAAAGATTTGCGCTTAAGAGGGAACGATTTTTAAAGTCAGGTCATGGAATATCTTTTTTGAATCGTATTTTAAATGCAAAGTAAGTGCGCGCAGGGGACTCATACCAAATCATTTTGACGGCGTAGCTCAGTTGGTAGAGCAAGGGACTCATAAGCCCTGGGTCGGTGGTTCGATTCCACTCGCCGTCAAAATGATTGGTATGTCAGTTTCCGCCACAAAGCGTGGCGGACCCGCCATGTAGTATGGCGGGGGTAGAGCAAGGGACTCATAAGCCCTGGGTCGGTGGTTCTCCAACAAACAGCGTGTCGGATCCGCCGTGCAGTGTGGTGGAGATTCCACTCGCCGTCATGATTTTCTTATGAAGGTTCCGAGAGTTATTTATCGGAAATCATGACTGCACTCATTTCAAATTGATAAAATCATGGTGGTCATTAATGAAAATGGGTTCTTCCCCAACAACGGGGGCAATAAGTAGGGTTCACTGAAAAAAGTTTTTGAGAACAACGATCAAATATTTTCCAGCCATATCGTTTCATTTTCCTATCGTTATTTCTGGT
>MHFR01000045.1:0-507 GCA_001804285.1 Candidatus Danuiimicrobium aquiferis
GTGAACTGGAGTGACATGGAAGTTTTGAGTAAAGCGAATGTAAACTGGGGAGACTTACAGGTGATGAGTGACGCCGGGGTGAACTGGAGTGACATGGAAGTACTTAGTGATATCGGCGTAAATTGGAATGATTTTAAAGTCCTTAGTGACAAAAATGTAAATTGGGAAGATCTGAAAATTCTTGGCGATGCAGGCATTAACTGGGCCGACCTTAAATTATTAAGTGATGTTGGTGTCAACTGGGAAGATTTCCAAATAATGAGTGACAACAATATCAATTGGGACGACCTCAAAGTGATGTCAGAAATAAATGTAAACTGGGGAGATTTGCAGGTGATGAGTGAAGCCGGGGTAAACTGGAGTGATATGGAGGTTTTGAGTAAAGCGAATGTGAACTGGCAAGATTTAGAGGTAATGAGTGCCGCCGGAGTGAACTGGAGTGACATGGAAGTTTTGAGTAAAGCGAATGTAAACTGGGGAGACTTACAGGTGCTGAGTGATGCGGGG
>MHFR01000045.1:533-62492 GCA_001804285.1 Candidatus Danuiimicrobium aquiferis
GAATGTGAACTGGAATGATTTACAGGTTTTGAGTGATGTCGGAGTGAACTGGGGTGATATGGAAGTTCTGAGTGATACAAATATTAATTGGCAAGACTTACAGATTATGAGTGATGTGGGGATTAATTGGTCAGATATGAAAACCTTGAATGATCAAAATATTAATTGGAGTGATTTGCAAATTCTGAGTGATAGCGGAATCAATTGGAGTGATTTGAAGGTTTTCACAGACGCAAATGTTAATTGGGATGACTTTAAAGTGATGACAGATACCGGGGTGAACTGGAGCGATTTTAAAGTCATAAGTGAGGCTGGGATTAATTGGTCAGACTTAGAGGTTTTGAGTGATGCCGGGGTAAATTGGCTCGATATGAAGGTTTTGAGTGATACAAATGTGAATTGGGATGACCTTCAATTGCTTAGTGACAACAATATCAATTGGAATGATTTGGAAATATTAAGCGATGCAAATATTAATTGGAATGATCTTCAGATTATGACAGATGTTGGATTGAACTGGGACGATATGGTGATTATGACAAAGATCAATGTGAATTGGGATGACATGAAATCTATGAGTGATGCCGGAGTGAATTGGTCACTTTTTACAAGCCAAGGAGTAAACTGGGCGGATATCCGCGCGATGAGCATTGCCAATGTGAATTGGGGTGATCTACAAACGATGAGTGACTCAAATGTAAATTGGAGTGATTGGAGAACAATGAGCGATATGGGAGTGAACTGGAATGACTTGCAGGTGCTGAGTGATGCGGGAGTGAACTGGAGCGATATGGAGGTTTTGAGCAAGGCAAATGTAAACTGGGATGATCTGCAGGTGATAAGTGAAACGAATGTGAACTGGATTGACTTCAAGACCATGAGCGAATCTAATGTGAACTGGAACGACTTGCGCATTTTAAGTGATGCGGGAGTCAATTGGTCTGATTTTAAGGTGTTGAGCGAGACAAATGTAAATTGGAATGACTTACAAGTGATGAGTGATGCGGGAGTGAATTGGAGCAATCTCCAAGTTCTTACTTTGGCTAATATTAATTGGATTGATTTACAGACAATGTCTGACACAGGAGTGAATTGGAGTGATTTCAAGGTGTTGAGCGAGATGAATATCAACTGGGATGATTTACAGGCGCTAACCGATGCAGGAGTGAATTGGGCGGATATGAAGGTCTTTAGCGAGGCAAACGTAAATTGGAGTGATCTGGAAGTCATGACCGATGCGAATGTGAATTGGATGGATATGCAGGCATTAAGCGCAGCCAATATTAACTGGAATGATTTGCAGGTGATGTCGGATAGCCATACCAATTGGTCTGATTTTAAGGTGCTAAGTGAAGCTGGTGTTAACTGGGCTGATTTCCAGGAAATGAGCGAAGCTGGAGTGAATTGGTCGGATATGAAAGTTTTGAGTGATGCGAATATCAATTGGTCGGATATGCAAATGATGACAGAAATGCATGTCAATTGGGGAGACTTGGAGGCACTTCATGATGCAAATATCAATTGGGATGATTTGCAAGTGTTGAGCATGACCAATGTTAATTGGGCTGACCTCGAGACGTTAACCACAGCAGGTGTTAATTGGTCAGATATTCAAACTATGAGTGATGCCGGAGTGAACTGGAGTGATTTCGAAACGCTGAGCGAAACCAATATTAATTGGGAAGATTTGCGTGTGTTAAGCGAGGCTGGAGTAAATTGGGGAGATCTGAAATTGCTGAGTGATACAAACATCAACTGGAATGATTTGCAATTGCTGAGTGATACAAATGTCAATTGGTCTGACTTCCAAATCTTAAGTGATGCAAATGTCAATTGGAATGACTTGCAGGCTCTCAGTGACGCCGGAATTAATTGGGATGACTTCAAAGTGTTTAGTTCTGCTAATATAAATTGGGTTGATATGAAAGTTTTGAGCGATACCGGTCTAAACTGGGGTGATATGGAGGTATTGAGTAAGGCCAATGTGAATTGGGGAGATTTACAAGTCATGAGCGATGCGGGAGTGAATTGGAGTGATATGAAAGCGTTAAGTGATACAAATGTTAATTGGGATGATTTGCAGGCTTTGAGCGAAGCCGGAGTTAATTGGGGTGATTTACAAGTGATGAGTGATAACAATATTAACTGGATGGATATGCAAGTTCTCTCGCAGACAAATATTAATTGGAATGATTTTAAGATGATGAGTGATGCCGGAGTAAATTGGAGTGATATGGAGGTCTTGAGTAAGGCTAATGTAAATTGGAATGATCTGCAGGTGTTGAGCGATATAGGGGTGAATTGGGATGATTTTCAGGCGCTGAGTTATGCAAATGTGAATTGGGGAGACTTACAGGCCCTAAGTGATGCGGGCATTAATTGGGATGATATGAATATCTTGACCAAAGCGAATGTGAACTGGAATGATATGAAAATGCTGAGTGACGCTGGGATTAATTGGGGAGACCTAAAATTAATGAGTGATGCGGGAGTGAACTGGAATGATATGGAAGCGCTGAGCAAAACAAATGTTAATTGGGATGATATGCAAGCCCTGAGCGAAGCGAATATTAATTGGCAGGACTTGCAAACAATGAGTGATGCAAATGTGAACTGGAATGACATGCAAACCATGAGCGATCGCAATGTTAATTGGGATGATCTCCGAATTTTGAGTGACGCGAATGTTAATTGGCAAGATCTCGAACTTCTCTCTGACGCCGGAGTAAATTGGGAAAATATGCAAGTGATGAGTGATGCCGGGGTGAATTGGGGGGATATGGAAGTCTTGAGTAAAGCGAATGTAAATTGGAATGACTTGCAGGTGATGAGTGAAGCCGGGGTGAACTGGGGTGATATGGAAATCTTGAGTAAAGCGAATGTAAATTGGAATGACTTGCAGGTCATGAGTGATGCCGGGGTGAACTGGGGTGATATGGAAGTCTTGAGTAAAGCGAATGTAAACTGGAATGACTTGCAGGTCATGAGTGATGCCGGGGTGAACTGGAGTGATATGGAAGTATTGAGTAAAGCGAATGTAAATTGGAATGATTTACAGGTTCTGAGTGATGCGGGAGTGAACTGGAGTGATATGGAAGTATTGAGTAAAGCGAATGTAAATTGGGGAGACTTACAGGTGATGAGTGACGCCGGAGTAAACTGGAGTGATATGGAGGTCTTGAGTAAAGCGAATGTGAATTGGAGTGACCTACAGGTATTAAGTGACGCCGGGGTGAACTGGAGTGATTTGGAAACATTGAGTAAGACAAACGTGAATTGGGCAGATCTTCGTTCATTGAGTGATGCCGGGGTGAATTGGGGGGATATGGAAGTCTTGAGTAAAGCGAATGTGAACTGGAGTGATTTGAATGTGTTAAGTGAAGCTGGGGTGAATTGGGCGGATATGAAAGTATTAACTGATGCGGGAATTAATTGGGGTGACATGCAGGTTTTCAGCGACGCGAATGTGAATTGGAATGACATGAAAGCGTTAAGCGATACAAATGTGAATTGGTTTGATCTGCAAATGATGAGCGATGCTGGGGTGAATTGGTCTGATATGAAAATCCTAGGTGATACGAATGTGAATTGGACGGATTTTCAAATCATGAGCGATGTTGGAGTGAATTGGAGTGATATGGAAGTTTTAAGCAAAGCGAATGTAAATTGGAACGACTTTCAAGTGTTGAGTGACGCCGGCGTGAATTGGGCGGATCTTAAAGTTCTTTCGGATACGAACGTGAACTGGGTGGACTTGCAAATTATGAGTGATGAGGGTGTTAATTGGATCGATCTGCAAGGGTTAAGCCGAGCCAACATTAATTGGAATGACATTCAAAACTTAAGTGATGCCAATGTTAATTGGGACGATTTACGTCTGCTTGGTAATGCCAATGTGAATTGGAGTGATTTGCAAGTTTTGACAGATAATAACATTAACTGGTCCGACCTGAAAGTATTGAGTGATACGGGGGTAAACTGGGATGATTTGCAGGCTTTGAGCGATGCCGGAGTGAACTGGTCGGATATGAAAGCTTTAAGTCAGGCAAATGTTAACTGGTCTGATTTGCAAATGCTGAGCGATTCGAATATTAATTGGCTTGATATGCAGACTTTTAGCGATGCTAATGTGAATTGGCAGGATTTGCGTTTGTTGAGTGACGCCGGAGTGAACTGGAGTGATTTCGAAGTTATGAGTAAAGCAAATGTGAATTGGGATGAATTCAAAACTCTGAGCGAAGCAAATGTGAATTGGGGAGATTTACAGGTATTGAGTGATGCTGGCATCAATTGGGATGACTTGAAGACTTTGAGCGCGACAAATATTAATTGGGAAGATCTCAAGGCGATGAGTGACACGAATGTGAATTGGCTCGATATGAAAGCGCTTGGAGATGCCAATGTCAATTGGGATGATTTACAAATTATGTCTGACAACAATGTGAATTGGTTGGATATGAAAGCTTTGAGTGATGCCGGCGTGAATTGGAGTGATTTACAGGTCATGAGTGATGTGGGAGTGAATTGGAGTGACATGAAAGTTTTCTCCGAAGCGAATGTGAATTGGTCTGATATAAAAACCATGGCAGACATGGGGGTCAATTGGATAGACATGGAAGCCATGAGTGACGCGGGGGTCAATTGGGACGATCTTCGGGTTCTGAGTCAGACGAATGTAAATTGGAGCGATCTGGAAATATTAAGCACTGCGAATGTGAATTGGAATGATTTGCAGACATTGACTGATGCCGGGGTGAACTGGAGTGATATGGAAGTCTTAAGTAAGGCGGATATAAACTGGAACGACTTACAGGTGATGAGTGATGCAGGAGTCAACTGGAGTGATATGGAAGTGCTGAGTAAGGCGAATGTAAATTGGGGCGATTTGCAAGCGTTGAGCGATGCCAATGTGAATTGGAATGATCTTCAGGTACTTACCGATGCGGGCGTGAATTGGGACGATATGCAGATCCTTAGCAAAGCAAATATCAATTGGAGTGATTTTGGGACATTGAGTAAAGCCGGCGTCAATTGGTCTGATTTGCAGGTGATGAGTGATACCCATGTAAATTGGAATGATTTAAAGACTCTCTCTGATGCCGGAATCAACTGGAGTGACCTTAAAGTCATGGCTGAGACCAATGTAAACTGGGAAGATCTCAAAGCCTTAAGTGATATGGGAGTTAATTGGGCTGATCTGAAGAGCCTTGGCGATGCAAATGTGAATTGGTCTGATTTGCAGTCTATGTCGGATGCCGGAGTAAATTGGCTGGATCTGCAAACTCTAAGTAAGGCTAACGTCAATTGGTCTGATTTTCAGGGTTTGTCAGAAGCAAATATTAATTGGGCCGATTTGCAAACCATGAGTGATGCCGGAGTGAACTGGAGTGATTTTAAGACGCTGAGTGAGGCGAATGTGAATTGGGGAGATCTGCAAGCGATGAGTGACGCTGGGGTGAACTGGAACGATATGGAGGTGTTGAGTAAATCGAATGTGAATTGGGATGATTTGCAGGTTCTGAGTGATATGGGGTTGAACTGGGCAGATTTCCAAGTATTAAGCGACACGGGTATCAATTGGGCTGATTTAGGCATTCTCGGTAACAGTAATATCAATTGGGCTGATCTGCAGGTCATGAGTGATCAAGGAGTGAATTGGGCAGATTTTGAAACTCTTAGCAAGGCCAATATTAATTGGAATGATTTCCAGGCTTTGAGTGCTGCCAATGTGAATTGGGTGGACCTCAGGATCTTGAGTCAAGCCAATGTTAACTGGAGCGATTTGCAGACATTGAGCGATGCCGGAGTAAATTGGAATGATTTCCAGGTGATGAGTGATGCTGGGGTGAATTGGGAAGACATGAAACTTCTAAGCGAGGCAAATGTCAATTGGGGTGACTTTGAAGCGTTGAGTGATGCGAATGTGAATTGGAATGACTTGCAAGTTCTCAGCGATGCAGGAGTAAACTGGTCAGATATGCAAATCCTGACTCAAGCGAATGTGAACTGGGGGGATTTAGAGGTTTTGAGCGATGCGAATGTGAATTGGTCTGATTTGGCGATTCTTGCTGCATCAAATGTGAATTGGGGAGATTTACAGGTGATGAGTGATGCGGGGGTGAATTGGAGTGATATGGAAGTGCTCAGTAAAGCGAATATAAATTGGAATGATTTGGAAGTAATGAGTGATGCGGGAGTGAATTGGTCTGATATGGAAGTTTTGAGTAAGGCGAACGTGAATTGGGATGACTTACAGGTACTGAGCGCCGCCGGGGTGAACTGGGGTGATATGGAGGTATTAAGTAAAGCGAATGTGAACTGGAACAACTTACAGGTGATGAGTGACGCTGGAGTAAACTGGGGTGACATGGAGGTACTCAGTAAAGCGAATGTGAATTGGAATGACTTACAGGTTCTCAGTGATGCCGGGGTAAACTGGAGCGACATGGAAATAATGAGCAAGGGGAATGTGAATTGGAATGACTTGCAGGTTCTGAGTGATGCGGGAGTGAACTGGAGTGATCTGGAAGTGCTGAGCAAGGCGAATGTGAATTGGGGAGACTTACAGGTTCTGAGTGATGCTGGAGTGAACTGGAGTGATATGGAAGTTTTAAGTAAAGCGAATGTGAATTGGGGAGACTTACAGGTGATGAGTGATGCGGGCGTGAATTGGGCAGATATGAATGTGCTAACAGATGCAAATGTAAATTGGGATGATTTGAATGTGTTGAGTAAAGCGAACGTAAATTGGTTCGACATGCAAACGATGAGCGATGCCGGAGTGAATTGGAGCGACTTTAAAGTGCTGAGTGAAGCGAATGTGAATTGGGATGATTTACAAACACTCTCTGATACCGGTATCAACTGGCTTGATTTTAAAGTTTTGTCGGATGCCGGTATTAATTGGTCTGATTTCCAGGTCATGGCAGACGCGAATGTGAATTGGAGTGATATGAAGGCCATGAGTGAAATGGGAGTGAATTGGCTGGATTTGGAGTCGATGCATGACGCAAATATTAATTGGAGTGATTTACATGCCCTGAGCGAAACCCAAATTAATTGGGATGACCTGCAAGTTCTATCCAAGGCGAACATTAATTGGAGCGATTTTAAGACTCTCACCGAAGCCGGAGTGAACTGGAGCGATCTCCAAACCATGAGCGATGCGAATGTCAATTGGTCAGATATTCGAACATTGAGCGAAACCAATGTGAACTGGGATGATTTGCAGTCTCTGAGTGAAGCCGGAATTAATTGGGGCGATTTCAAGGTCATGAGCGATATCGGAATTAACTGGAGTGATATGCGGGTGTTGAGTGAGACGAATATCAATTGGAGTGATATGAAAAATATGAGTGATGCGGGGGTGAATTGGCTTGATCTTGAAGCCCTGAGTGATTCAAACGTGAATTGGAATGATCTTCAGCTGATGTCGGATTCAAATTTGAACTGGAATGATTTCCGTGCATTGAGTGACATGGGAATCAATTGGAGTGATATAGAAGTGATGACCGATGCCGGCGTGAATTGGTCAGATTTTAAGGTGCTGAGCGAGACGAACGTGAATTGGAATGACTTGCAGGTGATGAGTGATGCAGGTGTCAATTGGAGTGATATGGGAGTTTTGAGTTCGGCGAATGTCAATTGGAATGACTTGCAGGTGCTGAGTGATGCGGGAGTCAATTGGAATGATTTTAAGGTTCTCGGAGAGGCGAATATTAATTGGGATGATTTCCAGAATATGACCGATGCAAATGTCAATTGGGATGATTTAAATATTCTTTCAAAAACGAATGTCAACTGGTCTGATTTGCAAGCCATGGCGGATATGGGCGTGAATTGGGGAGATCTCAAAGTGTTGAGTGACGCGGGAGTGAACTGGTCAGATATGCAGGCGCTTACCGCAGCGAATGTGAATTGGTCTGGCCTGAAATCGCTGAGTGATGCCGGAATCAATTGGACAGATCTTGAAATCATGAGCGATGCCGGGGTGAATTGGGCGGATATGAAAGTTCTGAGTGAGGCGATAGTCAATTGGGATGATATTAAGGCGCTCAGTGAAGCCGGTGTGAATTGGAACGATTTCCAAGCATTGAGTGCCGCGAACGTGAATTGGACGGATCTCAATGCGCTAAGCGATGCGAATGTCAATTGGCTTGATCTTAAACAGTTGAGCGAGGCAAATGTGAACTGGGCAAATCTGCAAACGATGAGTGATGCGGGGGTGAACTGGAGTGATATGGAAGTATTGAGTAAAGCGAATGTGAACTGGTCTGATTTTCAAACTTTGAGTGATGCAAATGTGAACTGGTCTGATTTTCAAGTCTTGAGCGATGCCAACGTAAACTGGAATGATATGCAACTATTGAGTCAGGCGAATATTAATTGGAATGACATTAAAACGTTGAACGATGCGAATGTGAATTGGAACGATTTGCAAGTCCTGAGCGATGCGGGAGTGAATTGGAGTGATTTCGAAGTGATGAGCGACACGAATATCAATTGGAATGAGATTAAATCGCTCAGCGATACCGGTATTAATTGGTCAGATATTAAAACGTTTGCGGATACGAATATTAACTGGAGCGATCTCAAGGCTTTATCGGATGTCGGTATCAATTGGAGTGATATGCAGTTGCTCGCTAATGCAAACATCAATTGGACTGATCTAAAGGTCCTAAGTGATGCCGGCGTGAATTGGGGAGACCTCAATATTTTGAGTCAAGCGAATGTGAATTGGACGGATCTCCAGACGATGAGCGATGCCGGGGTGAATTGGTCCGACCTCGGTGCGTTGAGCACGGCTAACGTGAATTGGAGCGATCTTGAATTGATGAGTGATGCCAATGTTAACTGGCAGGAAATGAAAGTGTTGAGCGATAATAATATTAACTGGTCTGATCTCCAGGCGATGAGCGATGCGGGAATTAATTGGAATGATTTCGAAGTGTTAAGCAAAACAAATGTGAATTGGGATGATTTGCAAGTTTTGAGCGATGCTGGAGTGAATTGGTCCGATATGAATATTTTGAGCCGCGCGAATGTTAATTGGAGTGATATTCAAACGCTTGCGGATGCAAACATTAATTGGTCGGACTTGGAAGTGCTGAGCGATACCGGTGTCAATTGGGATGATATGAAAGCACTTTCGGATGCGGGCGTGAATTGGAATGATTTGGAAGTAATGAGTGATGCGGGAGTGAATTGGTCTGATATGAAAGTTTTGGCGGACAGCAATGTGAATTGGAGTGATTTGCAGGTTTTGGGTGATGCCGGAATCAATTGGAACGATTTCCAAGCACTTACCCTTGCCGGAGTCAATTGGGAAGATATGCGTATTTTATCGGCGGCAAACGTCAATTGGGATGGGATGAAAGCGCTGAGTGATGGAAATGTGAACTGGGCTGATATGCAACTACTAACCGATGCGGGCGTCAATTGGAATGATCTCAAATTGATGAGTGAATCTAATGTGAATTGGACCAACTTCGAAGTGATGAGTTCTTCTGGAATCAATTGGGATGACATTAATCTGTTAAGCCGTGCCGGGGTTAATTGGGATGGATTGTCGGCATTGGCGGATTCCAATATCAATTGGGATGATTTACAGATCATGTCCAAGGCAGGCGTGAATTGGGGTGATTTTAAGGCGCTCAGCGAAGCGAATGTCAATTGGAATGATTTACAAGTGATGAGTGATACGGGAGTGAATTGGAATGATTTACAAATGATGAGTGATATGGGAGTGAATTGGAATGATATGCAGAGCTTAACCGATGCGGGAGTGAACTGGGCTGATTTGAAAACCTTGAGCGATGTGGGAGTGAATTGGAATGATTTCAAAGTTTTAGGCGATGCGAATATTAATTGGGATGATTTGCAGACTTTAACTGATAATGGTATCAATTGGTTGGACTTTAGAGGGTTAAGCGAAGCCAATGTGAATTGGATAGGATTGGAGGCATTAGCCAAAGCAAATGTGAATTGGGAGGACCTCCGAAGCATGAGCGACGAGGGAATTAATTGGAGTGATTTTTCCTCTCTCACAGCTTCGAATATCAATTGGTCAGACTTGAAAATTATGGCTGAATCTGGTGTGAATTGGGGTGATTTGAGCGCCCTCAGCGAGTCTAATATTAATTGGGAAGATTTGCAAAATATGACCGACGGGAATGTCAATTGGGAAGGTCTTGGTGAGATGAGCGATGCCAATGTGAATTGGTCTGATTTTCAAGTCATGAGTGATGCTAAAGTTAACTGGCTGGAACTGTCGGAATTGAGCGAGCAAAATATTAATTGGGTCGGGATGAAGAACCTTACGGAGGCGCAAATTGATTGGACCAATTTAGCGCAATTAACAACCGCTGGAGTGAACTGGGATAGTTTAGCATCACTGTCTGGAGCGGATGTGAATTGGGATTCTCTGGAAGTAATGAGTACGGCGGGAGTGAATTGGGACGGAATTGACGAGCTGAGCCGCGCAGGAGTGAACTGGAATGATTTGAAATTGATGAGTGAAGCGAGTATTAATTGGGGTGATTTTCAAGTGATGTCGAATATAAATCTAAACTGGGAAGACCTTCAGACGCTCAGTGATGTCGGCATCAATTGGAGTGACTTTAAATTGATGAGCGATACGGGGATCAATTGGAGTGATATGGGTGTGATGGCGGAGGCAAATGTCAATTGGGAAGAAATCCGGACCATGTCTGAAATTAATGTGAATTGGTTAGATTTGAGAAGCTTGACGGAAGCTGGTATTAATTGGAATGATATCGGCGCATTTTCCGAAGCCGGCATCAATTGGAGCGATATCAAAGTTCTCTCACAAGCTGGGGTGAATTGGAATGACCTTCAATCGTTGACTGAAGCCGGCATTAATTGGTCAGATCTTGGTACGATGACTGAAGCCGGGGTGAATTGGCTGGATCTCAAAGTACTTGCCGAAACGAATGTGAATTGGGATGATTTGCAGTCGATGACGCAGGCGGGAATTAATTGGAGCGATATGGGTGCGTTAACGAAAGCCGGCGTAAATTGGGTGGATTTGAAGGTAGTGACGGAAACTAATATTAACTGGGATGATCTTGGTTATATGACAGGGACCGGGATTAATTGGACCGATGTTCAAGGCCGGTCGGTATCGCATATTAATTGGTCCAGTATTGCCGGATTAGCCGGTTCGAATATTAATTGGTTAGATATGGCGACTATCAGTGATCGCGTTGACGGGCTGATAACCGATTTAACGGATACGCTCAATACGGTGACAACGATGAACACAACCATAGGCACAACCGGAGATACAAGTGCTGCTGATACACTATTTGGGAAATCGATGTTAATTTTGGATGGTGTAAACGGGATCAATGCTGACAATATCGATACGCTTGTCGAGATGTTAGGAGATCCATCTGACCTAGCGACGACAGATACAGTTTTCGGCAAGATCGCGGCTTCGAGGGCAGTGATCGACAGCGTGAGTTCAACATTGGGCGCGACGACCGATACTTCCGCAACTGCTTCACTCTATGGAAAGGTTTTAGGGGTTGAGGAAGCATTAGATGAATTGGATGAAGGTACGTTGACACAGTTGGCTACCCTTTCGACAACCATTGGTTCCACCACAGATGCATCAACTGCGGAAACGCTGTTTGGCAAAGTGGCAGCAAGTAGAGCATTGGTTGGAACAACTTCGGATGCAACTTCAACCTTGAGCGTATTTGGAAAATTAGCCAAGCTAACTTCCGCTCTGGACAATGTTGACGGGACAACCAATAGCATTTTAGAACAAACCAAAGGATTGAGTAATACACTTACGGGGTCAGACAGTCAATCGATACAAAGCAAGATTGAAAACTTGAAGGGTCTTGTTGAACAATTGAATGGGTTAACCAGCACGATGGCAACAGAAAACTTGCAGCAACATGTCGTATCCCAGCAGCTGATCAACACGTTAATCGATAAGGTCAACCAAAGTGCTTCGGATCTCGGATTTATCGGATCTCATATTGATTCTCTGACCGAAGAGCAAAGCAAAAATCAGACGGCGGTACAATCGAAATTGGATGAAATTAAGACATTTGTTTCGGCGATTCATAAGGCAACAGAAGCTCAGTCGTATGTGGCGCTTTCGGAGGAAGGCGAGGAACAGGTTCAAGCCATTATTCAGTCGACAATTGGCGGTGAAGAACCAACCGCAGCTGAACCTGCAGGCGGAACGACACCTCCCGTGACATAAGGACTTGAAACACCCGGTAAGGAAAGATAAGGTATTTCGGCCTAAATAGTCAATTTTAGGAATTATTAGCCGTTAATAATAAAAAAGTAAAACGTTCATTTATTGTGTTTGTTTAGCGTTTTGAAGTTGACCATTGCCCCTCACCCTACCCATCTCCCGGGGGAGAGGGCAGGGGCGAGGGAGATTTATTCATAACTTCAAAATGCTAAATAACTCAACCTGACCGTTTTTTTTGATTGAGCAGTTTACAACACTTTATGCTGCGTCATTCCCGAAAGCTTTTGTCGGGAATCTACAGCCTTAGATTCCCGCTTAAAACTTGCGGGAATGACAAAAAACCGGTCAACCTGAGTAAATAATTATCATTTATTAACCATTTAGCCCGGATTTCTCGTCGATTTGCGAAATTGATGAGAAGGTGTCGGGATAGGAACCTATAACGGCTAAAATGAGAATATTTAGCGCAAATAATAGATTTTTTCTGCTATTTTTTATACTGAGTAGTTCATTCCTTTACTATTTTTTCCCTTTGCAGCCGCTTTGTGCGGAAGAGGCGATTGAGATTAAAATTGTCGCTATCAATCCCTCTCCTAAAGCTAAAACCACCGCTAAAATTATGCAGGCATTGCCGCCGGAAGTAAAACAAGAGGATGTGATAGATGCCCAAGGGCTTCAAATTATTTATAATCCCGATCAAGACAACTATGCAGTTTCAGGGGAAATAGAATTACAGCCGCGTGAGAAAAAAACGATCACCGTTAAAGTCAGAAATGTCTGGTCGATTTCCGGCGATGAAATTCAGGAAGTTCGGGATCAATTAGCTAAAAATGTGCAGTCGCTTGCCGGAACCAAATATGAGACGACCAGTAAATTATTAGCGGATAAAGTCCAACAAGAACTCGATAGTGTTCAAGCAGATGAAGAAAAGGCGGTCGGGATTAAACAGAAGATTGATCTTTACCGGGCGCATGTAAAGCAGCTCGAAGCCATCAGGACAAGAGTGATTTCTTTGGAGTCCATGCGGCGGGTGGGAGATGAGCAGCAAGAAGGCGCACGAACGGTTGAATTTAAAGTTTCGGCGTCGAACCCGTCGAACGAACCAAAGGCGATGACGGTACGGTCAGCTTTGCCCGAAGATATCACGAGTGATGCTGTTCTGGATAAGGGTGATTTTATGATGCTCTTTGACCAATCCAAGGGCCGCTTTATTGTCGAAAAGCAGGATAATTTTAATGCGAAAGAAGCCAAAACATACACAATTATTTTAAGAGATATTTGGTATATCCCAAAACCAGAGCTGGATTATTTGGGGGAACAAACACAAAAGTTGGTGAAGCAGTTTGAAGGAAGTCAGTATGCGGGGTATGCGACTCAATTGGGAGATGTGATTAAGCAGAATCTCGACAAGATTAATGAACTGCAGGAGGAAATCGGAGCAGATGCGTCTATTAGCGATCGTAAGCGCACATTTATTCTAAATTCCGGCCGGCTGGATCTGGCCAAGAAAAAAATTAAAGAACTTCAAGAGTTATTGCTCGAATTGCCTATCACAGTCAAAAAGAAAGAAGACCAAATTAAGGCGATTCGGGAATTTCAGAAAGCGCTGGAGAAAATTCTGAGCATGGGAATCGACCCGGAGAAGAAGACGACATGGTTTATCATTCTCGGGATTATTGCGATAGTTTTTATCGTAGGACTGATTTTTTATTTTACATGGCTTGCAAAATTAAAACAAAGTAAAGAAAAAGAAAGAAAGATTGCGTCTTCGCAACAGGCGACGCAATCTAAAACCTGATTGATCCAATTATGACGAGTGATTTACGATATAAAGAATTTGGCGTAGTTAAATCCGTTTGCGGTTGCGTTGTAAACGTATTAAATTTAAAGAATTGTTTTCTCGGACAACTAGTCCGTTTTGGCTATGGCACCGAGGGGATTATTATGGGATTTAATCCGGATAGTGCCATGGTGCTTGTCGTCAAACAAAACGAGCCGCTTTCCGCCGGGACGAAAGTGGAAGCAACCCTTGAGCCGTTCAACATGCCGACGGGTGAAAAGTTTATGGGGCGTGTGGTGAATCCACTCGGAGAGGCTTTGGATGGGCAGGGCGATATTGAACCCGATGAAATGCTGCCTTATTTTGCGAAAGGGCCCGGAATCATGGATCGAAATCCCGTTGTCGTGACGATTGAAACCGGTGTCAAGATGGTTGATACGATGCTGCCTCTTGGGCACGGCCAGAGGTCACTCATCATGGGTGATAAAATGATGGGGAAAACGACCATCGGTACGGATATTATCCTTAATCAAAAGGGAAGAAATGTGATTTGTATTTATTGTGCGATTGGGAAACCGCGGGCGACTTTGTCGCGTGTGATTAATTTACTGAGCCAAAACGGCTGTTTGGATTATACGATTGTTTGTTCTGCCGGCGCCAACACATCTCCGGGTCAGCAATATTTAGCGCCTTACGCCGCTTGTTCTCTCGGCGAGTATTTTATGAAACGAGGCAAGCGCGTATTTGTTTTATTTGACGATTTTACCAAGCATGCGTGGTCGTATCGTGAACTTTCACTGCTGATGGGTGTTCCGCCGGGACGAGATTCTTATCCCGGAGACGTATTTTATTTGCATTCCAGGATGATTGAACGCGCTGCACAGCTGAACGATAAATTAGGAAATGGTTCCATGACGTTTATCGCGATCGTGGAATTGCTTGAAGGAGATTTAACGGCATATGTTCCGACAAATTTGGTGTCTATGACCGACGGTCAAATTGTGTTGAATACGACCTCGTTTAACGAAGGATTCCGTCCCGCTCTGGATATTGGTTTATCGGTGTCACGTATCGGAACGAAAGTTCAGTGGAAAGCCATGAAGGATGTAAGTAAATCCATGCGTTTGGAATATATTCAATATAAAGAACTATTGCGTATCAGTAAATTGTCTACAGGCGGTATTTCCGTGGAAACACAGGAAAAACTGGATTCGGGAAAACTATTGACCTCGTTAATTGTTCAAGGGCCCAATGTTCCGGTTGACTATGTCCGGCAAATTATGGTTTTTTTCGTAAGAAACGAGAAGTTATTGAAAGGATTGACCCCGGAGCAGGGAGGCTTGTTTGTAGAAAATATTTTGGAATATGCCGAACAACATGATCATGGTTTGGTCGCGGAGTTGCGCAGTAAGAAAGACTTAAAAGATGACCTGAAGCAAAGAATTACAAAAGTTGCTCAGATTTTGATCGATGATATTAAACAGGGTTCTGTTCAAAAAGCTTCGCCTGTGGGGGCTGCGAATTGAACACATTTAATCTGCGCGTGTTGAGTTCTGTTCGTGTGTTGTTTAGTGAACAAGTGGCGTCTGTGTTTCTTTCGGGGGATGAAGGGGAATTTGAATTGCTTCCTTTTCATTACCCATTGATGGCTGCTCTGCCTGAAGGGGAAATTGTCATTGCCGGATATGACAAAATTCCATTACGACAGGGGGTTGTTGTTTTTTTAGATAATATCTGTACGATTATTATTGAAGAATTAGTCGCGGAATCTTTTATTGAAAATTAAACCGATTTAAAGGATGGGCCATGCAAAATGCAATTGCGTTAGTAGGCATCATGTTCATCGCTGTCATGGGGCCGGCGATTGTTATTGCTGTGATCGGTTTTGCGACCATTAAAGCTTTGGGGCGGAACCCGTCTGCAGCGCCCAAGATTTTTATGGGAGTCGTGATGATGCTTATTTTTGCTGAAGCGACATCCATTATCGCACTTTTAATCATTTACCAGTTGTTTCATCCATAAAAAGTGATCGGGAGGCGTTATGAAGTTCATTCACATTGTTCAGTTTCTAATTTTTCAAAGCATTTTTGTCGGGATTGTTATTTATTTTCTAAGAAAAATATTTTATGCCGACACCGATAGTGCCATTAATCGGTTGGGCAGCGTCCATGAAGATATGCAGAAGAAACAGCAGGAGTTGGCACAGAAAATCGACCTAGCCGAAAAGGAATATCAAAACAAGAAAGACGAGGCGATTGCGATCAAAGACAAGCTTCAGGCACAAGCGGTGGATGAATCCAGAAAAAAGAAAGATGAAATGATGAAAGAGGCGAAGGTGGAAGCCGATGCCCTGATTGACAAGGCGGTGAAATCGAGCGCAAAACATTTGAAAGACATAGAAAAGAATTTTAATGTCAAAGTGATAGAATTCAGTGCGGCGCTTATCCGGTCTATTTTTAGTGAAGAAACATTGAAGAAAATCCATCAGGATTTTGTTGCGGATTTCCTGACTCGAAGTAAAGATTTGGATCTGACGAGCGTGAGCGAAGATATTTCAGATTTAACGATTAAGACAGCCCTGCCTTTGGAAGAAGAGGTGAAGGTGAAATTAAATACGATGATCCAAGCGAAATTAAAAAGAGAAATCACGTTTACTGAAGTCGTTGATAAAGAGCTTGTGGCGGGGATTTTGCTCCAACTTGGGACGCTTGTGTTGGATGTGTCCGTCAGTAACGCTATTCGTGAGAAAAATTTGGAAATGCGGCGCGATCAGGAAATTGCAAACCGGTAATGACAAAACATGGGTAAGGTTTCATCTCTTAAGGCAGAAGTAGAAGAAGTAAGGGATCTTGTTGAGATTTTTAGCGTATTGAAGGATGTCGCGACAAACCGTTATTATCAGATGATTGGACAGCAGGAAGATTTATCGAATTTTTTTAAGGAATTCGATGTGTTTTTTAATATGTTGGGTTCTTTGAATACGAGTAGTCCGCTGATTAGAAATACGAATCCGGTAACTATTATTCTTACAGTGACTGCTGAGCCAAGTTTTATGTCAATTTTAAATTCCAAGGTTTGTAATACAGCTTTGGAAGAGTACAAGAAACGTCCGAATTCGAAAGTGGTTTGTGTCGGATGGCGTGGAGAAGATAAATGCAAGCAGCTCGGGATGGAAGTGGATCAAACGTATAAAAATGTTGAAGAGTTTGGACGGTATCAGTCCGCGCTTAAAATCCGGGATTATTTGATGGAGAAAGTGATAAGCGGAAAAGCGGGGCGGGTAATTTGTGTGAGTGTTTTTGCGCAAAATTTCAGCATGCTTAAACCTAAGGTTGTGACTCTTCTTCCCGCCGAAGATATGATTAAAAAGGGAGCTGCTGAAGGAAAACGGTCGAATCTTGGGCAAGGAAGAGATTTTATTCTTGAATCCGGCGTGGATGCGTTGATGCGGGTGATTGCCGATGTTTGGGTAACGACAAGAATTGTAGAGATCCTTTCGGAAACCAAACTTGCCGAATTTGCGGCTCAAGCGCAGCAGCTTGATTCCAGTATCGACGGGTTATCTGCGGAGCGGAAAGGATTAAACATTCAATTTAAAAAGGCGTTGCGGGCAAATCTGAATAAAGCGATACGTGAGGTTGTTGTTGCAAGCAAAATAAAGAAAAATTAACATTTCATTACAGGGAAAGGTCTGATTCATGGCGGAAATATTTGTAAGCGGGACAGAAGGACTTGAAGGAAGAGTCCATTCGGTTCGCGGTCCAGTTGTCGACGTTCGTTTCAACAATGCCGAGCGTCTTCCCGCGGTGTATGACGTGATCATGACGCAGACCATCGATAAGCAAAAAGTGGTTCTCCAAGTTGCGGAACATTTGGGCGGAAAAGATGTCCGTTGCATTTCGCTGACTGAAACATTGAATTTGCAATTAAGTGCCAAAGTGGTTTGTACAGGGTCGCCCATCAAAGTTCCGGTTGGAGACGAACTGTATGGAAGAATTATCAACGTATTTGGTGAGCCGGTGGATCAGATGGGGCCTTTAGATTCGAAAGAGTTCCGAGTGATTCGAGTCCCGCCGGTCTTAGACCCCTTTAATACAAAAGATAAATTTGGTGAAGTGTTGGAGATTCTTGAGACGGGTATGAAATATATTGATCTTCTTTATCCCTTAGTCAAGGGCAGTAAAACGGGGATTCTCGGAGGTGCCGGCTGCGGGAAAAGCGTTGTCATTCTTGAATTGATTAATAATATTGTTAAGAAGCATAGCGGTTCCTGTGTTTTTGCCGGAATTGGCGAACGGGTTCGCGAAGGATATGACCTCTTTCAAGAATTGAAGGAGAGCAATCTTCTTGATAAGGTGAAACTTGTATTTGGGCAGATGAATGAAACGCCGGGATGTCGATATGAATGTGTCAATACGGGTATTACGTTGGCGGAAACTTTGGCGGAAAGTAATAAAGACGTTTTACTGTTTATGGATAATTTTTATCGATTTATTCAAGGAGGCCAGGAAATATCGACATTGCTCGGGCGTGTTCCCGGAGAATCGGGTTATCAGCCGACGCTTGCATCTGAAGTCAATTATGCGGAAGAGCGAATTCGGTCCATTCCGGGCCGTGGTTCGATTACATCATTCCAAGCTGTTTACGTGCCGGCTGACGACATGACGGACCCCGCAGTCGTTGCTATTTTTAGCAACTTAGATAATGTCATGGCGCTTTCTCGTGATCTTGCACAGAAAGGATTTTATCCTGCGATTGATGCATTACGGAGTGCGTCAAGTTTTCTCGATCCGCTCATTGTTGGGCATCGCCATTATCGGTTGGGGGGCACGGTGTTAACCCTAATTGCTAAATACAATTCGCTCAAGCGCATCGTTCAGGTGGTCGGTATTGACGAGTTGCCAAAGCAGGACCAGATTGATTTTAAGCGCGGCGAAAAAATCCTGAATTTTATGACACAGCCCTTCGCCGTAGCCGAACCATACACCGGTAAACCGGGAGCTTATTTACACATTGAAGAAACGCTGGAAGATGTTGAAAAGATCGTGAATGGCGCTTACGACAAATTGGGTTCACAAGACTTTTATTTAATTGGCAGAGCGCCATCTTAAAGGAGTTTGTTCATGAATAACAGAATGGAAAAGGCGTGTTTTAATATTTTGGTCAGTTCCGGAAATATTGCGCGGGAAAAATTGGAAGAAGTTTATAATGAAGCGGAAAATTCCAAATTTTCATTTACAGAGTTAATTGTCCAAAAAGGGGTATTGAAAGAACCCGAACTTCTTAAGATTTATTCGAAGAATTTGGGGATCCCTTATCTCAGTCTGAAAGTTTTGACGGTGGAACAGGCCGTTATTGATAAGATTCCTGTGAAATTTGCATGGTATTACAAGTTTTTCCCTATTCAATTAACAGAGAGAAAGTTAACGATTGCATTATCACGTCTCTTGGATGTGAATGCACTCGATGAAATTCGTCTCGGACTGGGACTCGATATTGACTTCGTATTTGCCGCGTCGTTTGATATCGAAGAAATGCTGAAAAAGTATTATGGTCTTGGCGCGACTACGGTTGAAAAGATTCTTTCGGAAGATACGCAGCCAAGATCCGCGGGAAAGATGGACAGGGCCGATGAAGGAGTTGAAGATATTGAAAAGCTCGCAGAAACTGCTTCGGTCGGACAGCTCGTGAATCAAATTATCCTGGATGCGTTTCAGAAGCGGGCGAGTGATATTCATATTGAACCTCTTCGGGGAGATGTCAGAATTCGCTACCGCATTGACGGGGAGCTACAGGAGGCCAAAGTGCCCCCGGAAATGAAAAAATTCTATCTTCCAATTTTATCCCGTATCAAAATTATGGCCAATCTCAATATTGTTGAAAGACGCTTGCCGCAGGACGGAAAAGCGCGTGTTAAAACACGGGATCAGTCTTTAGATTTGCGCATATCAACGATGCCGACTCCTCACGGTGAAAGCATGGCGATCAGAATTCTACCCCATAAAACAGTTTTCAATTTAAATGAACTTGGCTTTGGGAAAGAGCAGGTTAAAATTTTCGAGGATCTTATTTATAGGCCGAATGGCATTATCTTTGTGACCGGACCAACCGGAAGCGGGAAAAGCACGACTTTATATGCTGCCATGAATACACTCAACACGATTAAGAAAAAAATCATTACGATTGAAGACCCTGTAGAGTATGAAATTGAAGGAATTACACAAATTCAAGTTCAATCTGAAGTCGGCCTTACTTTTTCAAGAGGGCTGAGAAGTGTGCTTCGTCATGATCCTGATGTGATGATGGTCGGAGAAGTCCGGGATCTTGAAACGGCAGATATTGCAATTCGTTCGGCATTAACAGGGCATTTGATTTTATCCACGCTTCACACAAATGATGCGGCAACCGGAGTCACACGACTTCTTGATATCGGTGTCGAACCGTATTTGGTTGCTTCCAGCGTGATCGCTTTTATTGCGCAGCGGCTTGTTCGCGTGATATGTTCAAATTGCAAAGAAGTCGATAAAGAAGTGACGCCTGACATCAAACATATGATTCGAAAAGAGTTGAAATTGGGGCCGGTTGCTGATGTAAAGGTTTATAGGGGAAAGGGATGCGAAGAATGCAATCGGACGGGTTATTCCGGCCGGGTTGCTATTTATGAAGTGTTGCTTATGAACGAGGTCATTCGGAAACTGATATTCATGGGATCATCAGCCGAAGAAATTAAGAGGCGAGCAAGACAGTTGGGGATGAAAACGCTTCGTCAAGACGGTTGGAAGAAAGCTTTGGATGGTATCACCACGCCCGCGGAAATCTTAAAAGTAGCACCTAATGATGATGAAGTGCTGGAATTGTCTGAGAAATTGGTATTGCCAGAAGAACAAGGCGTTGAGACGGTCATTCCCGATCCCGAAACGCAAGCTGCGTCGAGTGATAATCGAAAATTTGAACGTGTCCAGATTAAATTTCATATTACGTATCGAACTATCGGTGCGGAAGCGGGGAAGGAAACGGAGTTTATTAAGCAGGAATTGACCGCTCAAACTGAAAATATCAGTGCTGGAGGAATGGCGTTTATTACCAACCATGGACTCAAAGAAGGTGATGTCCTGGATTTAAAACTGGATTTAAAGGATGGCGAGAAGCCCGTTCAGTGCCTTGGAAAAGTTTTGAGAGTCACTCAACTCATCGAAGGGGAGGGTGATGGAGAACATTTTGTCTTTAGGATTGCGATTACATTTTTAGCCATTAGTAGTTCAGAGCGGTTACGGATAGAAAATTTCTGTAAGAACGAAACCAGAAATGAAAACATTTAGTTATACTGCCAAAAAAGGACCGATAGAACTTCGCACGGGAGCGGTCCAAGCCGAATCGGTAGATCAAGCGATAGATTTGATTAGCAACATGGGGTTGGTCCCTGTGACTGTTGATGAGTCTTTGACATCTGGAGGGGCGAACGATCGAATGACGCAGGCGATCAAAGAGCCTCCTCGGTTAACCATTTCAAAAAAGGCAGTTAAATCCCGCGATTTAATTATGTTTTATGAACAACTTGCAAGATTGGTGAAGTCCGGAATTCCAATATTAAAAGCTATCGGAATTGCTTCGGATCAAACCGGCAACCCGGCATTTCAAAAGATTTTAAATCAAATTCAAAACGAAGTCCAACAAGGGAAAGAGTTGTCCTCTGCGCTTGCTGATCATCCGGGCGTTTTCTCGATGTTTGATATTTCAATGATTAAAGCCGGTGAAAGTGTCGGCAAACTGGAAGAAGCGTTAACGCGGATCGCTGCCTATCGCGATGAACAGGAAAAAATAAAATCGAAAGTCAGAGCAGCATTGGCCTATCCGGCGTTTATGCTGGCGGTTGGAGTGGGAACCGTTGTTTTTATGATTGCCTATGTGATTCCGCAATTTTCACGTTTTTTTGCTGATTTAGGGCAAAACTTACCTTTGTTAACGCGTTTGTTGATTCAATTTAGTAAATGGGGACAAACTTGGTTTCCGGTCATTACGCTGATATTTATATGTTTGTTTTTTCTCTGCGGAAAATTCCGGAAAACGGCGAAAGGTAAATTATTTTTTGACGAATTAGTGTTGAAAATCCCCCTGATTGGCAAAATTATTTTAAAAACTGAAATTGAAAAATTAAGCCGGACTTTAGAAATGTTGATTCGAAGCGGGTTGCCTTTGCTAACGGCGATCAGTGTGGCATTGCTTGTGATTGATAACGAGGTGCTTCGTGCCGGATTAGGAAAATGTAAACAGATTGTTGAGGATGGCGGCGGTTTAGGTGAGGGACTCCGACAAAGCAATCTTTTTCCCAGTTTTGTTTTTAACATGGTGCAGGTGGGGGAGGAATCTGGGAACCTCGAAGATGCTTTTACGAATGTTGCCGAATGGTATGAACGGGATATTAATGAATCGATTCGGGTGATGATGACGTTGATTGAGCCGGCTCTCATTTTAGTGATAGGACTTATGATTGGTGTAATTGTTATGGCTGTTTTATTGCCGGTGTTTAGCATTAATACTTTAGCGCAGTGAGTATGTAACCTGTTTAAAATAAAGGGGTTAGAGATGATTCACAAAATCAATACGTATCGACGAAAACTAAAAGGATTTACGCTTATCGAAATTTTATTGGTTGTTATTATTATCGGAACATTATCAGCAATGCTCATTCCCCGATTGAGTGGGCGCTCAGATCAGGCCAGAATAGCAGCGGCTAAAGCGGATGTCACCGTCAATATCCCAACGGTTTTGAAGTTATATGAATTGGATAATGGTTTTTTCCCTTCCACCGAGCAAGGGCTCAAAGGATTGATGGTGAAACCCATAACGGAGCCGATTCCTCAGAACTGGAATGGCCCGTATTTGGAGAATGAGCCTATCGATCCGTGGGGGCGACCCTATCAATATAAATCCCCGGGTGAGCATCGTCCTCATGATTATGATTTGTATTCTTTGGGAAAGAATGCTGCTGCCGAAAAAACGGATGATGATATTAAGAACTGGTAATCAGCTATGAGGCTAACTCATCAATCCGGTTTTTCACTTGTTGAGGTGATGTTGGCTACCCTCGTCTTATCTGTTGGTTTAGTCACAATTTACCGTCCGTTGCTTTCGGCGTTAGATGCCGTGGAATATGGAGATGCTCGCTTGGAGATGAATCGGTTGATTTCCAATCAAATTTGTGAATGGGAGCAAATTGTTTTCCAAACTGGCAGGCCGATGACAAATCAAAAGGGAGTTCTGATAGGAAGTAAAAAAGCTTTTCAATATTATGCCGATATTAAAAGTATAGATTCTAATCCGATATTACAGCATGCTAAAGTGACAATGACGTGGGAAGGCTTAGGAAGAAAAAAGCAGGCAACAAGGGATTTTTATGTTGGCGGAACGCCGGTTGAAACGACAGCGTAATTCAGAAGGAGCGAGACGCTCCCCAAAGGGTTTTTCCTTAATTGAGTTGTTAATTGCCGTTTCAATTATTTCTTTTCTTGGAGTTGTTATCTATTCGGCATTGTCACAAGGGCTTAAAATCTGGAAGAGGACAACCGTTGAGAAGCCGGAAATCAATGTCGAGTTGATGCTTGAAAAATTTGCGTCGGATTTACGCAATGCATCCAATAATTCTATTGGCCGGTTTGCGGGAGAAGAAAAAGCAGTTCGTTTTCTTGTTTTAGGAACATCATTGAAGAGCCCAGAAAATGAAGGCGGGATTCCGATGCCTTATCAAGTTCGCTACGAATTTGATGCGGGCAAAGGCATTTTTCGAAAGGTTCAAACAGATTACCGGGACTTGCTATATCAGACCGGCGAAAAGGCGGGCATTGAAGTAGAAAAGATTAATTTAAAGGATTGTCGAATTCGGTATTATTATTATAATGCTGAAGAAAACTCGGCCATATGGAAAAGTTTGTGGCAAGAAGAGTGTTTGCCAAGGGCAGTTAAAATTGATATGGGTTACAGCACACAATACGGGGTAAGGACAGTGACGAAAACAATCGCGGTTCCGGCAAACTATTGCCAGGCAAAGGGTTAAAAGCGTGGAAACTCTCGAGACAACTATCTCAACTCAACAAAAATTTGGGACCATCCCGCAAAAAAGCAAATCCTTGATGGATTTGGTGGGCATTGATTTGAGCGGAAATATTGTGAAAATCGTTCACGCGAAAGTTCAGGGCGGCCGGATTGTTGCTGAAAATGTGGTTCACAACAAATTTGCGGAAAATGCAGACGATGAAATCAGCCAGTTTATTGTAAAAACGCTCAAGAAATTTAGAGTCAGAACCAAAAAAGCCATTTGCGTGATTCCGTCGAAATTGTTGATCACGAAAAATGTTGACATGCCCTCCCGCGATCGCAACGAAATCGATAAAATTGTCGATTTACAAGCCGGCCGATTCACCCCTTATTCACGAACTGAAATCGTCATTGATTACCTTTGTATGGACACTCCCGAACAATATTACACAAATGTTTTCTTGATTATCATGCATCGCAAAATGGTCGAACGCTATTTAAAAATTTTTGAAAAAGCACAATTAGACCTCGACAAAGTGGCGGTGTCGTCGGAAGGTATGGGGATTGCCTATCATCATATTGCAGATACGAAGTTGGCAGACACGCCGGTCGGGGGGATTCATTTTTCCAATGACTGTTCGGATTTGACAATTATTGATCGACAGCAGCTCGTTTTTATTCGGAATATTCCGATTGGTTTGGATCATCTTAAGGAAAATAAAGAGTGGGCGCTTGGGGAATTTCTGAAGCAATTGAATAAATCAATGTTGACGTATCAAAATCAAGGTGTTGGTAGGCCCATTGCGGTCTTGGTTGTGACAGGATTGGTTGAGGAGCTTGATTACATTGAAAAAGAAATTCGCGAATCAGTTCCTTATGTTTTTGCAAGCAAGATTCCGATTAAAATGGTTCCTTATCAGACGTATTTTAGTTTCCGTGACGGAACAACGGAAGGAGCTCGGGGTGATGGCAAAATGTCTTTTTTTGAGATTTTATCTTGTTTGTTTTCCTATCCAAGGTTGCAGATAGATTTGATTCCGAAGGAGATTAAACTCAAACGGAAATTTCAGGAAAGCGGCCATGATGTGATCATGATTGCGATTCTGCTTTTTGTGAACATGTTTCTGATTTGCGGTTTTCTTGCGGGGAAGATGGTCATCAAGAGCAATTATTTGGAAAATTTGACTCAGTTGTATAAAAAAACGGTTGAAGAGTCTAATAGTATCAGGCAAATGGCTGACCGGACAAAATTCCTTCGAAGTATTTTAGAGTCGCGGGGAAAGGGATTGGGTGCGTTTCAACGGGTGACGGGAATGATTGGACAGGAGATTTATCTTTCGGAATTCCGGTATGGCAATGACCGGAAAATCGTGATAGTCGGGACGGCTGACTCCATGTCTCGTGTGTTTAATTTTGTGACAGAATTGGAACAATCCGGCTATTTCGAAAGTGTTAAGACCAATCAGACAAAATCCCGCCGCGAAGCGGGCAAGGATGTGGCCGATTTTGAAATTGAAACCGTCATAAGGGAAAATATTTGAGCAGAAAGGAGTCTTCTTTTGTTTGATCAAGCGATTGCGTATTATCAGAAGTCACCAAAATTGACAAAAATACTTTTTCTCGTAGCGTCTGCGGTTGTGTCGTTTGCCATTATATATTTTTTGGTTTTAGGCCCAATCTTTTCACAGTTGAATACGATGAGTGCTGAAATTAAAGCCAAGTCGCAAACGATCAAACAAAATTTGCGAATGCTTTCAATGAAAAACAGTATTATGCGAGACAATGATAAGGTTGCCAACTACTTGAGTGAAGGGAATCTGTCAAAAGAAGAAATTATTGCGGGCCATCTTCATGAGGTTGAAAATCTTGCCAACATGCATCAAGTCACTATCAATAAGATCGAATCAGGCAATATTGCGGAAAACCCTTTATGCAAAAAATACGAAATTTCAGTCGATTGTGAAGGAGTGTTAAGCGATATATTGGCATTTATGAATGACTTGGAAGATTCGGAATATTTGTTTCAAATTACTAATTACCGTTTAAATCCGAAGACCAAACAGGGAACAGTCATCAAGGCTTTTCTTGGCGTTTCCCGGATCGTAGTGAGCGCCGAAGGGGTAAAAGAACTTCAGAAAGAATCAGCTGAAAACGCTCAGAATTCCGCGACTATTAAAACGAATCAAACGTCTGAAAAAATAGAAAAGAAGGCTGAAAATGTTCAACAAAAATAGCATTTATGTGTTATGTGTTTGCATAATTTGCATAACGTGTTTGTCCGGAAGTGCGCTTGCCGAACCTACGGGGAAAGGAGATCAAGAGTTTAATGCCTTATATAAAGCCGCTCTCGACAGTTTGGGGAAAGAAAACGATCAAGAAGCATTGGATATGTTCCTGAAGGCCCTTGATCTAAAACCTGATATACAAAATGCTCCTTTTTTTAATCATTTAGGATTTGCATATATGCAGGCCGGTGATGTGGAGGAAGCGATCGTTCGTTTTAAAACAGCTCTTCGGATAGATCCGAAATATGCAGATGCCTATTCAAATTTAGGCTCCGCTTACGCAAGTCAGGAGACGGGGACTGATTTAGCGGTTGAGCAATATCAGAAGGCGATTGAATTGGATCCCAAACAAGGGAAGGCGTATTTGGGGCTTGGTTGGGTTTATTTGATTCGCAAACACCATCCGCAAGAGTCAATTAAACAGTTTACGAAGGCGATTGAAATTGATTCCACAATGGACTTGGCGTTATATGGATTGGGGCTATCTTATGTGGCTTCGGGGAAAAGTGAGCTATCGATTAAGCCCATTTCAACGCTTCGTGCACATAATAAATTCGAGTATGCCGCTGCGATCGAAGCGTCTATCAAACAAGTTGAGACAAAATCGCAGCCTGCTTCAATGACGTCACAGCCCCCTCAGCCTGGAACCGAACCGGGACCGGCATAAAAGCGTATTTACGCCTACGGGAGAGGCAACCTTAAATTTAGGACTTCCAATTGAAGCTGCCCATAGTACTGCGAACCCATGAAAATTAAATTGATGCAGGACTATTCTTTCTTGTGATTTTCTTCGTTTTTTTCTTTCGGGGCTAATTTTTTGAGTTTGTACTCGATGATTCCCATGGCTTGAGCGAGCGTTTCCGTTCGATTGTTTTGTTCGTTGATGTGAATGGTTAAGAACAATGTCAACATGATAAAAAAAACGAGAAATAGAAAAAAAATGAAGTTACTTGCCAGTTGAAACCCGGCAAAACGAGCTAAGATGTGAAGAAGATGGCTATTTAACCCCAAGACTAAAACGATTGTGCACCCGAAAAGCCATGATAAGGAATATTTAAACGTCATTTTTTCCCGGCGGATTTGCTCGATCACGGTTAGTAAAATAACAACGGTGATCAGAATAACGAAAACCTTTACATTCATAATTCCTCCTTAGGATTTCTTTTTAGTGAATCAATCAAGATGGCAAGCGTGACCTTAACCATGTAATAAATTGTTGAAAAATATCGAATGGATGAAACGCCACCAAGCCGTTTTTTCATATTAACGGGAACTTCGATAATTTTCGCGTTGAATCGCTTGGCCATTTTTACTGCTTCGGGCTCTGGAAAATCGACCGGATAATATTCCGAAAAATGTTTAATCAACGATCGACCGGTGGCTCGGTAGCCCGACGTTGGATCTGTTAAATGGATGCCGGTTATCCAGCGGAGAAGATTTGCAAAGAACTGGATGCCGATCCGGCGTATCGGGGTAGATTTGAAATCCGATTTCATAAGAAGGAATCTACTGCCGATACATAAATCAAAGTTCCGGAATAGGACAGGTTCAAGAACGTTGTTTAAATAAGCCGGATCATGTTGGTAATCCCCGTCGATTTGGATGGTTGCGTTATATCCTTCGAGGTGGGCAATTTTATAGCCGGTTTGGACCGCACCGCCGATCCCTAAATTGAATGGATGCGTGACAACGGAAACGCCGGGTGCTTTGGCTTCTTCCGCTGTATTGTCGTGAGAACCGTCGTTGACAACCAAGATATCATATTCAGGATAGGCAGACATGATGTCCGTGATTAAGCGCTTGATGATGCGTTCTTCGTTGAATGCCGGGATAATAATGAGAACTTTAAATTTTTTCATAAGCTCTATTATGCCTTGCATTTAAACGAACTCAAGTAAATTTTGTAATATTGCATAAATCAATCATCTATTGGACACTGAGCAGTGTTAGAATGAAACAGGGAGTATTTCTGAGATATGAGACGGAATAAATTAAAACTCTTTATTGCTGCTTTTGTCGCATTTTTAATTTCATGCGTCATCTCAATTTATGTTAGAACCTATGCTTTGAGAGAATCGACATACGTTCCGGCAGCCGCTCGGGCCGTGGCCGAAAAAATGGTACAGACGTCTTTGAGAAATCAGGTAATGGCCATTTTATCCGTAAAGAGCGAAAACCTTCCGGAATCCTTACGTTTACGGCTTGCCGAAAAACAAGTTGAAAACCTTATCAAAACGGACCGGCCGCGCTATGAGCAAGCGGTGAACCAAATGCTGTCTGAAATGCGTCAGTCGCAGAACCCTCAACAATCACGCCATTATTTGCTTGAAGCAGATCCGTATTATTACTATTACATTTCAAGCATTTTGGCGGAACAGGGGAAGTTTACGGCTGAGTTTAAAGACGGGATGTATTTTAATCGCTTGAGAGGCGCGCCGCATGGAAGATGGACGTATTTTTACTTAAATTCCTATGTCGGATATTATTTTTATCGAATCCTTGAATTTTTCTTGCCGCATATTGAACTCATGGAAGCTTTGGGTTATGTTTCTCTCGTTCTAACCGTGGTAGCGCTTGCATTATTCTTTATTCTCTGTTATTCGCTTGATGTGGGATTGTTTTCTGCGTTTTTAGGATCCATTATTTTTGGGTTAGCTCCTGTTTTTATCCAGAGAAGTGCTTATGGCTGGTATGATTCCGATCCGTACAATTATATTTTCCCATTTGCCGTCTTAAGCTTGTATTTCTGGTCGACGAAACGAAATCGTTTTGTTTATGCTTCCGGAATTATTGCAGGGTTTTTAACCGCTCTTTTTGCCATGTTCTGGCAAGGGTGGCCATTTATTTTTGTGCTTGTTTTGGTCGCCGGAATAACTTCGGGGATCTTGGGTGTATTACTTAGAAAAAAAGAAGGACAGGGATATCCTAAGTTTTCGGTTTCTTTTTTTGTGACCTGTCTTTTGTTTGGTTTGATATTCTTGACGCCTAAACGCTTGGCAGATAATTTTTTTCAGGGTTTTTCATTCCTCGGACAATTCAATCCGTCTGAATTGGAGGTTTGGCCTAATCTTTTTCTGACGGTGGGTGAAACGCGGTCTATTCAACTCATTAAACTGGTTTATTTAAGCGGAAATATGATAACGTTTTCTGTTAGCATATTGGGTGTCATTTGGTATCTCATTTGGAGCCTTCGCTCCAGGAACTTTCATTCTTTTTCGCGATGGACAACCTTGATGATTCTTTTGATTCCATTGACGGTAATGTCTTTGCAGACAGAAAGATTTGCGCTTCTTTTTGTCATTCCGTACGCATTATTTCTGACGATGGCGGTTGAGGGGATCAATGACGTATTCGAAAAACTGGTGTTGCTGATCAATCAATTCCGGAAAATCCAGGAGGGATTTAAAAAAACGCTCATTCGTATTGTCCCGGCTGTCATTGCCATGATTGTGCTTCTGCCGATGACGTTGATCGAAGGGCATATTGTGGGACTTAGAATAAAACCGATTATGAACGATGCTTGGTATGCCATGATGATGGAAATTAAAGAAAAAACGCCCAAAGATGCAATCATTGATTGCTGGTGGCCACCCGGGCATTTTATTTCCGGGTTGGCGAAACGAAGAGTTCTTTTTGACGGCGCAAGCCAGCAAGTTCCGGAAGCGTATTGGCTTGCGAAGGCTTATTTAGCCAATGACGAACGTGTGTCTGCCGGGATTCTAAGGATGCTTGACGTGAGCGGGAATGATTCTGTGGATTATTTGAAAAAAGTCGGATTTGACTTACCGATGAGCATTGATATAGTGACGAGCTTGTTGCCTCTTAGTCGCGAGCAAGCGTTCGGTGTTTTCCCGGAAAAGATGTCTGCAGAACAAAAAAATAATTTATTGGATTTGATTTATGGATCCAAACAACTGCCACCCGGCTATCTTTTAATTTATGATGACTTAATGAAGCAAAATCTAGCCTTAACGATGGTGGCAAAATGGGATTTTAGAAAAGCGCTTGAAATGAAAACCCAAGGCCGAAACAAAACTACGGCAGAGAATAAAAAATCAAACATTCCGGATCCGTATGTTAGGCAGGTGATGGAAATTATCGGCGGAATTTGGAAGTATACGCCGGAATCAAGGTTGAAAGAGCGAAAGGGGAATCTTTTCTTCTTTGATAATGGGTTACGGATAGATATCCCGACAAAAGAGGCGTTCATCGAGCAGCCCGAGAAAAAACTGAAAGGAAAGCCGCTGAGCTTGTTTTATTTGGAAGGAAATCAGCTGATTGAAAAACAGTATTTAGATGGCAATGTTGATGTCTCCGCTCTTTTGATTGAGCAAAACGGGGAATATTCATGCGTCATGGCAAATCGCGAATTGATTCGATCTATGCTTTTTCGACTCTATTATTTGAACGGTGAGGGCTTGGACTATTTCAAACCTTTCCTTAAACAATCGGATGATAAGACGAAAACATATCTCTACCTTTTTCAAGTTGATTATAATTTATTAAAGAAGGCGGATGGCCAGTAAGTTTAAAATGGGTATCCGTTCAGCCCGTCATTGCGAGCCAAGGAGCAATAAGGTGGCACGCTGTACAAAACGCACAGCACTTTGCGCTTTGTAAAGTGAAGCAATCCCATACCTGAGATTGCCGCGTCGGTCTGATAGCCTCCTCGCAATGACGCAAGGGGTATCTGAACGGTTACTAACATGGAGGGAACACAATGAAGCATTGGATATGTTTTTTGATCGTCGCTCTTTTGATGATTAGCGTGAACGTGTGTGCTCAGGACGATGTGTCGGAGGATGGTGGCGTTTATAAGGATGGAAGGCTGTTCAATATTTCGCCCGATCGAAAAATGATTAATGTCGGAGGGGTTAATACACCGGAAGGTCTCGACATTTACATGAATCGATGGTTTGAACGTTTTGAAGGTGAGATCAAAGATTTGGGACGCAAAATTGATGACCTTTCGAATGAAATAAAAGAACTTAAGAAAAGTGTAGAAAAAAATGCAGAAAGTAGTCAGGCTAGGACATCCACCGAGGGAAATGTATTTAAACGGTAGATTATCATGAAGAATAAAAGAAATCAAAACGGCAGTATTTTTATTCTTGTCATGTGGGTGCTTCTATTTTTGAGCGTATTTGCTTTTGCGGTTGGCTACGCGACACGGCAGTATTTACAGTTTATTCAAAAACTTGAAATTAGGGAGAACTTGCGGGAAATTGCTGAAGCGGGTGTTAAAAAAGCAATTTATATTCTCGATAGAAAAAAGTTACAGCAACCCGTGGCGGATTTTTTAAATGAAGATTGGAGTCAAAACCCGAAAGAATTTCAAGACATTTCGCTTGGGCGAGGTTTTTTCGCAGTTTCATATGAGTCACCTGTGGTGACGAAGAAAGAAACCGGTAAGATCAACGAGGAAACAAAAGCAATCACATCGGAAAATGAAAATGTCCGCTATGGCGTTATTGACGAAGAGCGAAAACTTAATATTAACAAAGTAGATAAACCTGTTGCGATGACAAAACTATTTCGAGAGGCTGCAGAGATTGATGAGGACCTGGCATATTCCATCGCCGTTTCGATTATAGATTGGCGCGATCAAGATGAGTTTTCTTATGACTACGGTGCGGAAAGTCAATATTACAAATCCTTAAGCCCCCCGTATAAAGCCAAGAATACGGATTTTGATACACTGGAAGAATTGCTCTTTGTGAAAGGAGTCACGCCTGAAATTTATTCAAAAATTAATCTGTATATAACCATTTACGGAAATGGTTCAATCAATTTGAATACAGCATCGGAATATGTTTTAAAAGCCATAGGTTTTCCAGATTCGCTGGTCAAAAAGGTTGTCGAATTTCGCCGCGGGCCTGATCAGAAAGAAGGGACATCCGACGATCTGGCTTTTACTGAACTCGAGAGCGCTGTTGATGTGCTCAACCAAACCTATTATTTAGACGATATTGAAAAAGGATTTTTCAAGTCGATGATTGATTCGGGACGGCTTCAAATATTTTCAAATTATTTTACAATTCAGAGCGTTGCGGCGTTAAATGGCCGCACAGAGGCATTAAAAGTAACCTGTGTTTTTGAGCGACACGGCCAAATTCGGAAGTGGAATGAACAATATTTTTCAACAGGGGATTGAACATGGCGCGTGCTTTTTTAGTCCGTGAAATTCATTGTGAGGCAAACGATGAAGTGGGGTTTCTTGGGAGGGTTGTCATTGCGCTTGCGCAACAGAATGTATCGATTTCCCATTTATCAGCTTATACGGCGGGCGAGACGGGGTATCTACAATTTATAGTTCGAGAAGTGGATGTGGATAAGGCGAAAGAAGCCGTTGGTTATTTTATTCCAAAGATTTCTGTGAGGGAGGCGTTGATTGTTGAATTTGAAAACAAAGTGGGAACGCTTGCGCCGGTTGCCAAGTTGCTCGGCAGTAATGGTATCGGGATCAATTATGTGTACGGGACAAGTTCGGATGGATTTAAAATTGTCGGTGTTTTCTCGACGACTGATAATCAAAAAGCCTCAGAGCTGATTAACCAAGATTCCGGGTGGGCCATTAACAAATAACTGATTCGATGAACGATGAAATGAGTCAAACATGAAAAACAGGGTTGAAGTAATTATTATTTTTCTTGCGTTTATGATTGTGACGTTAGTATCTGACGGAATGACTGCTGGCTCGCATGATCGGAATGTCAATATTCCGAAAAAAGAAGAGGCAAAAGCCAATATTGCACAAGGGGAACAAGATAAGGCGGGGGAGAAACAATCGTCTGATACAGGTTCGTCACGCGGCAAAGTGGATGTGATGGAAGAACTCAAACTCTATTCAAAAGCATTAAACGCGGTTCTGGAAGGCTATGTGGATGACGTTGAAGCGAGACAAATGTTATATGAAGCCGTGAAGGGGATGATGAGTTCTCTGGATAAATATTCAAATTTTATCGATGCTAAAACGTTTGAAATGATGAAAATTCACATGAAGGGAGAATATGCCGGGATCGGTACGATTTTAGCAAGGCTGGACGGCCTGCCTGCGATATATGAAATTCAGGAAAACAGTCCGGCGGCCAAAGCGGGATTGTTGGTGAAAGATAAAATATTACAGGTTGATCAAACGTCGACACAAGGACTTGAAATTGAAAAAGTAACTCTGATGATGAGGGGGGACGCTGGGACGAAAGTGGTGTTAAAAATTCAACGGGATGAGCCCAAAAAAATATTTGATATCACATTAACCCGTGAGAAAATCGAAATTCCCGCAGTCAAAGAAATCAAAATGATCGGGAAGCATATAGGCTATGTGCACATTAGTAACTGGCAGGAAAATACAATTGAGCAATTTGACAACGCGTTTAATGATTTAAAAGCGAAGGGAATGCAAGCACTGATTATTGATCTTAGAGATAATGGCGGGGGATTGCTGACCAGCGCTGTGGATTTAGCTGAGCGATTTCTCAATAAAGATAAAATCATTGTGAATGTAAAGAGTAAGGTCAACGTGCAGCGCAAAGAATATATTTCGACCGGCGAAAAGAAACTTGATGATTATGAGCTATTGGTGCTCATTAATGAAAAGTCCGCAAGTGCTTCTGAGATTTTCTCTGCAGCAATGCAGGACAATAAACGTGGGACGGTGATTGGTGAGAAATCGTATGGAAAAGCTTCTGTTCAATCTGTGATTCCTTTGGATGACGTTACCGGCATGAAATTAACCACAGCGAAATATTTCACTCCGGCCGGAACGGCGATTGATGGAAACGGGGTTAAACCTGATATTATAGTTTCAAAAAAAATGGATGGAATGAAAGAAGATATGCAGCTGATGCGGGCTATTGCAAAGCTAAAACAATTTATGTGATGAAGAAGGATGAACAGGGATAGATTTCATGGAAAACGAAAAGAATAGCCAATATAAAGCGAAAGAGCGTTATACAGATAAAAATGTTGCGACAGCCTATGACGAAGAGCGGTTTACAAGTTGGGTTGGGCAAATCGCTCATAAAATTGAATCGGATGCGTTGGCGTATAGTGTAGATCGTTACTTTGAAAAAGGAGGATCTATTTTGGATATTCCTTGCGGAACGGGAAGATTGCTTCCAGTCCTGCTCAACCGCGGTTTTTTAGTGACCGGTGGTGATATCTCAAATGAAATGATTCAAGTTGCACAAAAGAAATATGGAAATGCAACTTTCAAGGTTGTTGATGCCGAAAACTTGCCATTTTCGGACAACGCTTTTGATTATGTTACCAGCTATCGGTTGATGTGCCATTTGCCGAAAGACGTGCGTCGTAAAGTCCTGGGCGAGATGGTTCGCGTGGCGCGCAAAACGGTGGTCGTGAACTATCATTTTACGAGTTTAGCTCCGGTTGCAATTTTAAACCAGCTTTTTCGTCCGACCTGTTGTGCGACTTATCCGGTTAAAATGAATGAAATCTCCGGCGAACTTCCGAATGAAAATTGCGAGATTCTTGAGATTCGGAAGTTGAGCTGGTTTGAACGCAGTTCATCATTAGTGGTTATTAAAAAGAAAAATTGAAAAAGCCATTCTTATCAGACGTCAGCATTATTTTCTCGGGTCAGTTGATTGCCGGTGGAGCTGCATTTATTTATACCGTGATAACCGCCCGGCTTCTCGGAATCGAAGATTACGGTTTATTCCAGTCTTTGTTTGCGTTGTATGGAATTTGTTCTCTTTTTAGTAATCCACTCTATCTTTCGGTTGTTCATGGAGTCGGCGTTTCACCGCCTGAATTTCGCGCAGAGGCAACCGGTCAATTCATAAAAGTCGCATCTATTTTTGCGGGCATGATTGCTGTTGGTCTGATCATTATTTCGCCCAAACTTATAGGCGTTTTACATATGAATTCTCTATTGCCGATTTGGATAGTTGCTATTTTGCTCATTACACGTGCGTGGCTTACGACCATATATGGTTCGATTCAAGGGCAGAATCAACATGGTTTGTTTTCAGTTTCAAAAATCGCCGAAGCGCTTATTTGTTTGATAATCGGAACGATGTTTTTAGTTTTAGGAGGACGGACCGTCGGCGCAATTTTCGGCTATTTTTGGGGAATGGTACTGCCAATTTTCTATTTTGTTTTTATCAAACGGATTTTTATCATACGAAAAGGTTTTGATCGCATTAAAGTTGAGTTTGGAAATATCGCCAAAATTTTAATCGCATTCGGTGTTTTAACGATGATTGACAATCTGCCGATTCTGATCGGCCGCTCAAAATTAAGTCCGGAAGAAAGCGGTTTGTTCGGAGCTTTGTTTAATTTGCGAAACATACTGTTTCCTTTTGCATTTGCTGTCGCGGTTCCGTTTTACACGCATTCATTGAATGGAAATCAACAACCGTCTATTTTCAAAAAGGCATTGTTGTTAGTTTCCGGGCTGGGAGTGGGATTTGTATGCGCCGGAATTCTATTCCCGAAATTCTTAATCAGTACGATTTATGGGAGGACATTTGTCGAAGCCTCACAGTATATGGCGATTTACGGCGTTTCTTTATGGCTAGAAATGATTCTGATTGTTTTGATTTTTTACAGGCTTGCTCAAAAGAAGATCAATTCGTGGATTTTACCGTTACCGATTTTCATTTTCATTCCATGTCTGTTTTTTTCGCACTTAAATATTGGGCAGTTAATGATCAGTCAAATCGTGGCATCAATCATTTATGTTTTAATTTTTTCAGCAAATTCCCTTTTTGATCGTTCATAGAGTTTTAAATCATCCAAAAAGTCTTTTTGCTCAGATTCGAGCAGGGAATCAACTCGATCCTGATGATTGAGTTTTAATAAAAACCGTCCCCCATCTTGGTCATAAATGATTTTGCTTTGCTTTTTAATTCTGCAATAAAAATGGGAATCATCAATGGTTTCGATCCAAATTGATTTTTTGGGGTCAACGGATGATTTTTCTTGAAGTAGGCTTACGAAACTTTCGCCGAAAAAGGTGTTTTCTTCGGATATGCCGCAGATATTTAATAGGCTCGGTGCAAGGTCTATGAGCGAAACTGGTTGTTCAATGGAGGGCATACCCGAAGAAAGTTCCGGATGATAAATCATTAAGGGCACCCTGATTGATTCATCATAAAATTGTTCCGGAGGTGTTTCCCAGTAGCCATGTTCCCAAAATCCGTAGCCGTGGTCTGCCAGGATTACAATGCACGTATTTTTTAATTGGTCACGCCGCTCGAGAAATTTAAAAATCCGATTGATTTGTGAAAATACGTGCAAAATGCTCCGGTCGTAGAGATCGAGTAGAACCGGCATTAAATCATGACGAATCGGTTTTTGTTTCAGGATCGCTTCATTCAATATTCGCTTGATTGCATGCAGTTTATCTCGGTTGCCTTGATTTTCTTCGGGTGGATTGAGGGGGATATGCGTATCGAGGTAATGAGCCCATGCCATAAAAGGTTTGTTGGGTTCGAGTGCTGTTAAACGATCGAGGATGTAATTAGTGACCGTGACGCAATTCCTTCCTTCGAGACCGACGGGCTGCTTTAAATTTTTTTTACTTAAAGCATTATAGGTTTCCCGAAGCCAATGGAATGCGCGCTCGAAAAAATGGACCATTTTTTTTGACGGGCAGTAACGCATGGTGTAAATCGTGTGTTTAACGAAACTGTTGAAGAGGCTGTCCGGCGGCAGATGATCTTCGCGTGAAATTCCCACATAATCATCGAATCCTCGGGCGTACCCTTGCCCTGGAGTCAGAAAATTTGTCCAGCACGTATGAGCGATCGTGTGGTAGCCATGATCCTGAAAGATTTCGGCAAGCATTCGCGCTTTGTATGGAATGTCTAACTTTTTGACATATTGCCAGAGAACTTTTGTTTCGCAAAGATCCGGCCAGATGGACGCCATGATAGCAGGAAATGAGCGAACAGTTGCCATGGAGTAGGTATATGCGTTTTTGAAGACGGCTATTTTATTGCGGAACGGATCAAGCGCCTCGTCAGTTTTTAACGAGTAGCCGTATGAGCTGAGGTGATCGGGCCTGAGGGCGTCGACTGTTAATAAAACTAAATTTGTTTTCGAACGATCATCCTGTGTCATTTTGTTTGTTGTGTCGTTGAAAGAATTTTATCAAAAGAGGTTCCCAGTGGAAAAATCCACGGGTTGCACTCGTTTAAAAAGATTTCGAAATGCCGAGAAGCTTGGATCTGCATCTCTTTTGAATACAGAGACTCGCCGAACAAAGAAGCGTACCGACTTTCATACGCCAGGAATTCCTCAACAAAGACACTCCGCTCAACAGGCGTTTCTGGGGTATTCGGTTTAAGTAAAATAAAATGTATTTTGGCCGGGTTTTGTTGCTGATCCTTCGCAATACCAATCGAAGCGGGATTTACCACGACATTGAAATTGATATGTTGTGCGGTAGCGATTGAAAGCAGGTGATTCATGAGGATCGAAACGCGGTCGACGGGTGATAATCGTTTTAAAAACCGCGTATTTCTGACCGTATTCCACCGCAATTCAATTTCGTTAGAAATAGCGATAATTGGACTGCCCGTCTTGAAAAGAAGTTCATTGTCACCCATAAACATTGCGTCGCGTTCAAGTGCCTGCATGAGAATGCTGGTTTTTCCGGAACCGGGGTAACCGGAAACGATAAATATTTCATTTTGATATTGGAATGCAGATCCGATTAAAGAAAAACCGTTCCGCTGAACGATTTCGCGTTTTAACAGCGGAATAATGACCATTCGCCATGCTAAAAATGTCGTAAAGATGGGGGAATAAAAATAAATCGTCTCGTGTGCTTTATCATCTTTGCGCAGGGCTAATGTCCATGGGATCATCTTGTAGACTCCGGAGGTCACGGTTGTGCCAGACGATGGGATATCTTTTTGGGACGAGGGAAAGATCAAGTCAATAGACGGTTGGTTGACGGGCGATTTGAATTGTTTCAAATCATTCTTAAATTCAATGAAATTCCGCTCGTAGAACGCGCGAAATTTGAGTAAATCATGAATATTGTAAAACCGGTCGACTTCCATAAAAACTCCACCTTTTTGATTATTTACTCACTGCCCGTTTTTGTGTCATTCCCGCGTGCTTTAGGCGGGAATCGATGAATCGTGGATGCCCGACTAAAGCATTCGGGCATGACACAGGATAACCTATCGTAGTCTATCCAATGACATGAAAAACGATCATTTGAAAAACTGACGAATCTCGCTCACTGTTTTTTCCGCATCCGCATCACTCAAATTTTGATGGAGCGGGATGTTGAGCATTGTTTCATTAATTTCTTCGGCATTTTTAAGGTGCGCTTTTGATTTTAAATATTTCACCAAATGGAGCGGGTAGTAACGGAACGTGGTGTAAATGCCTTTATCTTTCAAATAATTCGCGAGTTGATCGCGTTTTTTCGGAACTTTTAGCCAATAAAGATAATAGGTGGACGTGCATCCTGGAAGCGGCTCGGGGGGCGTTATAGCACCCGGGATATTGGATAGATTTTTTTGGTAATAATCCCAGACTTGTTTTCGGCGTTCGATAAATTGAGGCAATTTACGGAGTTGAACGCGTCCCATCGAGGCCAGAATATCGTTCGAGATAAAACGGCCGGAAACATTGGAAAGTTCGAATTCCCACCATCGAAGGTTGCCTTGTTTGAGCGAATCTGTTCCCGATGTGGTGGTTGATGGAAAGCCCAGGTAACGCAGCGATTTTGCAAGATTAAACGCTGCTTCGTCATTGATGATCAGTGCGCCGCCGTCTCCCATCACTAAAATTTTCATGGCGTCAAAACTGAACACGCCGGCGGCTCCTAAATTTCCGCAATGGGTTCCTTTGTATTTTGAAGAAACGGAATTCGCGCTGTCTTCTATGATTTTAATTTTTTTTCCGCAAGCAACTTTGATTTCATCGAACGGTGCAGGATGTCCGCCGTAATGCAGGATAAAAACGGCTTTTGTTTTTCGGGTTTTTAAACGGTCAATTTCTGAAGGCAAAATATTGCACGTTTTGGGATCAACGTCAGCGAAAACGGGTTTTGCCCCGACACTCAGAATGGCGCTTGGAATCGCATTGAAATTGCAGGTGGTGACGATGACTTCATCACCTTTCCCGATTCCAAGTGCCCGAATTGCGATGAAAATCGCGGAGGTGCAGCAATTGGTCAGCAGAACGCGCTCAGTCCCAAAATAATTCCCGAGTTCTTTTTCGAAAGCTTTGCACTCCTGTCCCATCCCGAGCCATCGGGAATTGATAACGTTTCGTGCTGCTTGAATTTCTTCTTCACCCAGTGTGTTTGAAAAAACCTGAATCATTGCTTTCTCCTGTTTTGTTTATTCGTATTTTGCCATTTGTTTGGTTGAAATACCATATTTCGTGAATAATTCAAAAATATCAGAGCGTGATAACCGTTTAAACGGTTTCATTTCATTCCGCCGTTTCCACATGACAGGGAACTTCATCAAGGCGGCCCAGTGTGCTTTGAGTAGAATCATAACTCCGGAAAATAGAGAATTTTGCTTCCGGTAATGCGCAAGCGCGCCTTTTTTATCTTTAATGGATAAATAGAGCTGATACAGATAGCGATAAGCCGAGTAGAAGAAGCTGAGGATTAATAAATCGACCGGAAAATATTTGAAACAAATATAAATCCGGTTCCGTTCGACATGAAATGCTTTGAATGCGGAATAACTTCCCGCTGCGCGCGAGTGGGCGTGATAGGCAATCGCATGCGGCGTGTAGATGCATTTCCAGCCGGCAATTTGATGTTTCCAGCCCATATCCGTTTCGTCGCAGTAAATAAAAAAGTCGGGGTCGTAATCGCCGATTTCATTAATCATTTCGCGTCGGTAAAGGCAGCAGCAATCATTCGCGCAAAAAACTTCTTCAATTTTCATATACGTATCGGCAGGTTGGAGCCGCCCGCGGCCGGAGGAAGAGCCATCTTTATAAATATCGAGTCCGCAAACCTCAATGGTTTTAGAATCGTCCCAAAGCAAAATCCGGCTTGCGCAAGAACCGTAACGGGGATGAAGGTTAATCGCTTTGACCATTTCTTCAACGCATTTTGGATCTAAATAGGCATCATTATTGATCAATGCAATATAATCACTTTGCGTTGCGTTCATCCCGATATTGCAGGCAATTCCCCAGCCCGAGTTATAGCCGGTTTGAATGGCTTTCAGTTGTGGGAATCGTTTAAGAATCTGTTCGAAAGAGCCATCTTTCGAGGCGTTATCGACGACAACAATTTCGATCGGCCGATAAGTTTGTGTCAGAACCGATTCGATACATTTTTGAATAGGATCGCCGCCATTGTAATTTGGAATGATGACGGAAACCTTGCCTTTATTTTGCAATTCCATAACCTGTTTTATAATAGGGTGTTAGGATAAGTTAAGTTCTCGGATTTATTCATCTAATATACGGCAAAAAATGGGGGATCCTGAAGAATAACTTAAGGGTCATTCCGATTGTTTTTGTTTGAGAGAGAACAGGTTGTGAGAAAAAACTTCAAATGTGAAGATGACTGCAAGAATACTGCTATGTAATAACAGGCGATCCATCGCTGTTTTGATTTGTTCCAGCAAGCCATGGGGTGTGAAATGAAAAATCAAAAAATAACCGAGATTAATGAACAATACCATGCTGCAAAAGATCCAGCGATGATTTTCGAATGCGCGCTTTGGGTGGCACAGAATCGCAAGCGCGAATAGAAACCAAATTCCTTTCCACTGTGATAAATTGTTAATAAACACCCAATAAGCCATTCCGATTATTTTTGTATTTCTTATATTAGTTGCTTGCTTCAATATCTCTTGCCATGTTCGACCGGATCCAATATATTCGCCGCCGGTTGTGCCAAGGAATCCCTTGATCCATAAATTGCTAAGTACCGGAAGACATAATCCAGCGAAAAAAATGCCCAATAGTTTCAGTTTGTCCACAGGCTTTGTTTGTTTGGCGGCAAGAATTGCGATGAAAATTAATATAGTTAAGAATGCGGAGAAAAGAAGCCCTTCGTCTTTTGTCCATGCGGCCAGGCCGCATAAGTATCCGCTGAGTAGAAAAAGATTTTTTCCATTATGTCGGAGGGCGATCACTGCAGTTGTTGTTGATGCGGTGATGAAAAAGCATAATGGAATATCTGCATATTGTGTAGCCGACCAAAAAGTTAATGCTTTCATTGTGAGGATGAGAGCTCCTGCGAGAAATCCACACCAAATCGAAACCGTTCTTGAAAGATACCAAACTGTCAGGAGAACAAGACCGGCGAAAAATGACAAGTTGACTAAATTTGGCCAAATCAGGATTTCTCTATTTAGCCAGTTCCAGCCCCAAGCGATAGAGCCCGGAAGCATTAAGGGGTATCCGGGGTGGCTCCATGAAATGGTCGATGAAAACATTTGGGCCCATTCGGAAGGGATGCGGTGATAGAATTTTGCTTTCAAATTCCAAAAGAAGCGCGCATCCCATCCTCCAAAGACATCCCACACCATGCGGGAACTAAAAAAATCCCAATATTTCCATAGATAGATCAAAAAAATGAGCAATGAAAGAAAAATTAAAATCCGATTAACTAATACTTTGTTCAACAGATTCGTACCGACTTCCATTCCCCTCACCCCCCGCAGGGAATTTTCCCTCTCCCCGGGGGAGAGGGTAGGGTGAGGGTCATTCTGGTACGGAGGTTGATTGAGTGATTTTTCTCTTCGCAAATAGAATTTGTTTTTAATCAAGAGGATAACAAGCATGATCAATAAAACGATGCATGAAAAGATAGAGATTGTTTTGCCGTGTGCATTTCCGGCGAAATATGACCAAAACAGGATTAAAGAGCACGTTCCGAGCCCGACAGGTATTGCCATGATAAGTGCGAATGAAATTCGTTCGGAAAGGCGAATTCCGCGGGTAAGCTGTGCGACGAGGCAAAAGCCGAGGAGAAGAGGAATGATGAGTGGTAATAGTGAGTTCATTTGAGTTTTCTCACAATTCCTTGTGAGTCATTCATTTTAGACAGCCATTCATAACCGGTTTCTTTTAATCGTTTTTCTGCGGTGGAAGCGTTCCGGCAAAATAAAATCCCAAGCTGTTCTTTCGGTTCCCAATTTAAAACAAGCGGGCAAAGAGAAGATTGCGCTTCCCGGTAGAGTGTTTTGGATTGAAGCGAGGTGTCGTCATCTGTGATAAAGGAAAAAACTCCAGTTTTTGGGAGAAGTGGTTTCAGAGATTTTAATTTATTTCCAAGCGGAATAAATCCTTTGTCTGTGCCTTGAAATAAGCTTTTTAATAATTCCGGCGGGGCTGTGCGTTCAATTGACGTTGAAGTGGTTATGATTAAAATTAAAATGATGACGTAAAAAATCGACAAAATACCGATTCTGGCGATTTTCGGGATAGAAGGTGCGGCGTTCATTTCTGTATTTAAATTGTCAGATTTCGCTGATATAGTATTTGGACTGTATTTGTTTGGCGTTTTGAAGTACCGGTGATTTTCATTTGTGTCATGCCCGCGAAAGCGGGCATCCATGGTTTCTGGATTCCCGCTTTCGCGGGAATGACAAAACGCCAAGGTTTTCACAGGTAATTACTTCAAAATGCTGAACAGATATTTTGAATTGAAGTTTCATGGATAATAGTTTACACAGCGAAAGTATAAAAACAAACAGATAAATTCGATGAAAGAATACGATTATTTAATTGTTGGGGCGGGAATTGTAGGGCTTGCGGTTGCTCGCGAGCTAAAAATGCGAGAACCAAAGGCGCATATTTGCGTTTTGGAGAAGGAAGCAAAAGCCGGTGTGCATGCGAGCGGTCACAATAGCGGCGTTTTGCATTGCGGGATTTATTATTCAAGCGATTCCTTGAAAGCGCGTGTTTGCGCAACCGGCGCACGGATGATGCGCGAATTCGTGGAATCTCAAAACCTTCCGATTCGACGTAGCGGAAAGGTGATTATTGCTACTTGCGAGGAAGAATTGCCGATTTTGGATAAACTCATGGAAAACGCGAAAAATAACGACGTGTGTGCTGAATTGCGCGCCGTGAAGGGGATTAAAGAAATAGAGCCCAATGCAGAGCCTTATCGCGCCGGTATTTATTCACCGGACACGGCTGTCGTTGATAGCGCACTTGTGACGCAAAGGTTAGCTAACGTGATGAGCGCACAAGGCGTTGACATTTTTTATCATGAACGCGTGAAATCAATCAATCCTGAGTGCTGCGAAGTGAAGACGGAAAATAATGTTTATCACTATTCCTATCTTTTTAACTGTGCGGGTGCGTATGCGGACACGATTGCAAAATTTTTTGGACTGGGGAAAGATTATGCACTGGTTCCGTTTAAAGGGCTTTATTTTAAATTACGTTCCGAGCAAGCAGGCCTTGTCAATGGCAATATTTATCCGGTTCCGGATGTCCGGATGCCGTTTCTTGGCGTTCATTTAACCAAGGTTGTCAGTGGCGATGTTTATGTTGGGCCGACGGCGATGCCTGCGTTCGGCAGGGAGCATTATGGGTTTCTGAAAGGGATGGAAATTCGTGAGAGTGTTTTAATGTTCAAACATTTGGCAGACCTGTATTTGAAGAACGCACAATCATTTCGCAATTTAGTTCACCAGTCGACGGTTAATTATCTAAAGACTTTTTTTGTTCATTCTGCGAGGAAACTTGTGCCGAAGTTGACTACCGGGGATTTGATCTCATCGAACAAAGTTGGAATACGGCCGCAGCTTATCAATAAAGCCAAGAAATGTCTTGAAATGGATTATGTCATTGAAGAAGGCGCGAATTCGCTCCACGTTCTCAATTCCATTTCTCCGGCGTTTACCAGCGCTTTTGCGTTTGCAAAAGTCATATTGGACAGGCGCGGTGGTGGTAACCAATGATTTGAAAAAATGGTTTTTTAAGGTAGAATAGCTTCCGATGATTAACGCAATTGAAGTTATTAACAAATTCCCCTCACCCCTGCCCTCTCCCCGCGGGAGAGGGTTAGGGTGAGGGGCGATAGTCAACTTTAGAACGCTAATTTTTAAGCAACTGATCTATTTATGACAAAAGACAAACTGATAATCGGATTAGGACAGATCAACCCGACTGTCGGCGATATTGCCGGCAACACGAAAAAGATATTGTCCTGCATTAAACAAGCGGAAGCAAAAGGTGTCGACCTGCTTGTGTTTCCGGAGCTTGCTATTTCCGGCTATCCGATCTGGGATTTGGCAAATAAGAAAACATTTGTTGAAAAAGGGTTAGAAGCATTAGCAAAAATCACCCAAAAAACACGGGGATTAAATGTTGCGGTTGCTGTTGGGTTTGTGGATATTCGCAAAGCGGGCGGCGGAAAAAATTTTGATTCTATGGCCGTAATCCGGAATGGGAAAATCATTCACAAACAGCATAAAGCGCTTCTTCCTACCTACGATGTTTTTCTGGAAGGAATTTTCTTTGAACCAGGCAACGATTTTGCAACTTTCAAAATTAATGATATCCCGATAGGTGCAACGATTTGCGAAGATATTTGGGATGACCAGTATGCGGTAAAACCCGCGCACGTATTGGCGAAAAATGGCGCGAAAATCATTCTCAATCTTTCTGCGTCGCCATATCACCGGAAAGTCCCGCTTGTTCGCAATGATTTAATTTGCAGGAAGGCAAAAGATTATGGGGTTTGGATTGTTTACGCGAATCAAGTCGGGGGGCAAGACGATTTGATTTTCGATGGCCGGAGTGTGATATGTAATCCCGCCGGAAAAATTGTATATCAAGCCGAGTCGTTCTGTGAAGGGCTTTATGTTGTGACGCTCGAATTGGATCGAAAATCAAAATCACAGGTAGCTTACGAACAATTCAACGAAATTGGGGAAATGTATGAAGCGTTGAAGCTTGGCCTACAGGATTATGTTCGGAAAAATGGATTTAAAAAAGTGGTGTTGGGATTGAGCGGCGGAATTGATTCGGCGCTGGTTGCGGTGATTGCAGCTGATGCGCTCGGGCCGGAAGCCGTGATTGGGGTGACGATGCCGGGGCCGTTTTCTTCGAAAGGGAGCTGGGCGGATTCTGAAATATTGGCCCGCAATCTCGGGGTCGAATTTCGGGTGAAGCCCATTAAACAGCAATACACGAAATTTGTCGAAGAGACCATCAAGGAAAAGAAAAAACGTGGTACTTCGGCGAGCGAAGATAGAACCATTTCGCTTGCGATGGAAAATCTTCAGGCGCGATTACGCGGGATGCAGCTGATGTACCTTTCGAATGACGAAGGCGCTCTTCTCCTTACGACCGGAAATAAATCGGAACTGGCCATGGGTTACGGAACACTATACGGCGATATGTGCGGTGGGTTGTCCGTCATTGGCGATGTGTTCAAGGTGGATGTCTACCGCCTTGCCGATTACCGGAATTCCGTTTCATCGGTGATTCCGAAAACCATTATTAACAAAGCCCCGTCAGCGGAACTTCGGCCGAATCAAAAAGATTCGGATTCGCTTCCGGAATATGACATCCTGGACGCGATTCTCCATTTGTATATCGAAAAAAATCTTGGATTTGAAGAGATTTGCGAAGAATTAAAATCGAAAGGGATTCCTGCGGAAACCGTTCGCCGTGTGGTTTCTAAAGTAGACTTCAATGAATACAAACGCCGCCAGCTCGCGCCGGCGTTGCGAGTCAGTGAGAAGGCCTGGTTCGGCCGACGGATGCCGATTACGAACTGTTTCCGGTTGTAGGCGGTACCCCTTCCAAAAGTACAGGGTTTAATTTGAATCCCGTACGTATTAGAAGGGGTGCTTTTTTCTAAAAGAAACGATTGACTGTGGAACAAAGGAAACAATACAATTTCAACCGTGACCCAAAGTTGGAATCAAAGTGCAAAATCAGATTCCCCGCGGGTGTTCAAAAAGGTCTGCATGGATAGACACTATGTGTGTGACAAATAAACCAAGGAGGAATTAGCATGCCGTATTTAATAACGGGGTTAGTGGTTCTCGGAGCAATCAGTTTGTTTTTTTTACGTCACATTTTAGGGGGTATGGTCGGTTTGTACCGTGTTGTTCCGGTCAATGAAGCGCATATCCGAATTTTACGTCATAAAAAAGATACATTTTCTACGCGTGAAGGCAGAAGTTCCTACTGGGTAATTCCGTTTATTACAAAACTGAACAGGCTTCCATTGTCCAATCTGGCGATTCCGGTGAATGATATCAAGCTGAATGATAAAAATATGGCGAAATTCGTCTGTGATATCGTTTGCTTCATCAACATCAGAGACCTGAATCTGGCCGCCGAACGCCTAGTGCTATCAAACGCGGAAAAAGAAATGGGGTTTGATTTCATGAGGCTTTCCGAGGATTTGAAAGCGATTATGGAAAGCATCGGGCGAACGGTGGTTACCAAGCAAACACTGCTCGATATTTATATGAATCGTCAGTTGCTTGACGAAGCTATTACAAAAGAAGTGGAGGTTGTCTTTCCTAAATGGGGAATTCAGCTTGTTGACCTGGAATTAAAAGATATTAAGGACGCGGCGGGTAGCACAATCATCGCTGACATTGAAAGAAAAGTAGCCGCGGACATCCGTCGCGATGCGGATATACGCGTTGCGACGACGACGAAAGAAGCCGAGATCGCTAAAGCCGAAGCGGAAGAGCTTTATCGTAAGCGCCAAATTGAGAAAGACAAAGCTATCGGCATCGCGGAGCAGACGAAGAATCAAGACATCGCGTTAGAGGAGGCCAAAGCCAACACTCAAAAAATCGAGGCCCTAAGAAAAATCGAAGTCGGTCATGCGGACATCGAGAAGGAGAAAATCGAACAGTTGGCATTGGCGCAGCGTATCAAGTTTACGGTAGAGGCCGAAGGCCATTCAAATGAAATCGAAGCCGTCGGGCGAGCCGAGGCGAACATTATTCAGATCAAAAAAGAGGCGGAAGCGGCCGGCACTTTAAAACTCGCTGAAGCGCTGAAACAGTTCAATGAAACTGCGCTCAATGTGAAGATGCTCGATATTCACAAAGATGTGATGATTGCAAAATTTCATGCGCTTGCCGAGTCGATTCAGAAGGCAGACATCAAATGGATTATGAGCGGCGCCAATGCGCAGAAATTCTTTGGACTGAATTTAGACGCTGAAGGAGGAGCCAACCTTCAGCAATTCTTCGATGAAAGCGGGCTCGATTTGGAAAAATTAAAAGCCCTCTTGGTCAAAGACAAAAACGACATCGGTCCGGCGAAAACAAAATAAAAAAAAGGCCATATAATTTAATTACCGCGATTAGCCGCGTTGGCAAAAAAAATAACAAAAAAGTACCATGCACAATTTGCTTTTACAATCGGAATCGGCAAATAAAAAAACCAGGTGCTTTCACTGAAGAAACGATTGTTTCATGCATCAAATTTGATGTGCGCGTGATATCTTTGGACGTTCAGCAGCTCCACAACAAGAAGACTGAAATGTTTGAGAAAGCGATCGGTTATTTGGTTCGAAGATCCGGGAAAGAATTCACACCAAAGTACAAAACGATTGCGACAATTTTAGGCGCGATTCTTTTTATTGCGGGTTGGCCGGCGCTGCTTTATGGGGTTGGGTTATTGTTTCCCGGAGAAGTTTTTCCCGCGGCCAGCGGCAAGTACGTTATTGCTGCACTTTCGTTTGCTGTTGGAATTCCATGGATGTTGTGGGCTATTTGGTGGCAGCTGTCGCGCGGAAAAGGAACGCCGGTGCCTATTGTACCTACTCAAACATTTCTTCCCTCTGGCCCGTATCAATATGTTCGAAATCCTATGATTGTGGGACATCTTTTTTATCTTTTGGGATGGGCAGCGCTTTTCAATTACATGGGCGGATTTTGGTTTGTTTTGTTTTTTGCAGTCATCATGGTGCTGGAAATTAAACTGATAGAAGAGAAAGAACTCGAACAGCGTTTTGGGGGCGCGTACCGTCAATACAAGAAAATGACACCTTTTGTCATTCCGCGGTTCAGACAATAGAGGCGAGCTGTTTGGGGGATTAGAGAACTGGCGGTTGTGGTGGAGTAGGGAACACTTGCGACTGAAAACTCGGAACCCGGAACTCGAAACTCTCTTCAGCTACTGCAAACTGGACGATTCCTGATTAAGATGGTAGAATCCATTTACTCAAACAGGAGAAGAAAGAAATGAGACGATTTCGGATTTTATTTATATTGATCAGTGTGGCTTTTGTTTTGGGTTGTGCAAGTAGTGGAAAGCCCATTAAAAAGATAGTCGAGCCGATTCAAAAGGCGAGTGATGAGATTGGGGAAACCCGGACGCTTGGTAAAGAGCGTACGTATGCTGTCGTTTCTCCGAGGGACGATAAAAAACTGACAATTCCGTTTTGACGGAATTGATGAGTCTAATGATTTTGTCCGGGTATGCTAAAACGGCAGTCGGTGAATTCCTCATCCGCGCCAGTAAGCGAGGAATTGTATCGATCAACTTTCCGACAAAACGCAGGAGCGATTTATCCATTCCGGTTTCTTCTCAAGAATCTTTGCAGCATATCAAAATGTGCGAAAAGGGCCTTTTGCGTTTTTTTAAAGGCCGGCAGGCGGAATTATCCGGAATTCCAATCGATTGGCAGCAATTCGGTACTTTTGATCGGCGCATTTATCAGGCATTGCGAAATGTGCCGCCCGGGGAAACTATTTGTTATGGCGAATTGGCGCGAAGGAGCGGATTTCCTAAAGCGGCACGTGCGGTGGGAAATGCATTGAACCGGAATCCAGTCCCGATTTTGATTCCATGTCACCGGGTTTTGCGGAAAGACGGATCCTTGGGCGGTTTCAGCAGCGGAATTGGTTGGAAACGTAAATTGCTCCACTTGGACAAAAAACAGAACCGGACATTTCATAAAAGGAGTAACTGATCAGTGAATGCACGAAATATTGTTTTGCTTGCTAAAAATGCGGCAGAAGAAAAAATGGGGGTTGATCCGGTTGTTTTAGACGTTCGGGAACTGACGGATATTGCGGACTATTTTCTCATTGTACACGGAACTTCCGATCGCCACGTCCGGACATTGGCAGATCATATTATGGATGTTCTCGATCAGAACAATGTGCGGGTTGCACATGTCGAAGGATTGACTTCTGCCAAATGGGTTCTTTTGGATTATAGCAATGTGATGATCCATGTGTTTTATTATGAAACGAGGAGTTATTATCATTTAGGGCGGCTTTGGGGCGAAGCCAAAGTCGTAAAAACAATTAAAGGTACGAAAAAGAATGAAAAACGAACTAAAAAAGCTGGTCGACCGCATTCTTCCTGAAATTCTTTCCGAGTTAAGCCCCGAGCAGCCAATCGATCCTAAAAAAATTGATTATGATGTTGACCTTCCGAAGGTCAAGGGACATGGGGACCTTTCGATTAATCTTGGTTTTCAACTCAGCAGGATGCTCAAAAAAGCGCCTTTTGAAATTGCTACGCACTGTCTTCGGATCATTGAAAAGAAAATGAAGGTCGACGCAGATTGGCAAAAGTGGGTAAAAAGTGTGACGGTTGCGAAACCCGGGTTTCTAAATTTTAAATTGGTTGAAAATTCTGCGGCCGGATTTTTGATTGATATGGCAAAAGCGGATGCGGCTTACGGCAAATCTGAATTTGGAAAAGGAAAAAGAGTTCTGATCGAATTTGTAAGTGCAAATCCAACCGGACCGCTGACGATTGCGCATGGCCGCCAAGCAGCACTGGGAGACACCCTGGCGCGTATTTTGAATGCGGTTGGGTTTAAGGCGGATAAAGAATTCTATTTGAACGATGCCGGCCGCCAAATCCGTTTGCTCGGAGAGAGTATTTGGGCTCGATTTTGTGAGTTGAGCGGCAAGCCCTATGCATTTCCGGAAGAAGGTTATAAAGGGACTTATTTGATTGATATTGCGCGCGAGCTTAAGGAACAATTTGGCGAGTCTTTGTTGTCGAAAAAATCAGCGGAAGCGATTGACACGGCCAGGCAGTTTGGCGTGACGAAAATTTTGGATAGCATTAAAAAAGATCTCGCTGATATGCGGATTGTATTTGACAATTATTTTAGTGAGAAGAGTTTGTATGAACGTAAAGTGGTTGAGGAAGTGATTGAACGCTTGCGTGCGAAACAGTTGGTTTTTGAAGCGGAAGGTGCCGTATGGTTCCGATCGACGGATTTTGGCGATGATAAAGACCGAGTGTTGAGAAAATCGACCGGTGAAAATACTTATTTAGCGCCGGATATCGCCTATCACTCCGTCAAATTCGGGCGTGGTTATGAACGGCTTGTCAATTTGTGGGGGCCGGACCACCACGGATATGTTCCGAGGCTCAAAGCGGCCTGCCAGGCGCTCGGATATTCCAAAGATCAAATTGATGTATTAATTGTCCAGCTTACGACGCTTTATCGGGATGGGGTGCCTGTCCGGATGTCGACGCGGGCGGGCGAATTTGTCACGCTCCGGGAATTGATGGATGAGGTCGGAGTCGATGCAACACGGTTTTTCTTTCTAATGCGCAAAGTGGATAGTCATCTTGATTTTGATCTGGAGCTTGCGAAAAAACAGTCGGATGAGAATCCGGTCTATTATCTTCAATATGCGCACGCGCGCATTTCGAGCATTTTGGCATATGCGAATCGGCCCGATGAACAGGTTGATGATTTGATGAAAGCGGACTTGTCGCGGATTATCGAACCGGAAGAAATCAATTTGATTAAAAAAATGTCGGAGTTCCCGGAAGCACTCGTCCAGGCAGCGACGAATTTAGAACCTTACCGGATTGTTGATTATTTGCGGGAATTGGCAGCGTCATTTCATAAATTCTACGCGCTCCACCGGGTGGTGTCGGATGACCCGTCATTGACTCAAGCACGGCTTCTTCTCACCCATTGTGTCCGGCTCGTTCTTAGAAACGGTTTAACCGTTCTTGGCGTATCCGCGCCGAAGAAAATGTAATGAATGACCAAATTCTATTCATTATCGGTCCCACAGCATCCGGAAAATCCGAGATTGGGTTAGAACTCGCGAGACGCACTTGTGCCGAAATTATCTCCTGCGATTCCATGCAGATTTATAAAGGAATGGATATCGGTACCGCCAAACCTTCTCCGGAAGAACAAAAAGAAGTTCCCCATCACTTGATTGATATTATTTCGCCGCAGGAAAGTTTTTCTGTTTACGAATATCGCGAGCTTGCGCTGAAAGCAATTCAGAAAATCAGAGGAAAAGGGAAACTCCCACTGTTCGTTGGCGGATCAGGTTTATATATACGGGCGGTGGTTGATGGCCTTGATCCTTTGCCCGGGAGAGTGAATGAAGTTCGGGAAAAGTTGGGAAAAATCGAAAAAGAAAAAGGCTTAATAGCGCTATATGAAAAATTACAGCAGGTGAATCCCAAACGCGCCAAAGAACTTCATCCGAATGATAAAAAGCGGATTATTCGCGCCCTTGAAATTTGGGAACTATCGGAAGAATCGGGGATGTATGGCAAAGAAAAAAGAAAAGCCGATTTTTCAGGACAATTTCACATGTATGGAGTGATGCGCGATCGCGAAGAATTGTATCAGCGAGTTGAACAGCGGGTTGATGAGATGATGGCGAGTGGATGGCTTCGCGAAGTCGAGTGCTTAAAAAAAGGTGGGTTTTCTGAAACGGCCCGAGAGGCGATCGGGTATAAAGAGTTGCTCGAACATATAGCCGAAAAAAAGACGCTCGAAGAAACTGTTGCTGAAATTAAGAAACGGACGCGGCATCTTGTTAAAAAGCAAATGACTTGGTTTCGGTCCGATAAGCGCATAAAATGGGTCCCGGTTAAAGGCGTAAACTTTGCGGAGAAAACTGCTGTTGAGATTTTAAACGATTTGAAAGGAATATAAATGAGCTCAAAGGGTAACTCTAATTTTAAGACGCTTTCGAGGAAGGTGATTTTTAAAGGAAAAATTTTTACTCTTGAGACGGTTTGTAAAAAAGCGCCGAACGGAAAGTTTTTGAAACATGACATTGTGAGACATCCGGGCGCTGTTGTGGTGATTCCTGTTTTATCGAAAGACAGGTTTGTGATGATCCGGCAATACCGCTCGGCGTTAGATTCTGTGATTTGGGAATTTCCCGCCGGGACGTTAGAAAAAGGCGAATCACCGCTTGCATGTGCGAAACGCGAGATTATTGAAGAAATAGGATTTGAAGCGAGAAAATGGAAGAAATTGGGGGTTTTTTATCCTGCACCGGGTTTTTCAACCGAATGTCTGTCTTTATATTTGGCGCATGATTTGCGACCGAAAAGGAGCGCAAAAGATTCTGACGAGTTTATTACACGCAAAATTTTACGGTTAACGCAATTACAAACAATGGTTTCTCGTGGTATAATTATTGATGCAAAAACATTGGTCGGGCTTTTGTATTATCAGATGTGGAACAAGAAACAAGCGTCTTTCTAATTAGGCATTCAAGTAGGTTTTGATTTGACCGATAATTATAGGGAAATATAAGCGAGTTCATTTTCTATGAATAAACATATTTTAATCGCAGATGACGAGTTGGATGTAATCGAAACGGCCAAGTTGCGTTTACAGGCATTCGGTTATAAAGTTACGACCACGATGGGTGAGAAAACCATTGAGGACGTTCGCAAAGCCAAGCCCGATTTAATTCTTTTGGATGTGATTATGCCGGGGATGGATGGTTTTGCCGTGATTCGTGAGTTGAAACGTGATCCGGAATTAGCGAAAATTCCCGTGGTTGTATTTTCCGCAAAACCACGGGCCGCAATGATTGAGCTTTTCAGCCCGGAAGGAATAGCCGGTTATATTTCAAAACCCTACGATGCTAAGGAACTTCTGAAGCAAATTAATCAGATCCTAGGCGTATAGCTTTACATTTTTTTCTCCCGATTGATTTCAGCCGCTAAAACCTGTACAATAATCATTCTTACAATGGAATGACCAAGGAAGGAATGATTATTGTGAATGAGTTGCCTTTTACAAGCCTATCAGATACCGCGCTCAAGAAGCAGAAAGCTGAAATATTATCTCAGCCTGTTGTAGACATTGATGTGTCTAAAGGAAATACGCTCGCAAAGCTTCTGGATGGGTTTCAAGAGATGTCCATTCAGGCGAGGAATCTTGGTGACTGTGCGGATGTGTTTGAGAGAATGCTTAAGGACCCTGAACGGCCGACCATTTTACTGGGGCTGGCGGGGCCCTTGATTGCCGCCGGATTGCGAAAAGTGATTCGTGACATGATTGCTTACGGACTCGTGGATGTGGTGGTTTCGACCGGTGCAATTTTATATCAGGATTTATACCGGGCGCGTGGGTTTCATCATTACCGCGGGACTCCGGACGCTGACGATCGGGTTCTTCGGGATCTTTTAATCGACCGAATCTATGATACTTATGTGGACGAGGAACAATTTATTAATCTCGACAGGGAGATCGGACAATTTTCAGATGCGTTGCCGCCCGGAGAATATTCAAGTCGTGCTTTTCTCCGTGAATTGTCCCGAAGTATCGTTGATTCAAACTCCATCTTAGGCGAAGCCTATCGGCAGGGGGTTCCGGTTTTTTCTCCCGCGCTGAACGATTCAAGTATCGGGATCGGTTTGACGGAGCATCATCACCGCGCGCGGCAGGAAGGGCGGAAAAGTATTGTTATCAATTCAATCCAGGATAATTATGAGTTGACCCAAATTGTAGTTCAGTCAAAAAGTACTGCTGCTATTTACGTGGCAGGCGGTGTTCCGAAGAATTTTATTAATGATTCGATTGTGATGGCCTATATTTTTGGATGTAATACCGGCGGCCATCGATATGCCATTCAAATGACAACCGACGCGCCCCACTGGGGCGGATTAAGCGGAAGTACGCTGTCGGAAGCAAAATCGTGGGGAAAAATTAATAAAAAAGCAGACCATCAGATGGTTTTTGTTGAACCCTCGGTTTCATTGCCGCTGATTGTCGGTTCGGTTTTAGAAAAAAAAGCATACGAAAAGCGCACGCGTATGTTATTCGAGTGGGCTGGCGATAAGCTTGAGAAATTAGCGTATGGCGGGATAAGAACAGAAGCGGAAATTTGCGGAGCAAATTGTTCAAATTGTAAAAAAGTTTAAGGAGGAACTGTTGTGAAAGCCATTGTGACTGGTGGAGCAGGTTTTGTTGGTTCCAATATTGCATTGGAGCTTGAATCAAAGGGTGCGGAAGTGATTGTGATTGATGACTTTTCATCCGGCAATTTTAAAACGCTAAAAGGCTTCTACGGGGACGTGATCGCAAAGGATGTGAATGAAATTGATTGGAATAAGCTCGATAACGTTGATGTTGTGTTTCACGAGGCCGCGATTACCGATACGACCGTGATGGATCAGAAGCGGATGATGGAAGCGAATGTCGAAAGTATCCGAAAAGTCTTGGCTTATTGCGTTAAAAATGAAACGAGACTTGTTTATGCTTCTTCGGCGGCTGTTTATGGAAATGAGCCCGCGCCACAGTCAGAAGAGGGGATTTTAAATCCACTCAATATTTATGGTTATTCTAAATTCGTCGCCGATCAAGTGGCGATGAAAGTTGCGCGCGAAGCAAAAATTATCATTGTGGGGCTTCGCTATTTTAATGTGTTCGGCCAACGCGAACAATTTAAGGGGCCGGCGGCCAGCATGATTTATCAGTTGGCGGAGCAGATTCGCAGCGGAAAGCGTCCGCGGATTTTTCATGACGGTCACCAGAGCCGTGATCATATTTATGTGAAGGATGTGGTCGGCGCTAATTTGGCTGCGATGCAAGCCAAGAAAAGCGGTGTGGTGAATGTCGGGACGGGAGTTGCAACCAGTTTTAACCGCCTGATTGAGATTATTAACGGCGTTTTAGGAACTCACTTGGCACCGGATTATTTTAATAATCTCTATTCCTTTTATCAAAATAAAACACAAGCTTCGACGGAGCATTTAAAAAAGTTACTCGGTTTCCAAACAAAATACACGATAGAAGAAGGCATTGAAGAATACCTCAAGACTATTTATACCCTCAAGGAACCTCATTTTATGAGCAAGGAAGAAGTGAAGAAGTAAGATAAATGGCTTGATAGACTTCAGCAGTCATTCCGGTCGGCATTCCTCCCTAATTTGTTTATTGATCAGATAAAATCTCACCAAATTTAGTACTTAGCTTCCACAACATCCAGCCGATAATTATAAGGAATTAAATAAACTGTAATATAAAGAGGCTTTTTTGGGGAATAATTTTAATTCCTGAGGAAACGGCATAAGATGAGTGATTCCAAGAAGCTGCAGAAATGTCTTTGTATGCACGGACATTTCTATCAACCTCCACGCGAGAATCCGTGGCTGGAAGCGATTGAAAGCCAGGAAAGTGCTGCCCCTTACCATGATTGGAACGAACGAATTCATGCCGAATGTTATCTCCCGAATGCCCGCGCTCGAGTGCTCGATCACACATGGAAAATCGTTAACATTATTAATAATTACGAACGAATGAGTTTTAATTTCGGGCCGACGCTCCTTTCATGGCTTGCCACGAAACATACGGTTGTATGTAAATATTTACTAGAGGCGGATCGGAAAAGTTTAGAAAAACACGGAGGCCATGGAAATGCCATCGCGCAAGTTTATAATCACATGATTATGCCGCTTGCCAATGAGCGCGATCAGAACACACAGGTGAAATGGGGTGTGTCTGAATTCCGTTATCGTTACGGCCGCGAGCCCGAAGCGATTTGGCTTCCCGAGACAGCTTGTAATCAGCAGACGATGGAGGTGCTGATCAAGAATGGAATCAAATTTACGATTCTCGAGCCGCATCAAATCAATCAAATTAAACATCTCAACGATGACAAGTGGCATCACATTCCTGTTGGGACGATTGACCCAAAACAGCCATACCGGATTTTCTCGGAACTGGATCCCGAAAAATATATCGACATTTTCGTTTATGACGGGCCGATTTCAAAAGATATCGGATTTTCTGACTTGTCGCGTGATTCAAAGGCGCTCGCCAACCGTTTTGACGGAGCGATTGACCGGAACCGTCAGACGAATCAGATCATCAGCGTTGCGACGGATGGAGAAACCTTCGGCCATCACAAGCATTTTGCCGATCGGACACTCGCGTATTTTTTAAATGTTGAGGCCGAGCAGCGGGGCCTTCGGATTGTCAATTTTGGAGAATATTTAGAGGAAAATCCGCCGCAATATGCGATTAAGTTGAATCCGGGAGAAGGCGAGGGAACGGCTTGGAGTTGTGCGCATGGGATCCGGCGATGGAAAGATCATTGCGGTTGCCGCGGTGGCGGGCCGGCTGAGTGGCATCAACATTGGCGGAAACCATTACGGGAATCGCTTGACTGGTTGAGGGATGAACTCGCCAGGGTTTTTGAAGAAGTCGGCGGAAAATATTTCCGGGATGTTTGGGAAACAAGGGATGATTATATTTCGGTGGTGTTGAATCGTTCGCCCGAAAATGTAAAGGCTTTTTTGACGGAACACGCGATCGTTCCTCTCAGCGAAGAAAATCGGGTGATTTGCCTGAAGCTTCTTGAGATGCAACGGCATGCGATGCTCATGTATACGAGTTGCGGCTGGTTTTTTTCGGAAATCTCAGGAATTGAAACAGTTCAGATTTTACAATATGCAGCGCGCGCGATTCAACTGGCTGAGGAAGTTTCCGATCAGAGTTTTGAAAAAGATTTTTTAGAACGGCTCGCGATGGCGAAGAGCAATGTACCTGAATTTCGCGATGGACGCGGGGTTTATCAATTACTCGTTAGGGCGTCGATGTTTTCACTTGCGCATATGGCAAGCTGCTATGCGACCTGTTCGATTTTTAATGATTATTTTGGAGAAAAAGAAAATATTCAACTTTACTGCTACAACCTCAAAGTGTCATATCAGCGGAAGGAATCTTTTGGGAATATCACCCTGAATTATGGGCGAATCCGGATTGATTCAAATATTACGTTTGAAGCGGCGGATTATGTGTTTGCGGTCATTCAGATCGGCCAATACGATTTCCGTTGTTCCGTGAAGCCCTTCCAAGGGTATTCGGAATTCAAGAAGGTGGAAGAAGAATTATTTAAAGGGCTCGAAGTGCTGCACATGGTCGAGTTGATGCGGAAAATCGACATTTATTTTGGTGAAAAATATTTTTCTCTTAAAGATTTGCCGCTTGAGGAAAGAAAGAAAGTGATTTCGATTTTAACGGGCGAAATGATCGAAAAAATATCGAATCAGCAAGAGCAGCTTTTCGATGAAAACCGGAAAATGAACGAAATCTACCGGTCGATTAATCTTCCGATTCCGAAAGAAATTCGATTTGCGGCTGCCCATACGCTGAAACGGCGCCTTGAACGGGCGGTGGAAGAATTAGCTGAAGGATCATTTAGTCCCAAAAAAGCAATTCCCGTTTATCGAATTATTGAAATGGCGAAATCGTTTGATATCGAACTTGAAAAAGAAAATGTAGCGCATTTTCTCAGGAATGAACTTGACACGCGCACGCGAAGACTCCTGGAAAAAGTGGATTCCAATCTGATGATGGAATGCCTTCATATTGGGAAGCTGGCCAAGAAAATTGGGATCGAGCTTGATATGCGCGAGTCGCAGGATCATGTTTTTTCTTTGACGAATCAATTTGATTCCCGGAACCATATTGTCCCATTTCTCGACGGAGAAACCAAAGTGCAGCTACTGAGCTTGCTTGCCATGGCTCACATCAACACAAGCGTTCTTAAAAAAGCGCTTGAAGTCGCGATTCCTCAAAAGAGCAATTAAGCCTCATGCCGAACCTCAAAAAAGAACAACCGAAAAGCGTTGAAATTGCTCAACCGACGGATTCTTTTAAGAATGCGCGGCGGTTGATCCATTTTTTATCCCGGCACAGAAAGAATATTCCGAATATACTGGTTATGGTGCATGATTTTCCGGATCCTGACGCAATCGCGTCTGCGTATACGCTCCAATATATAGCTGAAAAAAAATTCGGGATTGAAAGCCGGATTGTGTTTGGAGGCGTGATCGGACGGACGGAAAACCGCGCCATGGTGGATATTTTAAAGATTCGGTTGCATAAGATTCGGCCCGTTGATTTTAAAAAATATGCAAATATTGTGCTTGTAGATACACAACCGGGGTTTGGAAATAATTCTTTCCCCCAAAACGGGAAGGCTACGATTGTGATTGATCAGCACGAACCGCTTTCTGAAAAAGTCCAAGCGAAGCTTTCGATTATTGACACAGGGTGCGGCGCGACTTGCGTGATTCTAACGCAGGCACTGCTTCTTCTGAATATCGAAATCCCGAAGAGGATCGCTACGGCGCTTGCGTATGGCATTTTATCGGATACCATGAATTTGTACAGGGCTGACCGGAGCGACGTCATTCAAACCTATTTGGATATTTTACATTATTCGGATTTAAGAGCACTCGCCAAAATTCAAAATCCGGAACGGTCGCGGTCGTTTTTTTCAACCCTTGCAAGGTCGATACAAGGCGCAATGTTTTGCCGTGGGTTGATTGTGTCTCATCTGAAAAATGTGGTGAATCCCGATCTGGTTTCGTTGGTTGCGGATTTTCTTCAGGCTTACCGGGGTATCAAGTGGGTTTTTTGTACGGGCCGTTATAAGGGAACATTGTATATTTCATTTCGAACGACCAACCTGAATGTCGATGCAGGTGAAATTTTACGCGATATTTTTATACGCCGGGGTAAAGCCGGCGGCAGCGGAACCATGGCGGGTGGTCGGTTTGAAGTCGGGACAGATGTTTCCGAAAGTGTCTGGGAAGAAGTTGAAGTTTCCTTCGTGGAGCGCCTCCGCCGCCGCATTCGCATTCCAGCCCGCGCTGACTTCTATTTCCCATTCCGCAATAGATAGGCTATCCTCTGACAGATCGGATTGGATCTGTTTTAAAATGATATTTTTCAAAATGACTTTATGATGAAGTTATGGTTTAATAATCCCGTGTTTTTCACTTACAGAGAAGCTAATAAAGAATTATTGCGGAGAGGATCAAATGAGTGTCATTTCTGAAAAAGCGATGCATTTTCTCGAAAAACAAGGGGTGGTGGTCGTTTCGACCCTGGATGAATTTGGGAAAATTCATTGTTCCGTCAAAGGCATCGTCGGACTTGAAAAAGAAGGTAAAGTATTCGTCATCGATCTTTATCATCACCGGACCTTTCAAAATCTTCAAAAAAATCCGACAGTTAGTATTACTGCAATCGATGAGCACGCATTTGCGGGTTATACATTGCAAGGCAAGGCAAAGATTGTTCCGCGCGAGGAAATTCAAGGGCATATTATCGAAAAATGGGAAAAAAGGATTGTTCGGCGCATCTCAAATCGACTGATTAAGAGTTTGCAGGCGGGTGTTTTGACGGAGCGCCATCATGAAGCACATCTGCCCACCGTTCCGAAATATTTAATCGAAGTTGATGTCGAAAAAGTGATTGATTTAACACCGCCGGTCAGGAAATCACCGGACAATTAAGCGAATATTCGCTGCCGGATGATGTTTTCGGCAATCGCTCGATATGACTAAAGATTTTCCAAAACCGGAAATTAAAAAAACCGGAAAGTGGTAAAAAAGGTTCATGCGGACACACCCGATTCTGTATCAAATTAATGCGCTTTCTTTTTTGCAACGCTTAAATGAAGCAAACCGTCTGCATTCGACCATCTCTGATTTTATTGATCGAGGCTGGCGGATGCTCATGAACCGGGGTTTCGATCTGGTGTGGCTGATGGGCGTTTGGCAGAGAAGTCCCGAAGCGCGCAAAATTGCATTGAACCATCAAGGCCTGAGGGAGCATTACACCCGGATTTTACCCGGCTGGAATGATGACGACGTGACAGGTTCTCCGTATGCCGTTTATTCCTACGAGATTGATTCGCGGCTCGGAAGCAAAGAAGAATTTCTTCAGGTAAAATCGAGATTGAATCAGTTGGGGATTAAGCTGATACTCGACTTTGTGCCGAATCATTTGGCGATCGACCATTCATGGACATTTTCAAATCCGGCGCGTTTTATCAACGGAAACGAAAATTTACAACGTGAACATCCCGGCTGGTTTTTTAAATCAGCGAGCGGTGCTATTCTTGCGCATGGCCGTGATCCCTATTTTCCCCCATGGTCTGACACGGTTCAGGTCAATTTTTTTTCGGAAGACATGCGTGCAGCGTTGATTGGTGAATTGCTAAAGGTGGCGGAACTTTGTGATGGTGTCCGCTGTGATATGGCGATGTTAGGATTGAATGATGTATTTGCATGGATTTGGGGGGCGTTTCTTGGGAATGTGACATTGCCGAACAAAGAGTTTTGGGCGCTCGCGATTCGCGAGGTAAAGCGTCGCTATCCCAAATTTATTTTCATGGCGGAAGTTTATTGGGATCTTGAAAAGAGATTACAGGATCTTGGTTTTGATTTTACGTATGATAAAAAGCTGTACGATCTTTTGCTCCATTCCGGATCGGCAGATTTAAGGGATTATTTAAAAATGGACGCAGCGCTTCAAAACGGGATGGTGCGTTTTATCGAAAACCATGATGAACAAAGAGCTGTTTCGGCTTTTGGCGTTGAAAAGTCTAAAGCGGCTGCTGTCGTGATGGCGACCATTCCCGGAATGCATTTGTTTCATGATGGACAGTTTGAAGGGAAGAAAATTCATTTGCCGATTCAGCTGCAACAGGAGCCGCATGAGGGTGCGGATCGCGAGATTGCTGATTTCTACGAAAAGCTCCTTGATTACGCACGTGTGGCGGTGATGCATTACGGGAAATGGATGTTTTTAGAATGCCAGCCCTTTGATTCGGGGAATTCATCTCATCGGAATATTTTGGCATGGTGCTGGCATGATGAATCGGACGTGCGCGTTATCATGGTTAATTATTCGCAACTTGGATCTCAGGCGAGAATTAGCATCCCGGAGTGTTTTTTTTCAAAGGCACCGACTTTGCGCTTGCGTGATCATTTAACGAAACAAAATATGCCCCCTGTCCGGAAAGAAGAAATTGAAAACGGAATTCCGATTCATCTGGAACCATGGCAATCCTGTTTACTGCAACCTGTTTAGTCAAGGAGATCTTATGACCTTTGTCGAATTATTAAAGCAAATCAAAACCGTTGAACTACACGAAATCCGTGTTGATTTGCCGGAAAAACTCGAAGTGGTTTCCACGAATCAAAATCTCAGTCAACTTACCGCGTTTTTTGACCAGTTTTTCGGCAAACCGCTTAAAGCTCCGAATGAATTCCCATCGGGGATTGCCAAAAAATATGCAGGCCCCTATGGGGGAATACGATCGGATCAGACACTTTATTGCTTGCATGATGGGGAAGTCTGCAGTTTCGTCATGATTTGGCCGTGGTCAGATAATATGTTATCGACCGTTAAAATTTTCCAAGATAAAGTGGCGCCCGTTTCGGCGCCGTCCGGCAAGGCAGTGCAGAGTTTTTTTAAACGTTTTTTCGAGTAACTATACGCCCGGTACCATTTCCAAAAGTGCCAGGTTCTGACTTCATTGGTATAGAACCCTGCACTTTTGGAAATGGTACAGGCCAGTTGACTCATAATAAAAGGTAACCGAAGGAAGTAAGGGGCATCGAATCGTTGCCTCATCATCAAGGTTACTGAGCAAGCC